>NZ_CP084580.1:622675-934013 GCF_021869765.1 Chryseobacterium sp. MEBOG06 | reverse complement strand
TTCCAGTTCCTGTTGACATCGTTGCTACATACATTTTAAAAGCAAATTGTGCTGCTTCTCCAGAAGCAAACATTGCATCATTTCCATCCGGATCAATCACCATCACAGGATTATTAATAGCATAGTTATAAGGACTCCAGGAACTGTATTTCTCAGACATGGCATCCATTGCTCCCCCATCTTCCCAGGTCAGGCATCATCATCCTTGCTCCGTAATCATACATCCCGGTTTCCTGTAATTCTTTACCGTTGTACTTACAGGATTAGAAACTTCCAAAGCTGAAGGTGCCAAACGCCCTGAGATATTGTTTATAAAGATAAAAATACTTATTGTTTTCAGAATAAACCTATAGACTTTCACATACAAAACAGAATTTTTTTTCACAAACAAAACCACCGCTTAATAGCAGTGGTTTCGCTATTATTACTACACTACAGGATATAATCTTACAGTAAAGAGGGATAGTTGTTAATACTCTTATACATTAGATTAAGCCATAAGCACTCATAGTTGCACTTTAGAATTTTATTTGGGAAAAACGCATTTTAGTAATCAAGCATATACAATCCGATAGCTATTATTGGTATGTAAATTCACATATATAGTAAGTATAGAATAATAGAGTATATACCTTTATGTTGCAGATTTATCAATTATTGTGTTTTTATTGATTTATTTTCAAGCATTGGGAGACAATAAAACCACCGCAATTGCAGTGGTTTATTATATCATCAAAGCCCAAGACTTTGCACAATGGGGTAACTTTAAAAGTTGGCCTTATATTACCTAATGGTATTTACATTTTTTATTGTGTCATCTATTAGAATTTCATTAATACCAATTTCTCTTTTCTTCTCATTAATTGAATGCTCCGAAAATGAACCCAATATATTTAATACAGGATGGTTTTTATATTTAGAAATATCCAAAGAATAACTATAACTATTATTCTTACTATTGCATTCAAAAGTCATTGGATATAGCAAAGGTTTCATATCAGCAATTATACCAATGTTTATTTTCGCAGAGTGTATTTTATCAATACTCTTTGGGAAATAAAAATTATATAAAATAGTATTATCTTTACTATTGTACTTCTTTACATAAAACTTACTGTTAGATGCGTTTATCTTATTATTCCTATAAAAAATAATTTGATTATTCAATTCTTTCTTTTTATCAAATTCTTTATAAAATTCTATGTCTAAATATTTTTCATTATTTTTCAGATCATAAGCTCTCCACCAACCTATTTTATATTTTCTTTGATAATTATATTTTCCTTTGATTAGAAATCGGTTATTAACTCCCTCATAATGAATAACAGAGTCATTAACTTTTTTTTGTTGTTTTGCTTGATAATTATTTAAATTAAACACTTCCTCACTGGCTTTCTTTATAGATAAAGCATTCGTTTGTTTATCTTCGTTACATCCTGTTATTATAACTAAAAACAAAAATCCTATTACTCTATTTCTCATCTTCTTTTATTTTATTCGATATTGGCTTGGAACTCTACTATTAAAGTTTCTGATATCCCTATTATAAGAACTGTCTTGAACTGGTTTATATGCTCTGTCAAAATCGCCTGATTTATTTCCATAGAATATAGTTGTATCTTTTTGATATGTAAAACCCGTAGATTTAATTGAGTCTAAAGATGTTACTTTTACAGACATAGAATTTAGACTATTATCACTTTTCTTTCCAACAAACAAATCTGACAATTCTCTAATTCTATCTACACCCCATACACCCGCATACACTCTACCTGCCCATGTTGGTACTCCTTTAGAACCGTCGGCTGGAAAAGTACTTGGAAATATAAAGCTTCCAGCATCTAAAGTAAAAAGCTTATCACCAGGTCTGAATTTGTCCCAGGTGCTTGCATCAAAATCAGTTCTTGCCAGTCCTCCAGTATTGGTGATCTGAGGAAATTCTTGAGATTCCCATGTACTCCACGTTCCTCCTAACCACATTGGTAATGCATCTACAATTGCATTCATAGAAGCTAGATCATCCGCACCAAGCTTGGTTATACTACCTCCTTCATTTAGTTGTGCATAAGCCGAGATACTTCCTCCATCTACACTTACATTTGAGAATATTGTTCCATTTTTAGCAAAACCGGTTATACCTGCCATTCGCATTGCCTTTTCTAAAGTAGTAATACCAGCTTCATATCTCCACTTTCCATCAAGTCCTCTGATCCAATCATCTGTTCCAAAACCAGAAAAATTAAACCCAGTAAAAATATTCCCTCCTGATGTTCCAGTTCCTGTTGACATCGTTGCTACATACATTTTAAAAGCAAATTGTGCTGCTTCTCCAGAAGCGAACATTGCATCATTTCCATCCGGATCAATGACCATAACAGGGTTATTGATCGCATAGCTGTAAGGACTCAAAGAGCTGTATTTCTCAGACATCGCATCCATTACTCCCCATCTTCCCAGGTCAGGCATCATCATCCTTGCACCGTAATCATACATTCCTATTTCGTGAAGCTCTTTGCCATTGTATTTATAATAGCGGGGCTTTGTTACTATTACTTAACACACGATTCAATCGGCAGCCGAGGGATATTGAAAACCAATTCTCTAATTTTCATCCCCCTTTGTTAGGGTATAAAATTTTTGTTCTAAAAAAGGTAGCAACTCCACTATTTCAATGTATCTAATACATAAATTTCATTCTCACCAACATTTCCATTTTTCATTTGAAACAATTCCCAAAAATTTCCACGAATAATTATTTTTTTAGATTCAATATCTTTTGGATATGGAAACTCACAACTAAAAATATTTTCAATTTGTAGACACTTACATTGCAAATGTTTTAGTTCAGTTCCATTGGAATAAATATGATAATTCAGCTTTCCTTCAGGTTCTAAACTTTTAGAGCTATTTGGAATATAAAAATTATATTTAATCAAATTTTTATTCCTATCAAACCAATAGAATTTACTATTTGTACTATCTATTTTTCCATTTTTGAACAAAATGTATTGATTAACAAACTCTTTATTATCAACAAATTTATATTCTAATTTAGCATTTATCTCTTTCGATTGTTTATTAGTAGCTATCCACCAACCTACTCTAATATTTTCATGATCTACAAATCCTGTAATTTCATAGTTATTGAATGTTCCCGTTATCTTATATAGAGAATCATTAATTTTATTTTTTTCAATATTTTTTAAGTTTTTTAATTCACTTGAAATTGAAAAATATTCTGAAGAATTGAGATTATCAAAATTTCTAACTTCTTGTTTTTTGCACGATATTATTAAAAAAAATAATAAATACAATAAAACTATTTTACCCATATTTTAAATTATTTTGAAGATTTTACTGAATCAATAGTTTTGCGAAGTCTTCTAGCAGTTTGCTGGAAAGACTCACCTTTTTTAGGAATTGTTTTGTACATTGTATCAATTGGCACTATGGAGTTCTGTTTAAATGTGTAATCTCTTAGATAAACTGTATCATTTATGTTAGGAAATGGATTTCCAATGCCCTGTATGTCAAGACCAAATTGAAAAGCACCATCTTGAAGATTAAGTTTTGTTGCTCTACCGTACCCACCTAAAATATACTCAAACATATTATTAAAATCAATTTTATCCTGTGGTTTTAATTTATTAAGTGTTTCTTTATCAGGATCATTTGATCCTGCGGAAAAACTGTAAAATGTTACATTGGTCCAGGTTCTCCACGTTCCTCCTAACCACGTAGGCATTGCACTTGTCAATGCATCTATCGCTCCGTATTGCTCTGCATAGCTGGCTTTTCCTCCCTCACCTAGTCTTACATATCCAATTTCTCCATTAGGTCCTATTTTTGTATTAGCCAGAACCGTCCCATTTTTAGCAAAACCATCAATACCTGCCATTCGCATTGCCTTTTCTAAAGTAGTAATATTAGCATCATATCTCCACTTTCCATCAAGTCCTCTGATCCAATCATCTGTTCCAAAACCAGAAAAATTAAACCCAGTAAAAATATTCCCTCCTGATGTTTCAGTTCCTGTTGACATCGTTGCTACGTAATTTTTAAAAGCCTGTTGTGCTTCGGATAATGGTTGAATATCATTTCCATCCGGATCAATCACTGTAATCTCACCATGTCTATGCACATTCAAAAGTAGAGTTTTTGGTTAATAATTTATTGTTGTCGTTGTAATAATTTTGTTGGAATGTGGGAAACTCCATAGCCTGAGCTTGGGTGAGTTTTCCATATTTCAATAAAAAATCCCTTGGTGTAAGATATTGGAGAGCCTTGTGTGGGCGCTCATTATTATACATCCACATCCAGATTTGTGCATAATTTCTCATCTGTTTTATGTTCTCAAAGAGATAGACATCTAAGAATTCTGTACGGAAAGTTCTGTTGAATCTTTCTACCAAAGAGTTTTGTGTCGGTTTTCCAGGTTGAATATAATGAAGGGTAATTTCATTTTTACCGCACCAATCTTTTAATTTTTCTGCAATAAACTCCGGACCATTATCAACTCTTATTTTTTCCGGTTTTCCGCGCCAGTCGATCAGTTGTTCTAGTTGAGAAACTACCCGCGCAGAAGGTAAACTGGTGTCAATCGTAATATTCAAAATTTCTCTGTTAAAATCATCAATGATATTCAAGCTTCTGACGCTTTTACCATTCTCTAAAGTGTCATGCATAAAGTCCATACTCCACGTTACATTCGGATAAATCGGTCGAAGCAAAGGTTCTTTTACCCGTGCCGGAAGACGTTTTTTTCGCTTGCTTCTTAAATTCAGTTTCATCGATTTATAAATCCTGTAAACCCGTTTATGATTCCACCAAAATCCCAAGTTTCTTAAACGGTGGTACATCGTCCAAAACCCCCATGTTTGGTGTTGCTCAGCAAGGAAAAACAGCTCATCCCGAATCTTGTCGTCTTCATTGTTCTGCTTCTTTTTATAGTAAAATACCGAACTGCCTATAATGAAAAGTCTACACGCATTCCGAGTGCTTATTCCGTGTTCTGATCCGGAATAAACAACCAGTTCCCGTTTCTCGGAAGGTGTTAAAACTTTTTTGCAATCACATCTTTCATCACAACATTTTCCAACGTAAGTTCAGCTACGATTTTTTTGTACTGCGAAAGTTCCTTTTCAAGTTCCTTCATTTTAGAGAGTTGCTGCACATCCAATCCACCATATTTACTCTTCCAGTTGTAAAAGGTCGGTTGGCTGATACCGTAATCCCTGCAAATCTCATTGACTGTTTTACCCTGATTTTGTTCAGATAAAATCTTGATGATCTGAACTTCTGAAAATTTACTGTTTTTCATAGTATTCCAAATTTAAAAACTATATTTTTAAGTGCTATAGTTTTTAGGGAAGATTACATCACCATCACAGGATTATTAATAGCATAGTTATAAGGACTCCAGGAACTGTATTTCTCAGACATGGCATCCATTGCTCCCCATCTTCCCAGATCAGGCATCATCATCCTTGCACCGTAATCATACATCTCTGCTTCCTCTAGTTCCTTACTATTATATTGATATCAACTGTTTGAAAAAGGGGAAGTGTTCAAAAACAAAGAAATTTACCTCTGTACCAGCAATTATCTGGTACGAAGTTACAAACTTCGCAGAGCGGGGATAATTTTATTTTGCATTTAGTACTATATTTAATTTAACTGATCTATTTTTTCTCCTTGATAAGCTGCTATACTATTATTCTCAACAGATACTAAGAGCTCAATTCGAGTAACTCGGAACTTTAATTGATGCTACTGGAAAATCTTTATTCTTTGTTATCCAATCTGAAGTTTCTTTTAAAGTAACATACCTCTATGCTCGTACAAACAAGATTATAATAGCAGTTAGTACATTTATTCTCATAAAACAATAAACTCTTACAAATAGTAAGGGTTGTTGTTATTTTATCAGGTACGAGCGAGACGCTCGCAACAGCAGGGAATAAGCAAAATCTGACTAATTACATTATCATTTTTCATCAAGTTCATTATCTAAATACCCAATAATTTTATCATAATTTTCACTTAAATAATACATCCCAGAATAATTTTTCCCATCAATAGTTACACCCTTTAATAAAATTCCAGAATCATTTTTTAATCCAATAAGTAATTGATGCATTTGCTCTGCAAGTTTATAGTTTTTTTGATTGATAGCTATCCCTTCTCTAATACTATATACCCCAATCATATTTTCCCTATCAAATCTCCCATTACTCAACCTTATATGATAATCGTTAAATTCTCCCCGTAAATTGATGCTTTTTTTTATTAAATTAAAAATTTCTTCTTCTGTTTTCATTTTATGGCTTTATATGTTCTACATTAGCTCTTATTACTGGTCCAAAAATTAACCATTCGCTTTCCTGCATTCTTTTTCCTGTCTCTGAAACATTAGGAATAGCAGTAACTCCAATTTTAAAACGTTTAGATAAAATGATTCCTGATGCTTTTCCCATAGCAGTTGCAAAATCTCTGGCGGTTGATTTATTAGTGGTCCACGATGTCCATACAGAATAATTATCGTTCATTGCATGATCATCCATATCCCAATGCGCTTTATTTCCTGGTCTTAGTCCATTTGGAATTGCAATTCCAAATGATGCCTCATTATACATCATAGCTTGTGTTTCTGTATGTGCAAAAGATGAAACACCCCTATATAGTAATATCCCATTTCTATTATTATCACCTCTAGAAATTTCTTTTGATAAAGATATATCCAAGTCTCTCGTCCAATCATATGCAGGATCTTTCATCATTGTAGGGGTTAAAACAGCTCCTAATGTTAAAGCTGATGTTGATGCGACTGCTGCACCCATTCTAGCAAAAAAGCCTTCTGCTGTTATTTCAGTTACTTCTCCTACCTGAAATGTTCTAGAAATATCAGCACCTCTTAAAAGAATTGAAATATCGGCCCCCTTATTCCCTCCAAACAAATTACTAAAGAAATTCCCTATGTTTCCCCAAAAGCCTGGTTGTGGATTTTCTTTAGGGTTATTATTCAATCCTGTAAATATATTCCCTCCTGATGTTCCTGTTCCTGTTGACATCGTTGCAACATACATTTTAAAAGCAAATTGTGCTGCTTCTCCAGAAGCGAACATTGCATCATTTCCATCCGGATCAATGACCATAACAGGGTTATTGATAGCATAGCTGTAAGGACTCAAAGAGCTGTATTTCTCAGACATGGCATCCATTGCTCCCATCTTCCCAGGTCAGGCATCATCATCCTTGCTCCGTAATCATATATACCTGTTTCCTGAAGTTCTTTACCGTTATATTTATAGGAGTAGAAACTTCCAAAGTTGGAGATGCCAAACGACCCTGAGATATGATTTAAACCAAAAGGATAGTAATTGTTGGTGTCAATAATTTCAGGAACGCCTGCGCTGTTTTTGGCAAAGGTGACTCTAACTGAACTGCGTTCACAGTTTTCGTAAAAGCTTTTCTTTTATTGGTCTATCAAGTTGGCCTTTATACTGATAAATATACTTAATGTTTTCAAAATAAATATATGGCTTTTCACAAACAAAAACAGAACGTTTTTTTAACAAAACCACTACATAATTGCAGTGGTTTTGTTATTATTACTTCTCCACACAGTATAATCTTGCGGCAGCGAGGTTATAAGGAGGATAAACTTTCTATCCTAAAAAAGGTAGCAACTCGATGGTTTAGTTTCTTTTAAACCTTGCAATACACTGCTCCATAAATTGTGTTGATGTGAAGATTACTTTTTTTTCATTTGTAAACATAAATAATGAATCGTTTTTAACTGTATTGGATTTTTTATCATAAACCTTTAAAAGAAAAATTGACTGATAGTTGCCTGTTTTAGTATTATTGGGTTTTAGATGTTCCACACTTTTTATAATTTTTATTTCGTGTTTCATACTGTCCTCTACTTTTGCATATTGTGATTTGATTCGTTCCAAATCTTTTATTGTTTTAATATTCTCAAGCTTTTTTGTTAACTGTTGCTGTTGTTTATTTAATATTATCAATCTTTGAGTAGAATAGTTAGATACAAAGTCAGCTTCTTGCCATTCTTTTAAAGTATCAAATTTTACAAGTTGAATGGATTCTAAAGTAGAACTGTCCTGTTTAAGTTCTTGTGTAATTTTTTTTTGGATAGATTGGGTTAATTCTTCTTTAAAACTTTCAGCCTTATCTTTTTTACAAGAAAAAATAATGAATAAAATTAGTGCGCAAATTATTTTAGTTCTCATATTATCTTGGTGTTATTCTTTTTAATATAGAATCAGCTTGTCTACCAAATTTCACACCATCAGCATTAAATCTATTAATCATTGAATCCTTTTGACTTCTTGACATATCATATTTATAAACGTCTTGAGTTTTAATTCCAGCGCCATTTATTCTGCCACCTTCTCCTCTATAAATATTGACACCTATTGCTTGAGGGCCATAATAACTAAATGTATCCAGTTTTACTGGTGCTGATCCTGATGAACCTCCAAATGGATTTCCAATGCCCTGTATGTCAAGACCAAATTGAAAAGCACCATCTTGAAGATTAAGTTTTGTTGCTCTACCGTACCCACCTAAAATATACTCAAACATATTATTAAAATCAATTTTATCCTGTGGTTTTAATTTATTAAGTGTTTCTTTATCAGGATCATTTGATCCTGCGGAAAAACTGTAAAATGTTACATTGGTCCAGGTTCTCCACGTTCCTCCTAACCACGTAGGCATTGCACTTGTCAATGCATCTATCGCTCCGTATTGCTCTGCATAGCTGGCTTTTCCTCCCTCACCTAGTCTTACATATCCAATTTCTCCATTAGGTCCTATTTTTGTATTAGCCAGAACCGTCCCATTTTTAGCAAAACCATCAATACCTGCCATTCGCATTGCCTTTTCTAAAGTAGTAATATTAGCATCATATCTCCACTTTCCATCAAGTCCTCTGATCCAATCATCTGTTCCAAAACCAGAAAAATTAAACCCAGTAAAAATATTCCCTCCTGATGTTTCAGTTCCTGTTGACATCGTTGCTACATAATTTTTAAAAGCCTGTTGCGCTTCGGATAATGGTTGAATATCATTTCCATCCGGATCAATCACCATCACAGGGTTATTGATCGCATAGTTATAAGGACTCCAGGAACTGTATTTCTCAGACATGGCATCCATTGCTCCCCATCTTCCCAGATCAGGCATCATCATTCTTGCTCCATACATCCCTGTTTCCTGAAAAAACAGGGAAGTTTACCTATTCTTGTAGCCAATTCCTGATAAGTTTGTAACACTTTTTTACTAACAAATTCTTTTCCTCCAGATTTGAAAAAATATTCACCTCAGCAGAATGATAGAATTTACAGAGTGAATTACACTATTTCTTACTTTCGCTTAAATAAAAATGTCTCATTATTATTTATAGAGTTATTTATATACCAATTTTCAAAATCCTTTAATTTTAACTGAGTGACTTTTTCGAATGTGTTAATATTCTTAGTAGTTTCTTGAACAAAAATGAAAGTTTTTTTATAACTTTTACTAATATTTATTAACTCTTGAATCATTAATTTTATACTGTCGAAATCTAGTCCCATTGTTCCTATTACCAAAACATCATAATTTTCAATCTCATTAATAATAGCGTAAATTAATTTATTAAATATATCTATAATCTGTCTAGGCTTAATTAATTCTAAATTATATTTATCTATTAATTTTTTATAAACATTAACAGATAAATCCTTGTTATTTGTATAGTTTGATAGATTAATAGAATTTTCGTTAGGTAAATTAATATAAAATACTTTTTCCGAAACATCTAATTTGCTATTTGATAAATTATTATTGAAAACAACATATACGCCTGAAGTTTCTAAATTTATATTTTTGTTTAAAATTATTACTTGTTTATGCATAGTTATCTATTTTGTGGGTAACTTGTATATACGATGGTTATCTATAACAGGATTTCGTCTTATAAAGTTCCCTTTATTAATAATCTGTTCAACATATTGAAAATCACCTGTTTCAATCCCATATTTAATTGCAGCATTCATTCTGTGATTTCCATCTAGTAAAATATATTTTCCTTCATGTATGTATCCGGCTCCGCCAGTCGATTTATAAGTACCATTTGACATTTGCTCAAAATATTTACCTATAATTTCTGGATTAATACCTTTCTGAGCACTTTTAATGCCATTAGCTTCTGCTTCTGCAGATATTTCTGCAGCCAAGGAAATTTCTTCAGCTATACTTGCAGCACCAGCAGCTTTCGCAACTCTCCCATATCCTCCAAACATATTGTAGCCACCTCCCCCAAAGTCCTGCATGATTTCTATATGAGAACTATTCATTAATCTAAAAGATCGGTCTAAACTAGTTTCTCCATCATTATAAAAAGAATTATCACGGCGTGCTCTGTATTCAGCCATTGGGTTATAATTGGCCCCTTGTATTAAACCAAATAATCTGCTTCCACTCGCACTATAATCTTCAGCGATTCTTTCCACAGGACCAACTTCTAAAGTTCCTTTTTTACCATTCCCAAACAAATTTCTAAAGAAGTTCCCTATACTTGCCCAGAAGCCTGGTTTTGGATTTTCTTTAGGGTTATTATTCAATCCTGTAAATATATTCCCTCCTGATGTTCCTGTTCCTGTTGACATCGTTGCAACATACATTTTAAAAGCAAATTGTGCTGCTTCTCCAGAAGCGAACATTGCATCATTTCCATCCGGATCAATGACCATAACAGGGTTATTGATCGCATAGCTGTAAGGACTCAAAGAGCTGTATTTCTCAGACATGGCATCCATTGCTCCCCATCTTCCCAGGTCAGGCATCATCATCCTTGCACCATAGTCATACATTCCCGTCTCTTGTAATTCCTTTCCGTTGTATTTGTAACTGTAGAAACTACCAAAGTTAGAAATACCAAACGACCCTGAGATATGATTCAGTCCAAAAGGATAGTAATTGTTGGTATCAATAATTTCAGGAGCGCCTGCGCTGTTTTTGGCAAAGGTGACTCTGGTATTTCCAAGGTGGTCTCTGTACTGGTAAATATAGCGGTTTTCTGTGAAACTGTAAAAACCTTCTGCGGTGGCTACAAAATCAAGTTTCCATTCCGGAATAACACCGGGATCCAGAATACCTCTATAAGCTTCTGCTTCGTAAGCATTTTCGGTTCTGCAGGTAATACAGTTTCCTCCGCCTTCAAAGTAGCTGTACTGAAAACCGTCCAGATAGTCTGTGATGCGGGTTGAGGTTGATCCTCTTGGTGAGGAAGAAGAAAACGTTTTACGAAGCTTGGTTCCGTCAGCACGGTAAAGGTAATTGATAGTACTATAGGTTGGCTTTCCAAAGCTATTCTGGTGGATCACATACTGATCAGAAAGATTCAGGTAGTTATATTGTACAGACTTCCCCCCTTTATCCAGCGAAGATTACACTTTATTTTCAGATAAAAAACAGAACACGTTTTACAACACAAAACCACTGCTCAATAGCAGTGGTCTTGTTATTATTATTTCACCACACGATGCAATTTTGCGTTAGCGAGGGAAAATGTTCCGTCGATTGACCTGGTTACAAAAATTGCGAATGCTTCAGGCGTCACCTTAGATTATCTCGTAAAAGATGGACTGTATGAGCCACTCTTAATAAACTAAAAGCGACACAGGAACTCGACAGCTACGAAGTTACAAACTTCGCAGAGCGGTGGAACTTTAATTATTAACAAACATACTTACAGATGAAAAAGTTGTTTCTTTTTTATTTTCACTTTCGGAAAAAAATGTTGCAACCCCTGCAATTGATTTTTCTTTTTTTTCCCCAGGAATAAAACATATGTAATAACCATTTTCGGTTTTACAATCAATCCTTTTATCTTCAATAGTATTATTATTTTTTGTCATATAATTAAATTCCACTCTGGTTTTTTCATCTTTATACTTTGGAAAATAAAATTTAAATTCATATCCATTATTCTTATAAATAATATCATAATATTGACTAAATCTATTTATCAATTTACCTTCTTCATAAAATTTAATCTGATTTTCTTTTTCCATATTTACTGACAAAAACTCAATCTCATACAAAAAATCGTTAGTTTTATCCTTAACTTTCCACCATCCTATTTTTTCATTATTTTTAACATTCTTATAGCCTTGCAAAGTATATTGATTACTCTCACCACTAATTAGAATTATTGAATCATTTTCTTTTTTACTACTAATTGCATAATTATCTTCATTAGTAATATCCTGAATATTGACGTGTTTACTAAAATTTTTATCATTTTTTTTACATGAAAAAAATAAAAAGATAATTAAAAGCAAAAAAAAATTTTTCGCCGTTCTTTTATTATTTTTTACTACCATTTTTTGCCGAGAAAATTTATTCTATTATAATAGTTTTTTAACTTTTGATCATTAACATTTTTAACAGCATTATTAAACATAATACTATCATTGGTTTTCGTTTGAGTAGGAACTTTTTTTATTGTATCTCTTGAGTAAGAAAATGGAGAATCTGAGATTTGCTCCACTAAAGCAGTACTATCATTACTCTTGAAATTAAAAGGATTTCCAATGCCTTCTACATCAAGCCCAAATTGGATAAAAGCATCTCCAAAACTTTTACGATCAAGCTTTGTATTTCTACCGTACCCACCTAAAATATACTCAAACATATTATTAAAATCAATTTTATCCTGTGGTTTTAATTTATTAAGTGTTTCTTTATCAGGATCATTTGATCCTGCGGAAAAACTGTAAAATGTTACATTGGTCCAGGTTCTCCACGTTCCACCTAACCACGTAGGCATTGCACTTGTCAATGCATCTATCGCTCCGTATTGCTCTGCATAGCTGGCTTTTCCTCCCTCACCTAGTCTTACATATCCAATTTCTCCATTAGGTCCTATTTTTGTATTAGCCAGAACCGTCCCATTTTTAGCAAAACCATCAATACCTGCCATTCGCATTGCCTTTTCCAAAGTAGTAATATTAGCATCATATCTCCACTTTCCATCAAGTCCTCTGATCCAATCATCTGTTCCAAAACCAGAAAAATTAAACCCAGTAAAAATATTCCCTCCTGATGTTTCAGTTCCTGTTGACATCGTTGCTACATAATTTTTAAAAGCCTGTTGCGCTTCGGATAATGGTTGAATATCATTTCCATCCGGATCAATCACCATCACAGGGTTATTGATCGCATAGTTATAAGGACTCCAGGAACTGTATTTCTCAGACATGGCATCCATTGCTCCCCATCTTCCCAGGTCAGGCATCATCATCCTTGCACCATAGTCATACATTCCCGTCTCTTGTAATTCCTTTCCGTTGTATTTGTAACTGTAGAAACTACCAAAGTTAGAAATACCAAACGACCCTGAGATATGATTCAGTCCAAAAGGATAGTAATTGTTGGTATCAATAATTTCGGGAGCGCCTGCGCTGTTTTTGGCAAAGGTTACACTTACTTAACTATATTAGCAGTTTTCGTAAAACCTTCTCTTTTATTGGTCTATCAAGTTGGTCTTTATATTGATAAATATACTTATTGTTTTCAAAATAAATATATAAAGTTTTTAAAACACAACACCACCGCTCAATAGCAGTGGTGTTGTTATTATTAATTCGCCACACGATGCAATCGTGCTGCAGCGAGGGGAATGTTAAATCACATTAATAACAGAAATCAACATATCTGAAACATGATCAATGTCTATAGTAAATCATTTATACTAGTCGCTTTTTTCTTTACACTGTACGGATCATGCAATAGTTCATAAACTATACCGTGACTATCAACAGCTAAATAATTGCCTTCCCCCAAGCTTTTAATAGTATAAAAAGTTCCTTCAGGAATTTCTATTTTAAATGTATCCTCTATATCTAACTCAACCAACTTATTCTTATTAACATCTTTAATTATTTCTAAAAGAACTTCTTTATCGTTCTCATTTTTAAAATGTTTTTCTTTTAGAGTAGAAGTATCATATTGATTTAAAGTATAATTATTCAAATTTATATCTTTAATAAAAAAACCAATAAACATTCCCTCAAGAAACGAAATATTAATTTTTTCTTTTTCTTTACTTTTTTTATTGTATATAAAAATATTTTGTAATTGAAAATACCCTAAATTAGGTTTGCTATATACTTTCTCTAATTTTGCATTTAATTGAACACTATACCAATCTTTAAAGTTCAAGTCGTTTGGTTTAAAGCTTATTAAAAAATATTTATTCAATTGATTAAGAATATAATGATAACGAGTAGGTAAAAGCTTAACGAGCTCTCTAAAGAAATTTATTTCTTCATCTGTAAACTCTTTTATTTTTTGTTTTTTAAATATTCTAAACATAATTATTTCCAATTTAGATTATACATTTCTTTCACCCATTTTGGTGCAAATCTAGCCCGATATGAGTCTGCTATAGCGTGCTCTAAACTACTAACAGAGTAAATTAAAGCGATTATTTAAAAGCCAATCATAGAAAAACATCATGCTTTTTACAATACAAAACCACCGCTCAATAGCAGTGGTTTTATTATTGCTATTCACCACGCAATGCAATCGGCAGCGGGGCAATATTACCGCAATTCTTCAAGAACTTTTCTCAAATCAGATTTTAATAAGTCCATTTTCGTATCCAGTTTTTTCTTCTTAACAACTTCCAAAAGTACTTCCATTTTTTGTAAAATAGATTGTTTTAGAAAATTGTAGCGTTCCTGCTCTGTTTTACTAAAAAAATTCTCATCATCAATAATAATCGGAATACCTATAGACTTTTCTTTTTTTCTATATGATTCAATTTCTTTCAGATTGTTTAATTCATATTCAATTGGATTTACATAGAATTGAAATAAAGCTAGTTCTAGATCATTACCATAATTTTCTTTTTTAAGTTCCTTCAAGCTATCACAAATTCCCTGATCTCCCCAGATATAGATGCGAAATAAATCACCTTGATTTTTTGCGATTTTTTTTTGTTCATCTGTTGCATCATACATCACCGAAGGATAGGAAACAAAACAGCCAAATATATTTGTATCATTACTCATAATTAATGCATATTTAAATTTAATGGTCCACGTAGAATTTGATTTTGCTGAAACTCCCATTGGTAAGCTGCAGCTCTATTAGGAAATAATATTTTTTCCATCATAACTTTATTAGACATAAAAGTCTTGGTATATCTTGTTTCTGGAATAAGCTTTGATGTAATCCCATTCTTTAAAAATGTTCCATCAGCTGAATAGAGTTTATATCCCCAAGTTGGTCTTAGACTTTTTAATGAGTTCCCATGTACTACAGCTTGTTCTGCCGTTTCACTAAAAGTAGCTACTATCTTAGGAGCGATGTTTGCATAAGCCTTGTTTACTACACCAGATAAATATCTTCCAGCTCCGGCTGCTCTCCAACCAGCGGCCAATATTTCTCCGCCAGCAAGGGACGCTGGTAACTCCAAAAACATGAAATTTTCAGCAGCAGATACAGATCTTCCTACTTTTGTGTTTTCTATGGCATCATATAGTAAAGATCTGCTTTGACTTAAGTTCCAACTCATTCTGGCATTGTTCATACCATTCTCCATCATAAAGCTGTTGTATGATCCCTCAAAGAAACCTCCACCTTTTCTTCCTGTGACAAAAACTTCCGGAACATAATTGGTTGCTTCACCAATTCCTCCTTCCTCAAAGTTAACATTTAAACTTTTATAGCTACCATTATACCCCAAAAGAGTACCATCACTATCCATAAAGCCAAAACCTGTATTAGACCAAGTTCCACCCAAACCGAATGCTGTATCAATAAGTCCAGCAGCAAACATACTATTTGCACCTCCACCATCTCCGGGATTTATACCAAAAAAAGAATTATAATATTGTCTACCCGTGGTAAATCCGGGAGTTCTTCCTGAAGTATCAATACTCCCATCCTGGTTAAACCATCTTCCGTCTACATCATACTGCGAAACAGGATTATTAGCTACATAAGCATATGGACTTGTAGAAATGTAACTTTCTGACAATTGATCTATCCCGTTCCATCTTCCCAGATCTGGCATATATTGTCTCCAGCCGTAATCAAACATCCCGGTTTCCTGAAGCTCTTTTCCGTTGTATTTGTAAGAGTAGAGACCTCCAAAGTTGGAAGAGTTCAAACCGTTTCCGCCCGTATGGTTTAAGCAAAAAGGATAGTAATTGTTGGTGTCAATAATTTCAGGAGCACCTACGCTGTTTTTGGCAAAGCTTACCCTGGTATTTCCAAGGTGATCTCTGTATTGGTAAATATAGCGGTTTTATATGCAACTTTACCCCTTTCTGAACATACCTTCCAAGCATATTTTTATGAGTCTAAAAAGCAAAAATCAGAATAGGAAAATTCCTACCCTGATTTAACTATATTTGATTTATTAAAATAGTAAACCTTTTTCAGAACTAGAACTAGTCAATCTGAAAACGAACGAGACGCTCGTACTAGCGGGGACTTTGCTCAGTGTTTTTTTATTCTATAATCTTTTTATAACAATTCTCCCCATCATGGTAGCCAAAGCAAAGTACAATATTCTTATCTTTTTTCTCAAAAAAAGTAGTATAGGTCATATCAGTATCATTCACATCTTCTGGAAAGGTAATTAAATCTTTATCTAAATTTAAATAAAAATCAGAAAACTTTATTGAAGAACCCTCTAATTTATATTTCGAATTGTAATTCAACACTTTCTTCCCTTTTATATTGTAAATTACCCTGTTATAACCCCCATCCTTGCTAATCGTTAGAGTGTCATATGTATTCTTGTATGATATGGGTGAATATTTTCCATATATATCTTCATTACTAATATTTTGGCAAGAAAATAAAAAAGGTAATAAAATTAAACTTATACTTTTTTTCATATTCATTAAATTTAAGTTGTTCGATTTAAAATCTAGGTCTTGTTAATATAGATGGTGGTGTTACAGCTTGTTCAAAAACGTTCTTTAAGGTTGGGTTAATTACTTTTTTTTTGAATTTCGGAGTTTCTTTCAGTCCATATATAAGTCTGATATGTATTTCCAAAACTATTTACCTTTCCATCGGTTCTTTCAAAATTATTTACTGGTAATCTATAAAACAATGACTCCTGTGACTTAGAATCAGTCATTAAAAAAGTGTTTCATCTCCTAATTTATACCAAGATACATTTGATCTTCCCCACATCTGCTCATACCAATCAAAATTTGCTGTGATGGGGTTAGCTTGAAGATAATCCATTTTAACAACCCCAAGCTGGTGCGAGCATCTTGCTCGTACCAACAATAACAATCTTAAAATTACACCTATTTTCTATATTTTAAAACATAGATTCGTACTTAAGCTTTAAATAAAAGTAATCAACCCCTTACTATTTGTAAAGGGTTGATGCTATTTTATCAGATACGAGCGTGACGCTCGCCACCAGCAGGAGCACTCAATTGAGTGCCAATTTTTGTTATTTTACCTTTTTATAACAATTTTCTCCATAATGGCCAAAGCAGAGAAAAATGTTTTTATCTTTTTTTTTGAAAGAAGTTATATAAGTTGTATTAGTGTCTTCTACATCCTCTGGAAAAGCAATTAAATCTTTGTCTAAATTTAGATAAAATTTTGAAAGTGTTATAGATTGATTATCTATTTTATATTTTGAATCGTAATCCAATAACTTTTTCCCTTCCCTATTATAAATAACCCTATTGTACACTCCATCTCTGTAAATTGTCAGGGTATCATATGTATTTTTATATGATAAAGGCGAATATTTTCCATACATATCTTCACTACTAATATTTTGACATGAAAATAGAAGTGGTAATAAAATTAAACTTATACTTTTTTTCATATTTATCAAATTTAAAATGTTCGATTTAAAATCTAGGTCTTGTTAATATAGATGGTGGTGTTACAGCTTGTTTAAAAACGTTCTTTAAGGTTGGGTTAACTACTTTTTTTTGAACTTCGGAATTGCTTTCAGTCCACATATAAGTCTGATATGTATTTCCAAAGCTATTTACTTTTCCTTCGGTTCTTTCAAAATTATTTACTGGTAATCTATAAAATAATGACTCCTGAGATTTTGAATCTAACATTAAAAAAAGTGTTTCGCCTCCTAATTTGTACCAAGATACAGTGGATCTTCCCCACATCTGCTCATATCCATCAAAATTTGCTCTTAGAGGATTAGCCTGAAGATATGTCATCTCTATAAACCCTTTTGGATCTTCTGAGTTTAATGATGCTTGTCTTGCTAAAGAAGAATACGGAGATGATGCTTTGTCTAGAGAAGCAAAAGGTCCATCATTAGAATCATTAAAATCACTAAATAGACTGCGAGTAGGCCCACTTCCTCCAAAATATTCACTTGTTATAGTTCCCCATCCAACATCTTTTCCTCTATGAATATAACCTCTAATAATAGATTCTCCTCCTTTAATAATATTTGAAGCCCCACTTTGTCGACTAATCACTTTAGTATCTCCATTTCTTTGATGATAAAAATCTATCTTATTTCCACCTAAATTACTAATCATCTTGCCATCCTTATCATACTCATTATCCAACCCCGTAAAAATATTCTCTCCTGATGTTCCAGTTCCTGTTGACATCGTTGCTACATACATTTTAAAAGCAAATTGTGCTGCTTCTCCAGAAGCGAACATTGCATCATTTCCATCCGGATCAATGACCATAACAGGGTTATTGATCGCATAGCTGTAAGGACTCAAAGAGCTGTATTTCTCAGACATCGCATCCATTACTCCCCATCTTCCCAGGTCAGGCATCATCATCCTTGCACCGTAATCATACATTCCTATTTCGTGAAGCTCTTTGCCATTGTATTTATAATAGCGGGGCTTTGTTACTATTACTTAACACACGATTCAATCGGCAGCCGAGGGATATTGAAAACCAATACTCTAATTTTCATCCCCCTTTGTTAGGGTATAAAATTTTTGTTCTAAAAAAGGTAGCAACTCCACTATTTCAATGTATCTAATACATAAATTTCATTCTCACCAACATTTCCATTTTTCATTTGAAACAATTCCCAAAAATTTCCACGAATAATTATTTTTTTAGATTCAATATCTTTTGGATATGGAAACTCACAACTAAAAATATTTTCAATTTGTAGACACTTACATTGCAAATGTTTTAGTTCAGTTCCATTGGAATAAATATGATAATTCAGCTTTCCTTCAGGTTCTAAACTTTTAGAGCTATTTGGAATATAAAAATTATATTTAATCAAATTTTTATTCCTATCAAACCAATAGAATTTACTATTTGTACTATCTATTTTTCCATTTTTGAACAAAATGTATTGATTAACAAACTCTTTATTATCAACAAATTTATATTCTAATTTAGCATTTATCTCTTTCGATTGTTTATTAGTAGCTATCCACCAACCTACTCTAATATTTTCATGATCTACAAATCCTGTAATTTCATAGTTATTGAATGTTCCCGTTATCTTATATAGAGAATCATTAATTTTATTTTTTTCAATATTTTTTAAGTTTTTTAATTCACTTGAAATTGAAAAATATTCTGAAGAATTGAGATTATCAAAATTTCTAACTTCTTGTTTTTTGCACGATATTATTAAAAAAAATAATAAATACAATAAAACTATTTTACCCATATTTTAAATTATTTTGAAGATTTTACTGAATCAATAGTTTTGCGAAGTCTTCTAGCAGTTTGCTGGAAAGACTCACCTTTTTTAGGAATTGTTTTGTACATTGTATCAATTGGCACTATGGAGTTCTGTTTAAATGTGTAATCTCTTAGATAAACTGTATCATTTATGTTAGGAAATGGATTTCCAATGCCCTGTATGTCAAGACCAAATTGAAAAGCACCATCTTGAAGATTAAGTTTTGTTGCTCTACCGTACCCACCTAAAATATACTCAAACATATTATTAAAATCAATTTTATCCTGTGGTTTTAATTTATTAAGTGTTTCTTTATCAGGATCATTTGATCCTGCGGAAAAACTGTAAAATGTTACATTGGTCCAGGTTCTCCACGTTCCTCCTAACCACATTGGTAATGCATCTACAATTGCATTCATAGAAGCTAGATCATCCGCACCGAGCTTGGTTATACTACCTCCTTCATTTAGTCGTGCATAAGCCGAGATACTTCCTCCATCTACACTTACATTTGAGAATATTGTTCCATTTTTAGCAAAACCATCAATACCTGCCATTCGCATTGCCTTTTCTAAAGTAGTAATATTAGCATCATATCTCCACTTTCCATCAAGTCCTCTGATCCAATCATCTGTTCCAAAACCAGAAAAATTAAACCCAGTAAAAATATTCCCTCCTGATGTTTCAGTTCCTGTTGACATCGTTGCTACATAATTTTTAAAAGCCTGTTGCGCTTCGGATAATGGTTGAATATCATTTCCATCCGGATCAATGACCATAACAGGGTTATTGATCGCATAGTTATAAGGACTCCAGGAACTGTATTTCTCAGACATCGCATCCATTGCTCCCCATCTTCCCAGGTCAGGCATCATCATCCTTGCTCCGTAATCATACATTCCCGTCTCTTGTAATTCCTTTCCGTTGTATTTGTAACTATAGAAACTACCAAAGTTAGAAGTACCAAACGACCCTGAGATATGGTTTAAACCAAAAGGATAGTAATTGTTGGTGTCAATAATTTCAGGAGCGCCTGCGCTGTTTTTAGCAAAGATTACTCTTACTGAACTGCCTTCGCAGTCTTCGTAAAAGTTTCTCTTTTACTTATCTTTCAAGAAGATTTTTGTATTAGTGCAATATAATAGTTTTCATAAATCAAGAGAATAAAACGATTGATAGTTTAGCTTGCAATGGTTTTATTATTTGTTAAAATCAAAACAGATATAACTGTCTAATTTTAGTACCAAGGAATTTTCTGGTACTAAAATAAACAGACTTCTTGTTATTATTAACGATTGCCTTAATTATTATAAAAAATAATACCCAAAATTACTTTATAGTCATCACTACTAAATATTGAACAGCTTCTTTTAGTTCCATCAATATATGATAATCGTATATTTTTTAGGCCTGAATATCTCATTTCTTCTACAACTTCTTCTAGCCCTTCAAAATGATTACCTTTATATATACTAAAATCTAATCTATCATTATAAATTTCAAATAAATGCTGCCTCGATTGAACAAACGAATCAAAAATATTTTCTTTAGATATTAATTTATTAATATAATCTTTAATTAGTTCCTTATTATCTTTAATATTATAAATCTCATTTACTATTAAATCATTCATAATCTATTCTTTATTTTAAGTATGGTGTCCAAGTTCCATGGTTCCAAGGTTTGATTGTTTGGGCTCCAAATACAGGTCCAAAAACTTGTACTTCATTTTCGCCATGTGCATCAAAAAAGGATAATCTTGATATAGGAAAAGTTTGTTTTAAAATTCTGCCGCCAGGACCTCTTCTAGATGCAGAATAATTTGCCATTTCAATACTTGTTGACCAAGAAGTAAACATGCTATTATTATCACCCCTATTATGTTGAGCTGCTGTAGCAGGTCCCCCCAAGGTATTGCGATTCCCATATATGCATTTATCAAATCGGGATGTTTTCCATGAACTCCTCTATATAGAGTAATTGTTTTTTCTGGAGCTGATTCATCAGCAGTTGTTGTAACAGGAATATCAGTAACTCCAGTAATAGGCTTTGAATTCGCAGAAAAACCACTGTCACCATTGAGCATTAAAGGTAAACTCCACATACCTGCTCTTAAAATACCTGCTATCTCTACACTAAGTTCTAACACTTCTCCGACTTCTATAACGCCTGTGCCTGCTCTAGATATTGCTGCTCCAGGTAGATAAGTCTTGATTCCCGTTCCATTACTACTTCCAAACAAATTACCAAAGAAGTTTCCTATACTTCCCCAGAAGCCTGGTTTTGGATTTTCTTTAGGATTATTATCCAATCCAGTAAATATATTCCCTCCTGATGTTCCAGTTCCTGTTGACATCGTTGCTACATACATTTTAAAAGCAAATTGTGCTGCTTCTCCCGAAGCGAACATTGCATCATTTCCATCCGGATCAATGACCATAACAGGGTTATTGATCGCATAGTTATAAGGACTCAAAGAGCTGTATTTCTCAGACATGGCATCCATTGCTCCCCATCTTCCCAGGTCAGGCATCATCATCCTTGCACCATAGTCATACATTCCCGTCTCTTGTAATTCCTTTCCGTTGTATTTGTAACTGTAGAAACTACCAAAGTTAGAAGTACCAAACGACCCTGAGATATGGTTTAAACCAAAAGGATAGTAATTGTTGGTATCGGTAATTTCAGGAGCGCCTGCGCTGTTTTTGGCAAAGGTGACTCTGGTATTTCCAAGGTGGTCTCTGTACTGGTAAATATAGCGGTTTTCGGTGAAACTGTAAAAACCTTCTGCGGTGGCTACAAAATCAAGTTTCCATTCCGGAATAACACCGGGATCCAGAATACCTCTATAAGCTTCTGCTTCGTAAGCATTTTCGGTTCTGCAGGTAATACAGTTTCCTCCGCCTTCAAAGTAGCTGTACTGAAAACCGTCCAGATAGTCTGTGATGCGGGTTGAGGTTGATCCTCTTGGTGAGGAAGAAGAAAACGTTTTACGAAGCTTGGTTCCGTCAGCACGGTAAAGGTAATTGATAGTACTATAGGTTGGCTTTCCAAAGCTATTCTGGTGGATCACATACTGATCAGAAAGATTCAGGTAGTTATATTGTACAGATTGAATGCTTTTGTCCAGCATATTTGTCATATTTCCGTTCACATCATAGGAAATAGGATTGTTTCCGCCTTCATATCCGGTGTCGTTCAGTGCATTTTCAATCACTTTTGTCAAACGGTTTCCGGTATATTCGTACACAAGGTCATCTACCTGAACAGATGTGGCTCCTCCGGTTGCAGGAAAAGCATTCCTCTTCAGGGTTTTAATATTTCCGTTCAGGTCATAGGTAAGATGCTCATTGTAATTATTGTTAAACGGAACAGAGGCATTGGGTTCAGAATATACGGCATCCTGAAGCCTGCCGAGTGCGTCATAAGTATAATTGTATCGTTTCAGGACATCTTCTGAGGCATTCTTCCAGTCGATCTCTGTGATCATTCCGGCGAATTTTCCGGGGGCTACATTGGCATTCACAGGATTGATATATCTCATCTCATATCCGAACATTTTTCCGTTCAGGCTTGAAGGGTCATTAATTTTAGTCAGCCAGCCTTTGATATTATAAGTATAGTCAATACTTTGCAGTGGCTGGGCAATATTGGTTCCGCCCAGTTTTTTATTTTTAAGCTGGGAAAGCTCATTGTACTCATTCTGCACCAGGATTTCTTCCGGATTGTTATCTACCTGATGCTTATGAACCAACAGCCTGTTTTGGGCATCGTAAGTGAACCTCTGGGTGATTACTTTTTCAGGATCTGTTGACAATCTTTTATGATAAGCCTTGCTTTGTTGGGTAACGCCTGCAAAGTCTATATCTGATTCTGTTCTGGTAGATCCGCCAAGATGATTTTGGGCATAAGACCCTATGGTCCTTCCTTTTTCGTCATAATAGGTGAAGGTTTTGGTCCAGGCATTGTCTTCTACATTTCTTATATAAGAAGCCAGTGGAAGGCTTTTTGTATTTTTAGAGGCCCCATTTTGCCCAGGCTGTTTCAGTACTGTTTTCCCCATAATAGTGGCCGGAATTTCTGCTCCCTGAGGAAGAGGCGGATAGGTGTCGTAATAATTGACACTTAAAATGGTCATACTTCCGGTAGGAAAAGCATTTTTGGTATAGTAAATATTTTCACCGTTTTGTACAATAGGAGTAGTATCCCGTTTTTCGTTATTCCCTGCATTGGATGACATATTGCTGAGGGCAGTCTGCATAGCGGTTCTGGTAGAGCTATTGGCAAAAAATCCTGTATAGACCACTCTTCCAAAAGCGTCATATTTGGAGAACATCCAGCCTTTGGCCACAAAGTTATTGTTGAGGCTTCCCAGCACGGCATCCTGAGACAGCACCAATCTGTTCTGATTATCATACACAAAATATTCCCATCCTTTTCCCGGCAGCTTTTTCTCTGCCAGGCGGTTTTTGCTGTCATACACATACTGGTAGCAAAGGTTATCTATGGCTGCCGGATCCATAGCTCCTGCTGCGGCCAATGGAGGAATGACGTAGGCAAGCTGTTTATACTCATTGTATACGTAATAGGTATCGGCATTTTTTCCGGCATTGATTACTTTTCTGGAAAGGACAGTCTGACCGGAAGCATCTTTAAATTCTACGATTTTATTGCCGTCTTCATCGGTCACCGTATTTTTTACAAGCTGGCCGGCTGCATATTCTGCCGGAGTATACTGTAATTCGTTTTTATAAATTTTTTCCACCTGATTCCAATGGGTAACCACCTGATAGTTTTTGACGTGGTCTGCAGGAATATTTAGATCATACCCAAAATCGGTAGATTTATTATTCCAGTCTTTTCCGATTGATTTTTGTTGCAAAATCCTTTGTAACGGAGAGTTTTCAATAACCTTTTCGGTATAAATTTTTTCATCCCCATAAACCAAAGGATATACTCCAAGAGGTCCTGAGTAATAACTCCCTCCTCCTGTCGAAAGTTGGGGAACAGGCAGGTATTCTTTAATCTGTCTTCCATATTCATCATATTCGATATGGGTAACGACATCCCTTTTTAATGGGGAAGCCTGAACATTTACAACCTGTTTGGGTCTTCCCAAAAGGTCAAAATACTGTACGGTGTATGTTTTTTTGGTACAGTCTTCATTCAGACAGTCTGTAGTGGATATATAGTTTTCAGATGCTGTCTGGGCCTCGGATAAGGTTACCGACAGAAAACTGAATAATAGCAATAGTTTTTTCATCTTAATTTAGAGATTAGAAATTAAAAATTCGAGAGACCTGATTTTCTACAGGCTGCTCATGGCTTACCATTAATGACCGTAGTTATACTGGTATTTCTTTAAAGGTTTTCCGCTTTCATCTTCTACTTTGTCCAGTCTTCCGGCGGTATCGTATTGATAAACAGCACGCACTCCGGTAGGAGGCGTCATAGTTTTCATCCTTGTTAAAGAATCATACACATAAGTTGTAATCTGAAAATCCACCAGATTGGCATTGGTTCTAAAGGCATCCAAAGCATTCTGAAGATCCGATTCCGAAATCACTGCGGCATCTGACTTGGCTATGATATCAGACAGATATGGTAGGATCTGCTCATAGGAAGCTCCTTCCACTTTCGCAATAGGCTGGGTCTTTTTGTAGCCCCAAACAATAGAAACAGGAATTCCGTTTTTAGGAGTATACTGCTCCGGATTTCCTTTGCTGTCATATCGGTTGAAGACCACTTCGGAAGCTAAAGTATTCTGAGAGTCATAAGAAACGGCTGAAGACGGATATTTGTTTCCGGCATTGTCGTACTTAGTTTCTGCTCTTGAGACTAATTTTCCGGGATCGGAACCATTTTTCTTAATCACAGAAGTTGTTTCTAAAGGAAAGCCTACCATATTGGCGTCTTTTAATTTCTGATTGTTCTTCTCCTGTGCATATTGATAGGTGGTCTCCTGAATGCTGCCATCGAAAGAAGTGGCTCTTTCAAGATTGGGCTTATTGTTGTGGGTATTTCTGAAGACCTCATTCTTGGTTTCTACCATTCCGGAATCAAAATAACTTCTTGAGGTTACTTTATTATTCTTAATCCAGGCGGTCTTTAAATAAAAATTAGTAGATAAGTAACTTGGGGAAACCAAATACTTAGGACTGTCAAATTCTTCAATGGTATAATCAAAAAGTTCTTCAGATAACTTTTGGTTTGCAGCGTTATAAACTTCCTTTTTATCAATAAGTCCACTACGGGTAATATTATAATTGGGCCAAAAATTATTATTACCTTGATAAGGATATGCATCCGGAGCTTTGTAATAATACTTCGTATGCCCCGTATTATTCCCCTGAGATACTTTTACATTTTTATAAATAAAGGTTGGGTTGGCCATTTCTAAATTTCCTGATACATCTATAGCTCCGCCTTCAACCAGATATCCACTTGAATTTCCAGGCTGATCAAAAAAACTGTAATCGTATTCTTCAATTTTTGCAGGGAGTGCATTAAAAATATTATCAGACGAAGTATTAAAATATTTAATATTTTTAATTCTGGGTAATCCGGATCTTGGAATCCATTGAATTTGTGAGGTGGGCTCTCCCACAATTCGAGACAAGCTGATTTCAGCAGGAGGATCTAGCTTTAAGTTACTGCAAGATAAATCATTACAATATAAATCAAGATAATACTCACCGGGTTCAAATATACGGCTTTGAATATATTCAAAGCTTGCACCAGGATCTATTGGAGCACTAATGCTATGTGAAATGACATATGAATTTCCATTTTTTTTCCAGAACTGAGCGGCCCATAAATAAGATGCCAAGTTACCAATACCAACTGCATTGATTTCTATTTTTTGGGTTTCTGTAAGTGTAAAGGCATACTTTCTGAGTCCATTGGATTTGGCAAATGTTATATCCGCTAAAGGAATTCTTGGAGCCGGAATTTTTATTTCCTTTTCACTAAACGTATGAGGAATCATATCAAAATCATATTGAATAATTCCTCCTGTAGGTAATTTTACAGTACTTATCAGAATATTTTCATCTCCATTTTCATTATCTCCATTTTCATAGCTGCTTACTTTATAAGTAAAACCATACTTTTCAATTGTATTTCCATTTTGATCAATCAGGCTAAAAGAGGTTAATGTTCTGTAATTCACCATATAATTCTGGACAGAAATGTATGAATAATTAAATAGGTATTTTTTTATAAAAGCATTATTGGCTGTTTTAAAAACTATATTATTAATCGAAAATATATCATGATTTTTATTCTCATTTTCATGTTTGTCATAATTAATTTCAACATTTCCATATCCTTTTGTATCTATATTTGTCAATTTATTAGTTTTGATATCCATTGTTGGAACATTAGAACCAAGTACATATTTGATATCTTTTAAGTAAGTGTATTTTACCAGTTCCTGACCGTTTTCATCAAGAATAGAAGAAAGATAAAATGTACTTCTGTACTTTTTTTCTACATGTCTTGGAACATCTCTAGGATCATTATGATAAAGCCATACTACCATTTTACTGATATCATAATCATTAAAAACATATTTTATTCCCGACTCACTTGTTACAGTAAACGAATCTATAATTAAAGTAGCCTGATTATTGGACCGACTATATTCAACCTTAGAGGTATATGGAGTGAGCTTTGTGAGGCTAAAAGTATTATTTATAGTGTCTCTTATGATCCTAAACTTTCCAGACTCACCCGGAATATTAAAATTATATATATCATCAAATTCATTTTTATAGTAAAAACTATAGCTATTATCATCAAATGCTTCATCAAAATCGTCCAGTATTTCCCTTGAAATAACTCCAGTTCCTAAAAATGACCAGCCTTTTCCAACTTCACTTACTGCGTTTCTATTAGAAGTATTGGCCGCATGATAATTTAACCCTAAACTGATATTAACTGATTTATTTCCTGTTTCAAGATTGACTAATGGATAAGAAATATCCGGAATTCCAGTCTGTACAGATACTGGAATAGTACTATAGGTTGATAACCCTGCAACAGATGGTGCGGGCCTCGTGATATCAGTATTCTGACTTTGCTGCTGGCTATGATAAGAAGTAAACCCTAAAATGCATATCAGCAATAAAAATATTTTCTTCATGATTCTTCGTTTTATTTTTTAATCAGCTTTGCATTCGCCGTTTTATTATTGTCCGTCTTTATCGTCACCAGATAAGCCCCTTGAACCAGAGCCTGCGTATTAATCTTAGTTACTTTATTCTTTGTTTTCAAGCTCTGAAGCTGCCTTCCGCTCATATCATACAGCATAATATCAGCCTCTTTAAAATCAAAACCGATTTCTATATAAGCATAATCGGATACCGGATTCGGATAGATCTTGATATCAAATTTCTCCATTAGCTGATCAACCTGTTTATCTCCCAGTTTTACAATTTTCCAGTTTTCTTTTCCCAGTTCTGTGGCACTGGTACCTGCCAGAATAATAGAGCCGTCTCTGTTCAGTTTCAGATCTGAAAGTCTCTCTTCTTTCTGTCTGGATTCTCCGGTTACATATTTTCTCCACTGTTCATTTCCATTTTGGTCTAAATATAGTATCCAAAAAGTCTCGTCATTTTCTTCTATTCTTCCTTCAGACTGAGTATATCCCCCTATAAGCAATCCTTTAGTTAGGTCCTGGTTCCTGGCTCTTGAATCTTGACTCTGAATGACACTCATTCCCATTAAGAGATCACGGTTCCCAAAATTGTAAGATTTCTGTGACTGTTCTTCTCCTCTCTCGTTTAAGAAAATCAACCATAAATCCGTACCCTCTTCAATGCCTACCGTTTTATTGCCGGATATTTCTGATCTGGATTCACCTCCGATAATGTATCCTGTGGAAGTTAAAGCAAGCGTTCTGATGTGATCATCACCTTTGCCACCAAAGTTTTTTTCCCACTCAATTTTTCCGTTTTTATCTATTTTAAGGACGGTATAATCTCCTTCACCGAAATTGTCGCTTTGTTTTTGTACAATAGTCAGGTGTCGGGTGTCGGATGTATTTTGGGCATCTTTTATGGGAGATGTCTTACCTTGTACCGCTGAACTTCTGGAATAAATTCCGAGTAAGGCTCCGCCGTCTTTCGTTGGGATCATTTTTTCAACTTCATCAAGTCCTTTTCCGCCCCAGATTAACTGGGACAGTTCTTTTCCGTCTTTGTCCAGCCTGATGATCAGGACATCTTTAGAACCGTAGCCTTTGGAAGAATTCTGAACATTTCCGGCGACTACGAATCCTAAATCTGTGGTTTGAATAACCGCTCTGGCTTCTTCGTCAGCGGCAGTACCTAATGTTTTCTGCCAAATCTCGTCTCCAAATTCATTAATTCTGATTAACCAAATGTCTGAATTTCCTTTAGAATCTTCTTTTTTGTCCAGACCTTTTCCTGAATGCGAAGTCCCTGTGACAACGAATCCTCCTTCCTGCGTAGCAACTGTTGCAGACAGATAATCATGATTGGTTCCGGAGAAATATTTCTCCCACACCTCTTCTCCATTCTGATTTAATTTGACTAATCTAAAATCGTAACCGTTATTGTGTTTGCTGCCTGAAGCCTGAAGCTTATTGCTTTGAATAGAACTTCCGCTGATCAGATACTGACCATCAATGGTAGTAGTCACCTGGCTCAAAAAATCCTGCGTTGAGGATTTTATATTTTTTTGCCATAAAATTTCCTGGGCTGATCCCAGAATGGTACATAAGGTAAATGCACCGAGGTAGATTTTTTTCATATGTATTTGATTTTTTTCAAATATAGTAGTAAACATTTCAAATAACAGGGATATAATGTGCATTTATATATACAATATTGTACACATTGTATATATTTCTATCGATTCCGGAAACTCCGGAAAATTGTTCAGTGTCAAAAAATTGTAATGATAAGATCGATCTAAGTATAAGACCGCAGTATATCCTGCACAGATATTCTAAAAAGTATTTTCATTCCCATGTTATTTTCAAGTTGGTATTAGTTTATTATTTTTGCAAATTTAACTATTTTTAACATATATTAAAATAGGTAAACAAAGTTTATTATACCCTATCAATCTATTATTATGTACATTTTTGTAATATTCTGAAGCAAATGTAGGCCAGTAAAGCGACAGAACGTGACGTAATAAAAAACAAAAAAGGCTAACCCCCGGAGGAATTAGCCCAAAACATTAACTGTTTATTGACTGAATTATGATATTTTATTTCCAGCCGCCACCTAAACTTTTGTAGATATCGACTATTGTGCTTAATTGTTTCTGTTTTGCTTCTATCAGTTCCATTTTAGCATCCAAAGCATCTCTCTGATTCAAAAGAACTTCAAGATAATCTGCTCTGGAGTTTCGGAACAACTGGTTAGCTATGTCAATTGATTGATCCAGAGCCTTTGTTTCCTGGGATTTCAATTGATAATACTGATCAATGTTTTTAACCTTCGACATCAGATTGGCTACATCCAGATAAGCATTTAATATTGTTTTATCATATTCATACAGTGCCTGGATCTGTTTTGCATCTGCAGTTTGAAAGTTTGCTTTTATAGCACTCTTATTGATAAGCGGTCCTGCTAACTCTCCTGCAAGATTATAGGCTATAGATTCAGGCATTTTTACCAGATATGATGGCTTAAAGGCTTCTAGTCCTAGGGTTGCAGAAATTTCCAGAGACGGGTAAAACTCTTTTCGTGCAGCTTCTACATCCAGCTTTGAGGATTTCAGCTCCAGCTCCGCCTGTTTGATATCAGGACGGTTAGCTAATAATTGTGAAGGAATACCAGTATATACCGTCTGCGGAATGGTAGACATAAAGTTTTCCTTTGTTCTCACAATAGATTGCGGATATCTTCCCAATAAAGCATTGATCTCATTTTCCTTTTCAGTGATTTGCTGACGGATTGTGTATTCTGATGCTTTAGATTTGGCCAGCTCTGCTTCAAATTTCTTCACCGCCAGTTCCGTTGCCGCTGCCGCTTCTTTCTGAATTTTAGAAATCTCCAATGCTTTCTGCTGAAGTTTAATATACTGCTGTATAATATCCAGCTGATTATCCAGGGCTAATAATTCATAATAATTATCAGCTACTTCTTCAATCAGGTTAGACAGTACAAAGTTTTTTCCCTCTACGGTAGAAAGGTAATGAGCTACAGCAGACTCTTTTTCAGTTCTGAGTTTCTTCCAGATATCAATTTCCCAGCTTGCATTTAAACCTGCCTCAAAATTCCCCAGGGGATCAGGCATTGATTTTCCGGGTTCTATTTCTGTAGTGGCATCACCAGCACCTTCACTGGTATATCGGCCTGCTTTTTTCAGCCCTGCTCCTATTCCTGCAGAAACTGTTGGAGTCAGTCTTCCTTTCTTTGCTAAAACTCCGCTTTTGGCAATTTCAATCTCCTGAAGGGTGATCAAAAGTTCCTGATTATTCTTTAAAGCTGTTTCAATCAGGCTTACCAGATTGGGATCAGTAAAAAACTGTCTCCAGGGAGTTGTCCCGCTGTTATTGTTAGCATCCTGCTGCTCTTCCTGGTTAAAGTTCTGAGGTATATTTTCTTTTACCTCGTCTTTTATGACGGTCGCCATTGGAGCCTTACAGCTTGCCAAAACAAGCGATAAGGCAACAGCTGTGATTATATTTTTAGTCTTCGAATTTTCCATCATGTTCATAAGGTTCAGTTTGTTCTGTTAAAGGATTTTCTTCTTCATATCTCGCGAGTTTGGATTTTTCAGCAATGGTTCCGAAGATGTAGTATAATCCCGGAATAATCATCAGTCCGAAGATTGTTCCTATGAGCATTCCTCCTGCTGCTGCTGTTCCAATAGTTCTGTTCCCTACAGCTCCCGGTCCGGTAGCTATTACCAAAGGAATCAACCCGGCAATAAATGCAAAAGAGGTCATTAAGATTGGTCGGAAACGGATAGCAGCCCCTTCAATGGCAGCCTGCATCACCGGAATACCTTCTTCTGCTTTTTTCTGTACGGCAAATTCTACGATCAATACTGCATTTTTACCTAAAAGTCCAATAAGCATTACCATCGCCACCTGTGCATAGATATTGTTTTCCAGTCCTAAAAGTTTTAAACATAAGAAGGCCCCAAAAATCCCCACCGGAAGTGATAAGATCACCGGAAGCGGAAGAATGAAACTTTCATACTGTGCAGAAAGAATAAGGTACACGAATCCTAAACACACAAGGAAAATAAATACCGCTTCATTTCCACGGCTCACTTCATCTTTTGAAATACCTGCCCAGTCAATACCAAAACCTCTTGGAAGTGTTTTATCTGCAACTTCCTGAATGGCTTTAATCGCCTGTCCGCTGCTGTATCCCGGTGCCGGGGTTCCACTTACCTGTGCTGAGTTGTACATATTATGTCTGGTCATCTCAGATAATCCATATACCTTTTCCAGCCTCATAAAATCAGAGTATGGAACCATCTGATCTTTGTCATTTTTAACATAGAGCTTAAGCAGGTCGCTTGGCAATGCGCGGTATTGCGGGCCAGCCTGAACAATTACTTTATAAGGTCTGTCAAAACGGATAAAACTGGTCTCATAGTTAGAACCAATCAGCGTTGACAGGTTATCCATCGCTTTTTCAATGGATACGCCCTTCTGTTCAGCAAGGTCATTGTCTATTCTAAGCATATATTGTGGAAAACTCGCAGAATAGAATGTAAATGCTGATCCCAGCTCAGGACGTTTTTTAAGTTCCTTTACAAAATCATTACTTACCTGCTCCATTTTATGATAATCTCCACTTCCTGCCTTATCCAGCAAACGAAGTTCAAAACCTCCGGCAGCCCCATATCCCGGTACTGAAGGGGGTTGGAAAAATTCAATATTGGCACCCGGAATATTCTTAGCTTTTTCCTCCAGTTTTTCAATAATTTCTGCTGCAGATTCTTTACGTTCATCCCAGCTTTTAAGATTGATCAGACAGGTTCCGGAGTTTGATCCTGTCCCTTCAGTCAGGATTTCATATCCTGCCAGTGAGGAAACAGACTGTACTCCGTCAATTCCTTCAGATTCTTTCAAAAGTTCTTTCGCAATCTGGTTGGTTCTCTCCAGTGTTGATCCCGGAGGAGTCTGGATAATTGCATAAATCATTCCCTGGTCTTCCGCAGGAATAAATCCGGAAGGAATTGAGTTAGTCAGAAAATAAGTACCTGCACAAAAGGCTAATAATAAGGGTAATGTAATTGTTTTCTTTGTTACCGTTTTATTAAGCATTTTTTCATATCGCCCTGCCCCTTTTGTAAATATATTATTGAATTTATCAAGGAAAACAGTAATCGGCGTTTTCTTTCTTGCTTTTCCATGATTGTTTTTTAAGATCAGGGCACAAAGCGCCGGCGTCAACGTAAGAGCTACCACCCCTGACAGGATAATAGACGAAGCCATTGTAATAGAGAACTGACGGTAAAATACCCCAACCGGCCCTGACATAAATGCAATAGGAATAAATACAGAGGCCATAACCAGCGTAATAGCGATAATTGCACCGCTGATCTCATGCATTGCTTCTTCTGTAGCCTTTAAAGGGGAAAGGTTTTTCTCTTCCATCTTGGCGTGAACCGCTTCAATAACGACAATTGCATCATCGACGACGACCCCGATGGCCATTACCAATGCAAATAACGAAATCATGTTCAGGGTAATACCAAATGCGGACATTACCGCAAAGGTTCCCACCAGTGACACCGGAACCGCCAGTGCTGGAATAAGCGTTGAACGCCAGTCTCCAAGGAATAAAAATACCACAATAGCTACCAATATAAAAGCCTCAAATAAGGTATGGATAACTTTTTCCATGGATGCATCCAGGAACCTGGAAACGTCATAACTGATCTCGTAATGCATTCCTTTAGGGAAATTGTTCTTTTCAAGGTCAGACATCAGAGCTTTTACATTCTTAATAACGTCGCTTGCATTAGATCCATATGACTGTTTTACTGTGATAGCCGCAGAAGGTTTACCATTCAGAGTAGAATAAATATCATACATTGAACTTCCGAACTCGATGTCTGCAACATCTTTTAATCTTACGGATTCGCCATTGGGCTTCGCCTTTAAAATAATATTTCCATAATCCTTTTCATTATTGAAACGCCCCGGATATTTTAATACATATTCAAAAGACTGCGCTCTTTTTCCTGAACTCTCTCCTGTTTTTCCCGGAGAAGCTTCCAAACTTTGTTCATTCAGCGCCTCCATCACTTCATCGGCAGAAATATTATACGCTGTAAGTCTGTCCGGTTTCAGCCACACACGCATTGCATACTCACGGGTACCCAGGATATCGGCAAAACCAACACCACTTACCCTTCTCAGTTCAGACATTACATTGATATCTGCATAGTTGAAAAGGAATTTCTGGTCAGCTTTAGGATCATCACTATACAGGTTAATATACATCAACATGTTAGGCTCTTCACGGGTAATTTTCACCCCTTCACGCACCACCAAAGGAGGAAGCTTGTTAACTACCGATGATACACGGTTCTGAACGTTTACCGCTGCTACATTGGGATCTGTTCCCAGATCAAATACAATCTGAATAGCAGCCTCCCCGTCATTTCCGGCATTGGATGACATATATTTCATCCCCGGAACACCATTCAGACCCCTTTCGAGGGGAATAATTACGGATTTAATCAACAATTCGTTATTGGCACCGGGATACTCTGCCGTAATATTTACTTTAGGCGGAGAAATGGACGGGAACTGAGTCACCGGAAGCTTTACCAATGACAGTACTCCCATAAATACGATAATCAATGAGATTACAATAGACAGAACAGGTCTGCGAATGAATTTCTTAAACATATTTCTTCACTTTAGAGTCCTACTCCGCTTTTAATTTCAATGATTGAAGAACCTTTTTAGGATCCTGGAATTTTGTTTTCAGCTTTTGATCATCTTTTACTTTCTGAACTCCTTCCAGCAGAATCTGATCTCCTTTTGAAAGCCCTGATCCTACCACATAGAGATCCGGAAGTTCATAGGCAACTTTAATATTTCTTGATCTTGCCATACCGTTCTTATCAATAACAAAAACATATTTCTGATCCTGTATTTCATACGTTGCTTTCTGTGGGATAATCAGAGCATTATGAACCGGCATCGTCATCTGTACTTTTCCAGTTTCTCCGTTTCTCAGTAGTTTATCCGGATTTGGGAATTTAGCGCGGAATGCTATATTACCTGTTTCGTTATCAAATTCTCCTTCAATAGTCTGAATTTCTCCTTTCTGCGAATACATTTCTGCATTAGCAGTAATCAGTGAAACCTGATTGCTGCCTCTGTCTGCAGCATGGGTCTGATAACTTAAATACTCTGGTTCAGAAACGTTGAAATACGTATAAATACTTGTATTGTCAGACAATGAAGTCAGTAAATCACCTTCGTCCACCAAGCTTCCCAGTTTCAAAGGAATTCTGTTGATAATACCGGAAAAAGGAGCTTTAATGTCAGTAAATGAAAGGTGGATCTGAGCCAGTTTCATTTCTGCATTTGCAGCATCAAGCTTGGCTTTAGCCATTGCTCTTTCATTTTTAGATACGATATTGTTACCAGCCAGAGTACTTGCATTTTTAAGCTCAATAGACGCCTGTTCTACCTCTGCTTTTGCTTTTAACAATTCTGCCTGATAAAGCTTAGGCATAATACGGAACAGCGTTTGTCCTGCCTGCACATATTGTCCTTCATCCACAAAGATCTTCTCCAGGAACCCTTTTTCCTGAGCTCTCACTTCAATGTTCTTTACAGACTGGATCTGAGCAACATATTCTTTATTAATGACAGTATCCATCACTACAGGAGATGTCACAGGATATACCGTAACTTCTTCCTTTTCTTCTTTCTTCTTATTACAACCAACGGCCAATAACAGGGCACTCAGTGCAATTCCCGAAGCAACTCTTTTTATCATAATTCTAGAGCTTATATAATTCGTTAATGTTTTGAATAGAAATAAATGGTAATAAAAGATGGTACGATGTGATGATTACCGGCATACACAACGAAAGATATCTCCCTGAGATAAAATCATCAGGCAGAAAATGAATTGGAAAGTGAAATTTTAAATTCTGATAGAACGGATAAGAATAAATCTTTTGGCAGCAAAGCCAAAAACAAAACCGTGAATATCCGGTTTTAGACGCTTATAACTTTTAAGGCCAAAAATGTAGATCAGACTGAAAACACTTGCAAAAGCAATAATTGCAGGCATAATATCCGATAGTTGGAAATCATTTTCGGTAAGTTCCAAAGTAGAACTGTCTACATTATCCCCCATCTGCTGAACAGAAAGCTTCTCAAAAGTCTGATTGAGGCGGTTGGCTTTTTTGGGCATATGATGAGAAGCATGACCTGTATAATCATTCCGAAGAGTTCTAACATCAATTCTACTTTCTACTACGAATAGCAGAAAAAGACCGGTTAAAAAGTATACTATAAAGTTTCTCATTTTGAAGTCGCAAATGTACACCCAGATTTTGATATTATCATACTGGATTAACAAAATTTAACTCTTCTTTAAAATACTTAAATTCCTATCCCTCACAAATATCCATCTTTCCCTTTATTAAAGGGCTATTTTGGCTATTATAGTGTTACATTAAAATAAACTTAAAATTCATAAAACCTTATTAATTTAAAACGAAAAAGCAGGAATAGATAACAGAGATGTTGCTTTTTTTAACATTCCATACCATCATTTTTTAAAAATTTTACTTGAAAATAATTCTTTATAAGGAAAAAAAATAAATGTAAGAAAAACTAAGTTTTATCATGATTCTTAATTATTTACATCTTCATATCAGCATTGTCTTATTTTTAAATTACTTTTGCAAAAAATTTACACACCAATGACAAATGAAAAAAAAATATTGATTTAATTGAAAACAAGACAGTTAAAATATCTTTATTGAATTTCTAAATCTACAGTTCGTAACCTCCTGTTTCTCCGAAAAATGTTTTTAAGATAGCCGTGCCACAGGCAGACTAATTAAAAAATACTATTATTTTATGTAAAATTAACATATATTGATTAAAAATATTCGTATTTTTATATAGTATTAACACCACAATTCATGAAACACTTTAAAATCACTTATCACTATGAAAAAATTATTAACACCTATCCTTTGGGGATTGACCATTGTTTCCTTAGCAGCGTGTAAACATCCGGGAAAAGAAGCCGAAACCATTACCGCAGCCACTCCTGAAAATACAGATGATATTTCTAAGAATATCTATGTAGACAGCGACGGAGAAAAGATAGAAGTATCTATCAACAGTACTAAAAATACAGCCACTGTACATTTAAACGGTAAAACTTATGACCTTAAAAAAAGCATTGCTTTACCTGAGTACACGGCTTCTAATGAAGAGTACCAATACTCTGAAATTAAAGGAAATATCACGTTTTTAAAGAAAAATGTAGACATGGTCCTTTTCCATCTTAAACAGGCAAAAAAAGACGCAGGGCCAGCAAAAATGGCATCATATTAGTATAATGTATCCAAATTCATATTAAAAATAACAATTATGAAAAGCTTTTATTATTATTTATCCGCACTTGTTCTGGCCACTTTCCTTGTTGTTTCTTGTAAACCACAAACCAGTGCACAAAAAACAAATGCTGATATTACAGGAAAAACCTGGAAATTAACTGAGCTTAACGGGCAGCCTATCAAGCTGAAAAATCCTAAAAACAACCCTTATTTCAAACTGGAGATGGATGGAATGAGGTATGAAGGTCATGCAGGATGTAACGGGCTGGGTGGTACTTTTGAGATAAAACCTGAAATAATGAGAATTAAATTCAATCAGGGAATGTCTACGATGATGGCTTGTGAAGATCTTGATATTGAAAATCAGTTTACGAAAGCAATTCTGGCAGCAGATAACTATTCTGTAAATGGAAATACACTGACTTTAAACAAAGCAAGAATGGCTCCTTTAGCTAAATTTGTTCTTCAATAGTCTGCAGTCTGCAGTTAAAATACAAAGACGCCTTATTCTGTAAGGCGTCCTTTTTTTATTCTTAATTTCAGAATTACTTTTTATTGTACTTCATGTAACAGATCAGAAGACTTATATTCACCAGTACGGCAAATGAATTCGATATTATAATAGGCAGTTCATACTTCTTGAAGCCATACCACACCCATAATGACAGCCCTGAAATAAGAACCAAAAGCATGAGTAAGGAAATATCTTCCACATTTTTTTCCCGAATAACCTTTATTAGCTGAGGAATCATGGAAATAGAAGTGAGAACTCCTGCAACGATACCTAAAATATTTTCATTCATAAATTTGACATTGGTTTTCTGAAATGTTGAATGACCTACTACTCGTAATTATTTAAACCTGTCCCATGAAACTTCTTCATGCAATGGGATATCTTCTTCAATAAAACGAATAAGGTCTCTTGAAAAATAACAGCCGTTCAAAATACCACGGGCCCCCAACCCATTAAATACATATAAGTTACTGAAATTTTCATGCCTACCAATAATTGGTCTTCGGTCTTTTACTGTAGGTCGAAAACCAAAGTGTACTTCCTCAACTTCAAAATTGTAAGGATAAAATTCGGAAAGTCCTTTAACCAACTGAGCAACCGCCGATTCATCAATATGCTGGTGAAGCTGTTCTCTGTCATAAGTTCCTCCATAAAAATAAAGCCCATTTCCCGTAGGGAATAAGAAATGTTTCTTTTTAATGGTTATGTTTTCAGGAATTGGCTGTGATAGTTTAACTTTTATATGATGTCCCTTATTGGGATTTACCATAATTTCTGAAAAATACGGATTGTCTTTCACTCCCATTCCCTCACAGAAAATAATATTTTTAAAAATAAAATCTTTATAGGATGATTCGGAAGGGTTTACTTTGGTATAATCAAACTTTTCATTTATTAAATGATCATTTTTTTTTAAAAAACTGAATAAACCTGCAAAAAAACCACTTACATTCAGTCTGGCAGACTGATTCACCTTTCCCGTCAGAAAATCGTTTTTTAACCCATTTAAGCGATCGAAATTTTGATCAAGAAAATTAGTTAATTCTTCATTTGCCGATTTTTTCAGCCACAGGTTCTGTTCATTCTCATCATGAAAGATTCTGTGGATAGGTGCATTAATCAAATAATTTTCTCCGGTATAGGATTCTATTTCTTTAAGACTTGCCTTAAGAAAATCAATCTGCTCCTGCGCTTTCCAGAATGTGGTAAACTTCTTAAGAACAACAGGATTAATGATGCCTGCAGAAACCTGTGAAGCACTCTTTTTTCCTTCGGAAAAGATCACAAAGGACTTTTTATTCATAATCAGGTGATGGGCTAAAAAAAGCCCTGCATATCCATCGCCTACAATAATATAATCTACATTTCTCATAATAAAAAAAACCTGAGTAAAAGTACTCAGGTTTTGTATAAATATCAAGTGAAAGTTAGTAATTCCACATATCATTTTCCATTTCCAGAATCTGTGCTTTGATTCTGTTACTTTCTTCTAACTGATCATCAGCATCTTTAGGAACATAATCTTTGATTGTACCGTCTCCTAAACCGCTTGAAGATTTATAGATAACAGAAGAGAATCTTCTTGCATTGATCACATCGTCAAAAGATAAGTCAGCAGAAGAATTTTTTCTATTGAAAACATAGTTATTTGCTAAAATATCTCTTGCATTAGGATAGAAAATCCAGAACAAATCGATCAGCTCATCGTTGCTGGCAATAGGTTTCCCATCAGGCCCAATAACACCCTGTACTGCAGGATCAGGACCCATTGCAGCAATTCCCAAAGGTCTGTATTTCATCTGCCCATCTCTCTTATCAATAAACCACATACCCATTATTTTAAGAACTTTTACTTTATCAGTAGTGGTCTTAAATACATCGGTATATTGTTTCTTTTCCTGATCTGTAAGCTGTCTTCCAGAATTTAGGATATCGATAGCAGCATCATTAATGATTACTTTTTCCAATCTTTTCTGAATTCCTTCAGGTGAAAGCTTTACGGTAAAGTTTTCATCATCATAAACCTGCTCAATTTTTCCAGTTAAAGCAGCATCTAATAACAACTGATATAGAGATCTTGTAGGAGTAGCAAGAAGGCCATCCGGATTGTCATAATAGAATGGCTGGTTGATCTTATCATTCATATCAATGATTTCCCAAACAAACATACTCTTAAGGATATCTTTATCCTCAACAAATCCATATTCAAGAGGCTTTACTGTTTTATCTATAATAGTATCACCAACTTTTTGTTTGTTGTCCGCTCTCATCTGTCTAAACTCTTCTGCAGAAGAAGCGTTTAGAATAGTCTGGGAAAAGGCAAATCCCGAAACTAATACTAAAAGAGTGCTAATATATTTTTTCATAATAAATTACAATTTTTAGTCCTATTGAACATTAATAATTATAGGAGTAATGTTTTTAATCACCTGACCATCAAGCCCCTGAGCTGTAGCTTTAATATCAAAGATAGAAACTACATCACCCGTTCTTAAATTCTTAACCAGACCTGCTGCTTCATCCAGTGAGTTACCATGAACAAGTAGAGCTGCTCTACCAGGTATTCTTACCATAAACTGAGTAACAGTAAATGAAACCGGGAAGTCAAAGTCAGGAATAGCAGCCTGTACAGATTGGTTAGGAATAGAAGTTGCCGGCATAGACAATACATTCTGACCTCTCATCTCACCTCTAGGTGGTGGAACATTCTTAATTCTATATTCAAATACCTGAGATACTGATTTTCCGAAAGGATCAACACCTGATAATGTTAATTTAACTACATTACCTGCAGCTGGTTTAACACTCCATTTACCCGGTCCAATATTCTTCACTGAAGCTCCAGGAGCGGATAATGAAAGTTTGGAATTATCGGCACCTAAGATTGATCCTGATACAGGGTTCTCAAGTCCTCTATACATTACATTCATTTTATCTGCAGAAAGTAATAATCCTTTTTCAAGTTTTACTTCTCTAGGTCCTGCAATTACGTTATAAGTATGCGTCCAAGGGAAACTTTGCGGCTTACCTGTAGCATCTGTTAATGTAATAGTTCCTCCTAATTTATGTTCACCAATTCCAGAACCTGAAATGGCAATAGAACCTTTACCATTTTCCGTTTTGCTCACTCCGGAAATGCTGATCTTATTACTGTTAGAATAAGTACCTAACATTACTTTTACTTCAGCTTGTTTTCCCGCCTGGATATCTACCGGACCTGAAACAATAGGTTCATAGCTTGAGAATTTAATATTCGCATCTACTTTTTCCTGAAGTAATAGTGCCAATGCATCAGACTGTACATTTCTGGCATCATTTTGGATAATTTCCAAATTAGATATCGCAGCAATTAAAGGCTGATGGTAAAATTTATTTTGGAACCAGGTCTTTTCATTTGGAGATTTTCCTTTAGGATATTCTGCAATAAGAGACTTGTTAGCTCTTTCAACTAAATCTTTAAGCTGAGCATTATTCCCAAAAGTAGCATTGATATATTTTCTTACTTCATCAATTTTATTTTTTAGGTCTAACGCATTCTTTGAAGGTGCATTTTCATCTCCTTCTTTAAAGAAATACTCAGTTGTAGCTTCATTATTATTTAATGCAGCAAAGTTTTCAGCTACATCAATATCTTTACCGTCTTTATCTTTCTCATGAAACTCAGATTGTTTTTTCAACAAGTCTTTGATATCCTGAGCTGATTTCACTAACACATCAATTTTAGATTTCAGTACTTTATACTGTGCCCAAGGTTCTGCGTAAGTATCCGGAACCTGTTGCGCCTTAGCCTCCAGGGTTCTTTCAAAAATCTTTTCGTTTTTCTTTTCTGTTAAAGTCCTAGTCTCATTCAACGCTTTTGTAGAGTCATAATAGGATCTGATGATTTCTGCATCAATATTTAGGGCCATCATCGCGATGAACACCAAATACATCAGGTTGATCATCTTCTGACGAGGTGTCTGTTTTCCTTGTGCCATTCTCTTTTCTTTGTTTTTTAATTAAGTAGTTAAATTTAGAAATGGTTAGGAATTAAGACTTCATAGCAGTAAGCATACCACCATAAACTCTATTTAAATTATTAAGATTAGTTGTTAAACCTTGTAGCTCTTGATTGAATTTTTCAGATTGCTCTGCTGACTTCTGCATATCTGCCACATATTTGTTAGCAAATTCAGATTGCTTTTTACCGCTTTCAAGCTGCATTGCGTATAACGCATTCATGCTTTCCATATGTTGAGCAGCTTTGTTTAGCTGATCGTTATATTTATGTGTAGAAGCAGATACATCAACTGTTTGATTAATTTGGTCTACAGAACTTGAGAATTTATCAATTCCTGTTCTTAATCTATCAAATAACTGAACATCTAATTTAGCATCCTGAAGCATTTTATCCAATTTGTTAGAAAGAGAGTTTTCTAATTCAGCAAATTGTGCGTTTGTATTTTTAGTCGTTACATTAGAATGTAGTGGGTTTGGGTGAGCATGCTTATCTAATAATTCAGGATAAACATTTTCCCATGCATAAGACTCTTCAGTTTTTGGAGGGTCAAATGCGAAAATAATAAAGATAATAGCCTCTGTAATAAGCCCTACCGTAAGAGCGATATTACCGTTAATTGGTCCCAGGGTAATGTGAGTAATTTTAAGCCAAGCTCCAAGAATTACAATTGCAGCACCGAATGAATAGAAGAAATTCATCCAAGCATCTTTAGTCTTAAACATATTGAGTTAGTTTTTTTAATGTTAAATAAAATTGTATTGAAAAATAATTGTCGGTTAATTATCTGTTAACTCTTCTTGGCTTAACTGCTGCTTCAGGAATATCCTGAACAGTTCTGAATCCGATATAGCTTCTTGCGGAATCTTTTCTTTCCCAGTCTCTAGCACCTGTCATTAGTGCATATCCTATATCTTTCCAAGATCCACCTCTTACAGATTTCTTCGTATCCTTTTTATCTTTAGTAGAAGGATTTAATGTAGAAGAGAATCCTGATGAAGAATTGTTAAACGAAGATAGTGTCCACTCAGAAACGTTTCCAGCCATATCAAATAACCCAAACCCATTTTTCTTAAATTTCTTAACTGGAGCTGTATATGTATAAGTACCTTTTTTCTCGTCTTCCATATAGTTACCTCTCTTCGGTTTGAAGTTGGCAAGGTAACAACCTCTGTCATCCATTAAATATGGACCACCCCAAGGGTAAGTAGCATTTTGCATACCTCCTCTTGCAGCATATTCCCATTCAGTTTCAGTTGGAAGACGGAACTGCAATGGTCTTTGTTTTTTTCTTTTTAAACTTTCGTTGTAATCAGTTTTCAATTTAGATCTGAAGTTACAATAAGCTCTTGCCTGATCCCAGGTTACACCAACTACAGGGTAGCTTTTGTAAGCTTTGTGCCAGAAATACTGTTCAAACAATGGCTCATTGTAAGCAAAGTGAAAATCTTTTACCCAAACAGTAGTATCAGGATAGATTGCGATACTCTGACTCTTCAGATAGTTTGCACCTCTTTCGTTATCTGCAAGTGCAGCATCCATATCCCCCCAACGGTAGGTATATTTAAGCTTACTTACATCTAAAATTCTTTCGTTTCCAATTCTTGAAGAAGAAGGTAGATACATAGATTCTAAAACCTCTGCGTACTCTACGTCAGGATATTTTGTTGTACTCCAGTGTAAAGGAATTTTCCAATCTAATCTTTTGCTGGAATCATAGCTTCCGTCATCACGGCCACCCTGGCCTTCCATATATTCTTGATAAGGCGTTAAATTTTCTTCTTTTTTAGCAAGGTATGCATAATCTCCTATAGCTGCTCCCTTACGGCCTCCTTCGTCACCACCTTCTCCGGCAGCTTCGGCTAGTAAAGTTCTTGCGATAGAATCTCTTACATAATTGATAAATACTCTGTATTCTGCATTGGTAGTTTCTGCTTCATCCATGAAGAAAGAAGAAACAGTAACGGTTTTCAATGCTGCTTTTTCAGGGGTATTTGTTGGATCCTGGTCTGCTAAACCGGCAACAAATGAACCTGCTGGAATTGCGACCATTCCGTATGGTCTTTCCGCAACAAATGATTTCGTTTTTTCTCTTGGTATCAATTCTCCTTTTGTTCCAGGCTTCCCTACAGAAGAGCTGCCACCACCTGAACAAGATACCGATGCTACTGACGCAGACAATAATAAAAGAAATATCCTTTTCATGTTAATTTTTATAATTAAGCCGTAAATATATAATTTTTTTAAGAAACTTTTAAGATTTTTTTTGAAATAACGGAAGAAATCTAAATTTATTTTATTTACAACTACTTTTTATTCCACGGTTACAGATTTTGCAAGGTTTCTCGGCTGATCCACGTTTGCTCCTCTATAGACTGCAATATAGTAAGCAAGCAGTTGTAGAGGTACGGAAGCAACGATTGGCGAGAAACATTCTGATGTTTCAGGAATTTCAATAACATAATCTGCCATTGCACTTACCTGACGGTCTCCTTTATTGACTACAGCGATGATTTTCCCTTTTCTTGCCTTAATTTCCTGAACATTACTCACAATTTTATCATAATGTCCTTTTTTAGGAGCTATAATTACGATTGGCATATTTTCATCGATCAAAGCAATCGGGCCATGTTTCATCTCTGCGGCAGGATATCCTTCTGCGTGAATATAAGAAATTTCTTTTAGCTTTAAAGCCCCTTCTAAAGCGGCAGGATAGTTGTAACCTCTTCCTAAATAAAGGAAATTGGTTGCTTTCACAAAGTCTTTTGCGATATTCTGAGTCAGCTCATGAGTGGTACTAAGTACTTCTTCTATTTTTTTAGGAATAGCATCAAGCTCAGCAATTAAACTCATGAATTCAGCATTTCCTAAATTCCCGTTATGCTTTCCTAATTTTAATGCAATCAAACTAAGGATGGTAAGCTGTGCTGTAAATGCTTTTGTAGAAGCCACCCCTATTTCAGGACCTGCGTGAGTATACGAGCCAGCATCTGTAATTCTCGCGATTGAAGAATCTACTACATTACAGATACCATATATAAATGCTCCTTTTTCTTTTGCCAATTTTAATGCTGCCATGGTATCTGCTGTTTCTCCTGACTGAGAAATGGCAATAACAACATCTTTATCTGTGATAATAGGATTTCTGTATCTGAATTCTGAAGCATACTCTACTTCTACTGGAATTCTTGCATACTCTTCAATCAAATATTCTCCAATCAGACCTGCATGCCATGAAGTACCGCATGCAATGATAATAATTCTGTTGGCATTTTTGAATTTTTCAACATGATCCCAGATTCCTGCCATTTTGATAACTCCCTCATCTACAAGAAGTCTACCCCTCATTGTATCATGTACAGACTTAGGCTGTTCAAAGATTTCTTTAAGCATAAAATGCTCATATCCTCCTTTTTCAATCTGTTCCAAGCTCATTTTAAGTTCCTGAATTTCAGGCTCAATTTTAGAGTTTTCATTGATTGTTCTGATATCTACACCATTTTCCAGAGAGATTGTTGCCATATGCCCTTCTTCAAGGTAGATTGCTTCTTTTGTAAATTCTACAAAAGGAGAAGCATCAGAAGCGATAAAGTATTCTTTATCTCCGATTCCTATTGCCAGAGGAGAACCTAATCTTCCTACTACCAATACTCCCGGATAATCTTCATGAAGAACTGTAATTGCATAAGCTCCGTATACCTCATTAAGGGCATATCTTACTGCTGTTGGAAAATCAGTTTCAGACTTAAGATCCATAAAATACTGGATAAGGTTTACCAACACTTCAGTATCTGTTTCGGATTTGAAAGTAAAACCTTTTTCTGTAAGCATTGTTTTAATGGTATCATAGTTTTCTATGATACCATTATGTACGATTGCTATTTTCCCATTGTTTGACAAATGCGGGTGGGAATTTCTGTCACTTGGAACTCCGTGGGTAGCCCAACGTGTGTGGCCCATTCCAACTTTGAATTTTCCTTTTAAGTTTTCTGAGATATTCACCAAATCCTCTACCTTCCCCTTTGTTTTTTCTACTTCAAGTTTATTATCTGGACCTTCTAAAACAATTCCGGCACTGTCATATCCTCTATATTCTAATCTTCTAAGACCATTGATTACAATTTCGTAAGCGTCTTGAAAACCTGTATATCCTACTATTCCGCACATATTTATTTTGTCTAGTGTTTTATTTTTTTGTGTTTTATTTTTTTGTAGCGTAAGTTACTCTCAACTGAACTCTATTCGGGTTCGTTTTTTCTGTCCCTGTAAGAATTACTCTGTTCATATCAAATGCTCTGGTTGTTCTAAGAGCACCTACAAGACTTCCTGTAGCACTGCTAACAAACGATCCTGTGTTGATATAAAAAGGTCTGTTAACTATCAGAACATCATCTCCTTTATCATCTTTCTCCTTTTTCCCTTCAATAATATCCTTAAGTGTTTTTGTTACCACAAAGTCATAGTACTCAGGTTTCTGGTTATAATAATATAGACTAAGACCAGCTAGCGTATCCAATGAAAAAGATGAGAAATCTAATATGGTACCTGTTTTTGTCTTAATAGGAACAATAGTAAATCTTCTGTCTTCCGTTGAATTTTTATTCACCCAGCTAGATGGATCTACATAAAATCTGATTTTAGCTCCTATGATACCGATCTTGTCTTTAACAAATAAATCTTTAAGTGCTGCAATAGTTTCGTCCGGGATTCTCACTACTGCAGATGGTCCTCCCATACCCTGAACAAAAATTTTCGGATCACCGACCTGGCTGCTGCTTGTTGCCAGAGCATTTGAAAGTGCTGACCCTGATCTGTTATATTCATACTGTCCGAGATGAGCATTAGCAGATCCTAAGTTGAACTTAAGTGTTGTCTGCGGTCTTGTTACAGTACCATTATCTGTTTTATCATATTTATAATACATGATCAGTTCCATATCATTAGGTGAGAACTGGAACAGGTATCTGTCTGTTTCTTCTACAGAAAGCTTTATTCCTTTAAAATATCTGGTAAAGTTGGACGCATCCTGAAGTTCAGGTTTTCCTTTTTTATCTATAATATGAGTCTGGAAAAAAGCAGTATTACTTAGTTTTATTCTGAATCCAAGGTTTCCTGTAAATACAGTTGAACCATCAGATTTTTTTGTAATAGCTAAAGAACTCACATTTCCGTCAAAAACACCGGATCCTAACAATTCACCTGTAGTTACGTTTGCATTAGAACGTGTAAGAGCATCGTTATTTGTATCCATGAACGTAGTAGATTCCTCTACATTGATTTTCATAGATTTGGAAATTCCTCCGATTTTACCATATTTACGAACAGGGTAAGTTTTTTTACTAATAGATACAGCGATATTTTCACCATCTACCGGGAAATCACTTTTCTCATAGGTATTCGTTTTTATTGAATCCTGTTCGAAGAAATATGTATTATTAGCTGTGTTTGCTGGAGGTCTCACAACCAAAACTACAGAGTCCACTTTTGCATTAGGCCCCGTAAAGTCAAAATTATCTACCGGCATTCTCAATTGAGTAACATAAGAAGCTTTCTGCATCCCAAACTGATTTTCAGTAAAAGCTCCCAGAACTCCGGTTGTCGGCACAGCTCCATTCTGATCATATCCGCTGATAAGCCTCGCAGCATCACTTCTGATAGAATCATTGTTGTTGTAGTTGTAAGCAATAAGGTCATATGGAATTTCAGTACCTGCTGCCGCATCTTTATCAAATAATTGCTCACCAAGAGAATCTGCATCAGGTTCACAGTTATAAAGGATTGTACTTCCGAAAATCGCCAGTAAAATTACGACGAAAGTCCTTTTAAGAGTATGAGTCATTAAAAATGTGTTTTAATAAAGTTGATTTATAGAATCTATGTCAAGATATTCCGACTTTTGGATAGCGGTTACATTGAAGGCCTGATCCAGGTCTTCATCAAGGAACTCATCTCCCTTCACCACCATATCTACATAGTTCATACTTTCGATAACAAAGCTTTTGATTGTTGGGTTATCTAACGCTTTTAATCCTGAAATATTATCAAATTGCAGCTTTTCATCGATCTTTTTGTCCAGATCAGCGTCTTTCTCATTATAGAGAGAAAGTACAATTTTAGCGTCTTTAAAATAAGTATCTGATTCGTAATACGTTTTAAGATAAATTGGAACAAATGAAGACATCCAACCATTTAAGTGGATCACATCCGGAACCCAGTTCAGCTTCTTGATCGTCTCAATCACCCCTCTTGCAAAGAAAATAGCTCTTTCGTCATTGTCATCGAAAGGAATTTCTTCATCGTCGAAATAATATTGCTTTCTTTTGAAGTATTCTTCATTGTCAATAAAGTAAACCTGAAGTCTTTCCCCCGGAAGAGACGCTACTTTAATGATTAAAGGCTGATCCAGATCATTAATGATAATATTCATTCCTGAAAGGCGGATTACCTCATGAAGTTGGAATTTTCTCTCACTTATTTGTCCAAATCTTGGCATAAAAACTCTTACATCATTGCCTTCATTGTGCATCTTAAGTGCCATTTTGTTTACCACTGCAGCCATATTGGTATCTTCCTGATATGGAAACATCTCTGTAGTAATGTACAGTATTTTTTGATTCGGCATAAACTTTCTATCTAATTTTTGTAAAAATGCTTTAATGTGCAAAATTACAAAAAAACATCCAACATTATTTTAATTAACATTTTTTTACGAAAATTCCCTTTTGCAATTTGTTAAAAACGCATTTTATTATGTTATATTTTTAGTATTTTTGAAATAGTATTAAAATAATCTATGGAAGTTATAAAAAACAGGAAAGTCCTTCAGGATTTCATTGAAAGACAGAAAGAAATGGGAAAAAGAATTGGCTTTGCTCCTACCATGGGGGCTTTACATAAAGGTCATCTTTCTCTTTATGAAGAAGCAAAAAAAGAGAATGACCTTGTTATCTCTTCAATTTTTGTAAATCCAACCCAGTTCAACAGCGCTGAAGACCTTGAAAAATATCCAAGAGATATCAACAGGGATATCCTGATCTTAGAAAATTCAGGTTTGGTAGATGCTGTTTACATTCCTGAGGTAGCAGATATCTATCCTGAGAAAGCGGAAAGCAAGCAATATGATTTTGAAGGACTGGAGAATGAAATGGAAGGAAAATCGAGACCGGGACATTTTGACGGAGTGGGAACTGTTGTAGAGGAGCTTTTCAGGCAAATACAGCCTGATCATGCCTATTTTGGAGAAAAAGATTTCCAGCAGCTTGCCATTATCAAAAAAATGGTTGAGAAAAAACATCTGCCGGTTAAGATAACAGGTGTTTCCATTTACAGAGCCGAAAACGGACTTGCATTAAGTTCAAGAAACCAAAGACTCCATGAAGACCGAAAAGAAGCTTCCAAAATTATTTTTGAAACTTTACAAAAAGTAAACGACTGGTTCCGTACTGTTACCATTCCGGAAATTAAAGAAAGGGTGACGGATATTTTTGATGATCAACCCGGAATGCAGCTTGAATATTTCTTAATCGCTGATGAAAACACCCTGCAGGAAACTGATTTTTTCTACAAAGACAGAAATTTCAGAGCATTTATAGTAGTTGTTGTGGATGGCGTGAGACTGATTGACAATATGCACTTAGATTAATAGCAACTATATACTTTCAAAAAAAATACAAACTCTGATCGTTACGATCAGAGTTTTTTAGTTTATAGATATTGACATCTATTATCAATAAAAAATCAAAGGCCTCCTGAAGGAAGCCTTTGAAACACCAAATCACAAAATATTAATATGAAAAAAATTTACTTTTCAGTAAACTTGTGACCCGGCTGGGATTCGAACCCAGGACCCATACATTAAAAGTGTATTGCTCTACCAGCTGAGCTACCGAGTCGGCCACAATTAAAATGAAATAAATTTCAATATTAACTATAAATTTTTCTTTGCAGTGCCTGCGACTGGACTCGAACCAGCACATCCTTAGGAAACCACCCCCTCAAGATGGCGTGTCTACCAATTTCACCACGCAGGCAATAAAATCACAGAATTTAGTAATATTTATTGCTAGTGACCCGGCTGGGATTCGAACCCAGGACCCATACATTAAAAGTGTATTGCTCTACCAGCTGAGCTACCGAGTCGGTCACTTACTCATCAAGTTTTCATTTAAGTAATGTCCCTTGTTTTAAGTGGTGCAAAGATATAACTTTTTTCTTTATCTCAAAACTTTTTCGCAAATTTGTTTAAAAAAAATTCATGGTAATTTCATTGATCGGATACATGGGAAGTGGCAAATCTCACATTTCCAAAATATTAAGCGAAAAAATAGATTTTAAACTGATTGACCTCGATAAAGAGATTTCCAGAAGAAATAAATTAACCATTCCTGAGATCTTTGAGAAAAAGGGGGAAATTTACTTTAGAAAGCTGGAAAGAGAGGCACTTGAAGAAATACTGGCCTCTGAAGAAAACGTTGTTTTAAGCCTTGGAGGTGGAACTCCGGTGTATTATAACAATATGGAAATCATCAATCACAGCTCAAGGAGTGTTTTTTTAAGAACATCCGTAGGAACTTTGGTAGAGCGACTGTCTAAACAGAAAGAAAAAAGACCAATAATTGCCAATATCTCTGATGAGGATCTCCCGGAATTCATTGCAAAACATTTATTTGAGAGAAATCAATTTTATAGTAAAGCACAATTCAGTGTGGGGACAGACTCCAGAGAACCGGAAGACATTGTAAAAGAAATAATAGAAAAGCTCTATCTCTAGAGCTTTTCTATTATTTCTTTTAATCTTCATTTTCAACTTCATTCTCTGTTTCTCCAAAGAAATCATCCCAATCTGTAAAATCAGAAGCGATATCATTACCTACATACTCATCCATATCCCTTCTGTCTCTTTTAGTAGGTCTTCCTTCTCCTTTATTCCTGTAGTAATCCTGTGACATTTTACGGAGTTTCAGTAATTCGTACTGCTCTTTATCTGTCACATCCTGTATATGAAGCGGGACCAGCTTTGCTCCTATTCTGCTTTTAGGAATCTGAATTACCTTTATTTTATAATCAATTTGATTCTTACGGATTTTGATAACATCTCCTTCTTTTACCTCCTTAGATGACTTTACGGCAGAGGTTCCTATAGAAACCCTGTTCTTTTTAATCTCCTCTGCTGCAATATTTCTTGTCTTATAAAAACGAATGCTCCATAAAAATTTATCTATTCTCATATTTTTTTATACTTTTGCCGTTATATTATTTGTAAAGTAATTAAAGTTTTTTGAAATGAAAAAAATATTTTTATATATCCTTGCGGGATCTTTGTGTTTTTCTGCATGTAAAAAAGATGATGATGTGCAAACATACCAGGAACCAAGTGACATCAATACACAAAATTCCTATGATGATCAGGCTATTAAGAAGTATATGGATGAGAATTATCTCGATACACAAGGAAATATAAAAGCTTTCAGTGCTACAGATACAATTGATGATCATGAAAAAAAGTTATCAGAGCTAAATTATAAGACCTTACCTTCAGGAACAATCTACATTGTGAGAGATGGAGCACAGCCTGCGGAAGATCAGGGAAAAACTATTGGTGATACTGATGTCATCAAAATCATGGGGAGAAGCTATGCTTGTCTTGCAGGTGACAATAACGGAACAGTGTCATTCATCAACACGCTTACTTTTCTGAATACGATTAACGGAAGTGGAATTCCTCTTGTTGATCCTATGTATTACTATGTAAAACAACAGGTGATAGATGCTGCTACCACTACCACTACCGCTGCCAAACAGCCAGGTTATTATCAAATACCCGGATTCAGAGAGGCATTACAGAAGTTCAAAGCTTTTGATAACCTGTCTGGAGGAAACCCATATAATTTACAGGGGGTAATTATTGTACCTTCCAGAGCTGCTTTTGCAAGAAACCCGCATTATCCTTATTTTAATGAATCTTACAGAAACAGAACATTTATCTTCAACTTCCAGATCTATGGAAGATCAGACAGACCAGCTGACGAAGTACAAAAACCACAATAAAAAAATGACAAAAATAAAAACCGCCTTATGTACATAAGGCGGTTTTTATTTTTATGCTTTCTCAATGGTTTTTTAAAATCTTGCTTTCTGTTTTACATTCCCCAAAATATCCGGGAAATAAAGATCTGCAAGGTGGTCAAATTCATCTCCTCTCATAAACATTGTAGCATCTACCTCTTCATAAGAACTTCTTCCTGCAGCGGCAATCAATTCATTACAGGTATGAAGTGTATTTTTATGGAAATGATACACTCTTTCACTTTTATCAGTGACATCAAGTCCTTTGATAAGCATTTTATCCTGTGTAGCCACTCCAGTAGGGCAATTGTTGGAATTACATCTCAATGCCTGAATACATCCTAAAGAGAACATAAATCCTCTTGCATTATTACACATATCTGCTCCCATAGCAACTGCTCTCAGAATATCAAGGCTGGTAAGAACTTTACCGCTGGCAATAACTCTTAATTTACTTCTTAAATTATAGTTATTAAGCGTTCTGTTTACAAAGATCAAAGCTGGTTCCAAAGGCATCCCTACTCCATCTGAAAATTCAGGTGGTGCGGCTCCTGTACCTCCTTCGGCTCCATCTATCGTAATGAAGTCCGGATAGATTTTCAGAACATTCATTTGCACACAGATATCTTCAAATTCTTTGGTATCTCCGATACACAGTTTAAATCCGATCGGTTTTCCTCCTGAAAGCTCTCTTAGCTGCTGTACAAACCTCAACAATCCTGCAGCATCAGAGAAAGAACTATGTGATGGCGGCGAAATTACAGTCATCCCTGGTGTGACATGACGGATTGCTGCAATTTCCGGAGTATTTTTAACTCCCGGAAGAACACCTCCGTGGCCAGGTTTTGCCCCTTGTGATAATTTGATCTCCACCATCTTCACATTAGGAAGGGTTGAGTATTTTTTAAATAATTCAGGATTAAACTTTCCTTCGTCATCACGGCATCCAAAGTATCCGGTACCGATCTGCCAGCATAAGTCACCTCCTTCCATATGGTAAGGTGAAATACCTCCTTCTCCTGTATTATGATAGAAATTTCCTTTTTTCGCCCCTTTATTTAATGAAATCTGAGCCCTATCACTTAATGCTCCAAAGCTCATTGCAGAAATATTCAATAAAGAAGCATGATAAGGCTGGGTACACTGCTCTCCGCCTACCCAAACTCTTGGAAGCTCTTCCGAAGGTGATTTTGCATAGATAGAATGTTTGATTCCTTCGTATTTTCTATGATTAACTTCCAGCTGTGTTCCAAATGCTACAGTATCACTTAAGTTCTTAGCTCGTCTGTATACTGCTGAACGCTGATTTCTTGGAAATGGTTTCCCATCAGTCTCCCTTTCGATAAAGTACTGCTGCATTTCGGGTGAAATACTCTCAAAAAAATATCTGAAGTATCCCAAAACAGGGAAATTCCTCAAAATAGCATGTTTTGATTGGTAAGCATTGTACACACCTAATGCATAAATTACGGATAACAGCGTAGGTATCCAGTAATGCGTTCTGATCAGCAGTGCTATAATCCATGTAGCAACTACTAATACAATTCCCCAAGATAAAAACTTATCTCTCATGAATGTAGTATTTAAAAGTTTAAAAATAAATTTAGTGGAATTTTTGCAAAGAGCCTATGCTTTTGCTAAAAAATTTTGGTAAGAAGATTGCACTGAGACCGTGCCATCTGACAGGATTTTTTCTAAATTTAGAAATTCGATTTGATTAACGAATGCGGAATCAAAGTCTTTCTGGACTCTCACATAATTTTCTGTGAAGCCAAACATTTTTCCGTCTTTATTTTCATGCTCCCAAAGTACAGGAAGCGTTTTTCCAAGTTGAGTCTGATAAAATGCCATTTTTTTCTTTTCAGAAAGGATTCTAAGCATTTTATTACGTTTTTTTCTTTCCGCTACCGGCACTACTCCTTCCATAGCTGTGGCTTCTGTATTTTCTCTTTCAGAATAGGTAAATACATGCAGATAAGTGATAGGAAGTTCATTAAGGAAATTATACGTTTCCATAAATCTTTCTTCAGTTTCACCAGGGAATCCTACAATGACATCTACACCAATAGCCGCATCAGGCATTACCTCGCGGATCTTATTTACTCTGTCATTATAAAGTTTTGTCAGGTAGCGGCGTTTCATCCTTTTCAATAAATCATCGCTTCCGGACTGCAGCGGAATATGAAAATGCGGAACAAAACTTTTACTTTTAGAAACCAGTTCAATACTTTCATCCTTCAACAGGTTAGGTTCAATAGAAGAAATACGGATTCTTTCAATGCCTTCTACCTTGTCCAGTTCTGAAATAAGATCAAGAAAAGTATGTTCGTGTCTTTTATTTCCGAATTCGCCTTTACCATAATCACCGATATTAACACCTGTAAGAACAATTTCTTTGATGTCTTTCGCAGCAATTTCCGTGGCATTTCTAAGAACATTTTCGATGGTATCTGAACGAGAAATCCCTCTTGCTAGCGGAATAGTACAGTAGGTACATTTATAATCACAGCCATCCTGTACTTTCAGGAAAGCTCTGGTTCTGTCTCCAATAGAGTAACTTCCGATAAAGAAGTCGGTCTCTTCGATCTCACATGAATGAACAATACCTTGATTGTCTGTTTTCTCCAAATCATCAAGATAGCTCAGAATATTAAACTTTTCTTTAGCTCCAAGAACAAGATCAACACCATCAATCTGTGAAATCTCTTCAGGCTTCAATTGTGCATAACAGCCTACAATAACAACCAGTCCTTCCGGATTGGCCTTCATTGCTCTTTTTACGTGAAGTTTACACTCACGATCAGCATTTTCTGTAACTGAGCACGTATTGATGACATACACATTCGCCTTGTCATCAAAACTTACCTTATCATAACCTGCATCTGTTAATTGACGGGCAATAGTAGATGTTTCTGCAAAATTTAATTTGCAGCCCAGTGTATGAAACGCGGCAGTTCTATGAAAAGTAGACATTTGTTACTCCTGAATTTTATGGGTGCAAAGATAGTAATTTTAATAATAACTCAAGATTGATTCAATCTATTGTTTGTATTCATCTCTTACTTCAGGGCTATTTTGAAAACAGACCGGAGATGAATTGATTTCTGATTCGCCTTTATCCGGAAATTTATTTTTCATGTCATGATTAAATTCCTGAGATTTATTTCTGGCAATGGAAAGTGTTTCCCAGTTTCCGTTTTTCATCATTTTAGCGATGTAGACAATCTGACCGATATGATAAGGATAATGTGCCAACTGTCTGAAAACAGCATCGATAACAGAGTGAGCTTCTCCTCTTATATAAATTGTTTCGTAAAGGTTTTTATCATTAATCTGGCTCAAAGCATCAAAAAAGCACTTCCATCCTTTTTTCCAGTAATCAAGAACGTCTTTTTTAGTCTTAAAACTATCTACAAATTCTTCATCACGGCTACGCCAGGGCTTTTCACCATCTTCCGTCAGAAAATTGGTCCACCTGGAAAGCATATTTCCTGCTATATGTTTCACAATAACCGCTATAGAATTACTTTCTTCGTTATACTTCCAAAAAATCTGTTCCTCCGTCAACTGATCAAAAGTCTTATCTCCAAGAGATTTATAATATTCAAAGCGTTTAACAAACAGGTCTTTCATATTTTCTGATTTTATCCACTAATGTAAACACTTTTAAAAACAAAACCACTTCGTTTGAAGTGGTTTTTTCTATGTATTATATTTATATATTATTCTCTGTTTTTAACCAATACCCAACCTGAAAACTTGACAGGAGTATTCTTTTTATCATTTTCATTCCATGTCACAGAATACCAATATGTTCCGGTAGGCACTCTTCTTCCTCCCTGGGTACCGTCCCATTTGTACCCGTTCTGTTTATCTGCCTGAAAGATTTTATTTCCATATCTGTCAAAGATACTCATGATCAGATTTTGCTTGCTGCCCAATGCAGAATAATCGATCACATCGTTAATACCATCAGCATTAGGAGTAATAACATTCACTAAGTTAGGCACGACAATTCCAATTTCTACAGGATCACAATCATAAGCGTCTTTTACCAGTATTTTATGATCTCCTCTTACAAGGTTATTGAAAACATTGGAATCCTGCCAGATAATATTGTCGGTTGAATATTTATACGGAGGATTACCTCCTATTACTGATACAGTGACTGTATTGTTGGCAATATCAATATTGGAAACAACAGGTTGTTCGGAAGGCAATACTTTTACAGCCTGTGTTGTAATACAATCACCAGTTTTAAGCTTCACCCAATACATTCCGATTCCTGCTTTGATTGTTTGAGTAGTAGCACCAGTACTCCATTCATAGCTTTTAAATCCGGGACCTGCATCCAATATCGTCTGGTCTTCAGCACAGATAGTCTGGTCTTTGAGAACACTGGAATATACCGGAGCAATGACTATTAGAGTAATTTTAGCCACATTATAGCAACCTTGTGCATTGAAAACCCTTACATAGACAAATCCGTTAGGGGCAGTATAAGCACTTGAATTGATAATTTCATTGGTTTGATTAATAGCATCCGTTAATGACGGATAATATTTTTTTAAAGGAATAGGGTTCTGCTGGGCAATTACAGAAGCATTCGTAAGATTAAACAGTGCTGTGGACGGATTAGTTTCAATAAAACATGATCTCAGCGTTGCCTCATTTACTACTATCGGAGGATAGAATTTTAAAGTAATCTGTGCTACAGCACTACATCCAAATTCAGAAATCACTTTCACATAAATAACTCCTTCTGCAGATACAAATGCCATAGGTGTTGTAATCTCATTAATCCCGGCATTCAGATCAGACATCGTATGATAATATTTCTTGGTAACGTTTGTCCCGACAAAAACATCTGCTGTGGTCAGGTCAAAAAGTGCTGTCCCCGCATTATTATTGTTACACTCTGTCAATGTTGCATTCTTAACCGTAATAGAACCATCTTTAAATTTAAATTTTCCGACCTGTTTACATTTATTAAGAGGATTCCCTGGATTAGCAGGATCTGTATAGTTGATACTGTAGTAATAAACAGTACTTGTATTAACCATTCTTGGAGCTGTAATAGGATTATTGCCTGTTAAAGCATCATTCTGAGTAACATGGTAACTTACCCCAAAACTCGAATTTCCGTTAATAATATCCGGAGACAATATAGAAAAATCAAATAATGCTGTACTTGAGCATATCACAACTTCTCTGGGATCAGCTGGATTAGCAGCCGGAACTCCCGGAGGATGGAAGGGATAAGTCTGAATATTCGGATCTGTAAATGGAGATGCCAGTGTTGCCGTTCCTCCCCATGTCAAAGCAAAGGGAGCCGTTGTAGTACTGGTACTGCTTACCCAATTGTCAATAAATAAATAATACGTCTGCCCTGGCAAAACGTCCATATATTTACAATAAGGGGTAAGGGAACCTCCTGCGGCACTTAGAATTGTACTGGTCATATTTAATCCTGTAGAAGCCCCTACTCCTATTACCGTTGCTGCATTGCATCGTATAGGAGCTCCCAGACTTCCACAGCTTACATTAGGGCCAAAAATCGCCCAGTCATAATCGGCATCCTGATCATTCGGTACCAGATCAAATGTAAGAGTTCCTCCTGTAGCAATTGTAATTTTATACCAGATTGAATTATGCTCACCAGTTGCATCTATACAACTTCCTGAATTCACCAATTCCTTAACATCACCATATCCGGTAGGGCTGTAAGTGATATTTGAATTTCCACAAACCGATAATGCTGTTGCACAATCTGCCTGAGCATAGAAAGTACGAAATAAACACAGAAAAAATAATAGTAAAAGTTTTCTCATATATTAGATGTTTTTATGGTTATAGTAGTGACAAACCAGTTGATATTCAACCTACATCAAATATACCTATATTTTAATTACAAATAACAAAATCTTAATAATTTTGAATTATTTTAAATTAAAACATGAAAAAATTAAACATATAATAACAATCAACACTATTTTATACTTGTAATATTTCCGCACAAATTTTCAAGGTGAAAGATTTTATGGAAAGGACTTTTTACTTCATTCAAATGTTCTTTATCCTGAATAAAAGTATATCTGGAGGCAATAGAGTTCATATCTGAAACGATAACCAGCCAGCATTCATCTACTGAAGTATCGTAATAGGGAAATTTTTCATTCTTTTTTTCAATAAGTTCTAAAATCTTTTCGGAACATAGCTCGTCAAAAAGGTTCATATTGTATTCATGGGTGATAAATACATTTCTTCTATGGAAAGATTTTCTTATACTTTTTACACAACCTGCCGCTTTATTTCTTTTGATACTTTTATAAATGCTGATAATATTTTCCTGCTGCATTTCCAGATGATCAAACTTCGTATCCGGATGAAATTCTAAAAAATAAACACCACGATATTTCGTAGTGTCTTCCTGTTCTAATAATATTTCTGCCTGACGGAACATCTTATTCAAAGTACTTTCTACTTTTTTCATTTCCAGATGATTGATAACTTCGGTCAGCTCTATTCCGATTTTTTTGTCGTTTAATTTTGCGATAAAGTCTGGGCTTTCGCAGGTAAGGTTTTCAAATTTAACTTCCGGAAAATGATGCATAAAGGAGTTAAGAAGCAAAATTTCTGACTTCTTTCTGTATTTTTCACGGTCATGAAGCGGAGATTCATCTATGGTACGGTGGTATTTTTCTATGGGCTTTTTTTTCAAATGCCTGTTCAGGTAGTATAAGCTCAGATTTTTAATCAGATCTTCCTCAGAAAATGTCTTTTTCATGTGTGATTTTTTATTTAAATTTTAATTAAAGAACACATGCAGCCATTGGCCTTCATCGTTAAAAGTTTTTGATAATCAAAATTTTACATATTTAAAGGTAAGTAAAAAAACGATTCAACACATACTTTTTAAATTAATTTATCTATTAATTAATGTAAAGTTTATTTTCATAATCAATACCTTTGCTTCTACTAACACAAACCAGCATTTATGGATTTCAGGAATTTCAGAATACCCTACAACATCAATCCCCAATATTCCAAAAAAACCGCTTATTTCTCAATGGAATTCGCCCTTGAACAGGTACTTAAAATATACTCCGGCGGCCTTGGCTTTCTTGCAGGATCGCACATGAGAAGTGCTTACAATCTTAAGCAGGATCTTATCGGAATTGGAATTCTATGGAAATTCGGCTATTATGACCAGGCAAGAAATCATGATCAGACTTTGCAGCCGGTATGGACCAGAAAGTTGTACAGTTTCCTTGAAGATACAGGAATAAAATTTCAAATCGAAATTCACAGTGCTCCGGTATGGGTAAAAGTATGGTACCTTGATCCTGAAATATTCAACACCGCACCGATGTTCTTCCTATCTACTGACGTTCCGGAAAATGATCATGTTTCAAAAACCATCTGCCATAAGCTCTATGATGCCAATGAATCTACAAAGCTTGCCCAATATATTTTATTAGGAAAAGGAGGGGCTAAACTGCTAGATGAAATGAATATCGAAAGAGATGTCTACCACCTTAATGAAGCTCACGGGCTTCCGGCAGCATTTTATCTGTTGAAAAAATATGACGGAGACCTGAATAAAGTAAGAGAAAAACTGGTTTTTACCACCCATACTCCTGAAGAAGCCGGAAATGAAAAGCATAATTTTAAATTATGCTACGATATGTCCTATTTCTCCGGATATAGTATGGAAGAAGTAAAAAGCATTGAGGGAACAGATGATGACCGTTTTAACCATTCTCTTTGCGCACTGAAAATTGCAAAAATTGCGAATGGAGTTTCTCAGCTTCACGGCGTAGTTTCAAGAGCTATGTGGAGCAAATACCCGGGAATCTGTGAAATAACCTCTATTACCAACGCACAGGAATTTAAATATTGGGCCGATAAACCATTATATAATGCAATGGATGAAAATGATGAAACCGTTTTCGATTATCGTAAAAAACATTTAAAGAAAAAACTTTTCAGTATTGTAGCAGACCAAACAGGAAATTTATTTAATCCCAATGTCTTCACTATTGTCTGGGCCAGAAGATTTGCCGGCTACAAACGTGCAGATCTGCTTTTACACGACAAAGACAGATTCTACAGGCTTCTGAACAACCCCCAATATCCCGTACAGTTTATATGGGCCGGAAAACCTTACCCAATGGACTATTCTGCTATTTCCACTTTCAATACTTTGGTGGAAGAAAGTAAGATTCATAAAAACATGGCCGTTCTTACAGGATATGAACTTTCTCTAAGTAAATCTCTAAAACAAGGTTCGGATTTATGGCTTAACAACCCAAGAGTTCCAAGGGAGGCGTCAGGAACTTCCGGAATGACGGCAGCCATGAACGGTTCTGTCAACTTATCCACAGATGACGGCTGGATTCCGGAGTTTGCAAAACATGGGGAAAACTCTTTCGTAGTTCCTAAAGCTGATTACCTGAATATGAGCATCTATGAACAGGACAACTATGATCTAAACAAACTGTATGAGATTCTTGAAAATGAAATTATCCCAGCCTACTACGACCGTCCGGATAATTGGAGAAAAATCCAGCAAACCGCTATGGAAGATGTAAAAGATCATTTTAACAGCGATAGAATGGCGGATGAATATTACAAAATCCTTTACAATAGTACAATATAGTGAAATGGTACATAACGAAGAAACCATGAAACAATCAGGTTTCATCAATAAATTTCACCTTTTTAATGTAAAAAAACAGATGCCCGAAAATTTCCGGGCATCTGTTTTTTATGAATTATTTCTTATTTTTTCTTTGCAGGCACCTTAAGTCCTTTTTCTCTCGCTTCAGAAATACCAATGGCTACGGCTTGCTTTCTGCTTGTCACTTTCTGTCCGGAAGAAGATTTCAACTTCCCTTCCTTGAATTCGTGCATAACTTTTCCTACTTTGTCCTGAGCTTTGTCTGAATATTTGGTCTTGCTCATAATAAGGTTTTTTAAGATTTTGGCAGGGATACCCCTAGTTCATAAACACATGCATGTTTCAAATATTTTGAACGCTCTCTTGAAGTTACCGATTCAAAATGATCATTTTTAATCACAATAATCGGGTCTTCTATATTTTCAATCTCGAAATTAGCAAAATATCGTTCATCCGGACTCGTTTTATCATTTTTTGCTTTTATTTTCTGCAGTTCTTCTGCATACTTTCTGAATCCGGGATCAGAGGAATGTATGAATTTATATTCATCTCCTGCATACACATAATAATGAAGTTTTTTTTCTATCAAACCCGCTTCATCGGCAATTTCGGGATTATCATTTCCATCTCTGAATACTATTTCCACCAATGCACCTCCTTTTTTATGAGCACATTCTTCGGCGTCTTTAAAGCTGGAAAAACCTGTATAAACAATCTGGTCGTTCAATACATAACGGTTAAGTTTCTGATTGTATGCATTCGTATCCATAATTATTAATTGATTTGATTTATACTTATTGTATATTCAATTTTTCTGCCAAAAAGTGTATTTGAAAAGCTTTTTAATACATTTTAATAAAATTATTATCTTTGAATTCCATTAATGTTAGAAATGAAAAAACTACTCTTAACTCTTACTGTAGCTGCAGCATTCCAAAATATGTCAGCACAGGAAATAACTTTAGATAAAATATACTCGGGATATTACCGTGGAAAGGGGATTGCTGGGATCAGCTCCATGAAAAACGGTGAAAACTATCTCGTTATTGAACCTACAGGAATTGCAAAATATTCTTATAAAACTTCTCAAAAGGAAGGAAATATTGTTGATGGAAGATTTGAAAGCTATATTTTCTCCGATGATGAATCTAAAATCCTTTTACAGATAGGAAGCCAGCCCATCTACAGACATTCTTTTCTTGGAAAATTTGATGTAAAAGACTTAAAATCCGGAAAAACAATCAGTCTGAACGAAGGAAAAACAGTTCAGGAGCCTACATTTTCACCTGACGCTACAAAAGTGGCCTTTATTTCAGACAACAATTTATTCTATCAGGATCTTTCTTCAGGAAAAATCACTCAGGTTACCACTGACGGTAAAAAAAATTCAATTCTTAACGGATTGGCAGATTGGGTATATGAAGAAGAATTCGGGCATGCCAAGCAATATGAGTGGACAAAAAACTCAGATGCTATTGTATTTGTAAAATCTGACGAAAGCCAGGTTCCGGAAATTTATATTCCAATCTATGGAAAAAATCTTTATCCTGCTGAGATGCGTTATAAGTATCCAAAAGCAGGTGAGAAAAACTCTGTTGTTTCTGCACAGCTATACCGCATTGATACCGGAAAAACAATGCCGTTGAACTTAGGTTCTTTCAAAAATTATTATATTCCTAATGTTTTCCAGACAGCTAAAGCTGATGAAATTGTTTTGGTCACTTCTGAAAGGGTTCAGAATGCATCAGATATTTTAAAAGTAAATACCAAAACAGGAGCGGTTCAGAAATTATTCACAGAAACGGATGATAAATGGATTGATACAGATAGTCCCACGATAGAATTCCTGGATGATGATTCTTTCCTTTGGGCTTCAGAGAGAGATGGAAACCGTCACCTTTACTGGTATGACAAGGATGGTAAACTGAAAAAACAGGTTACCAAAGGCAACTGGGAAGTAACCGACTATTACGGGTTCAATCCAAAATCTAAAGAAATATACGTTCAGACAACAGAAAAAGGAAGTATCAATAAAGTGGTTTCCAAAATAAATATTGAAAATGGAAAGTCTCAACTGATCTCCAATACGGAAGGAAACAACGCTGCCAATTTCAGTAAAAACTATAATTATTTCATTGAAACCTCCTCTACCGCAGCAAAACCTTTCACCTATATTTTGAAAGACGGTAATGGAAAAGCGGTAAAAGAACTTCAGAATAACAATGATCAGCTACAGAAATTAAAAACGGATAATTTTGCTGAAAAAGAATTCATCACTATTCCAAACACAGTGGGTGATCAGATGAATGCATGGATCATGAAGCCTAAGAATTTTGATCCAAATAAAAAATATCCTTTATTTATGTTCCAGTATTCAGGGCCCGGATCTCAGCAGGTTTCTAATTCATGGGATAATGGAAATGCAATGTGGTTTAACCATCTTGTACAAAAAGGATATATCGTTGCTTGCGTAGACGGGCGTGGAACAGGTTATAAAGGTGCTAAATACAAGAAAGTAACTTACATGAATTTAGGGAAATATGAGATTGAAGATCAGATTACTGCTGCAAAGTGGTTGGGGAACCAGTCTTATATTGATAAAAGCAGAATCGGAATGTTCGGATGGAGCTTCGGAGGTTATATGACCAGCTTGGCAATGACTAAAGGAGCAGATGTTTTCAAGATGGGAATTGCTGTGGCACCGGTAACAAACTGGAGGTATTACGATTCTGTATATACAGAAAGATTTATGAGAACTCCCCAGGAAAATGCTGACGGATATGATAAAAATTCACCTACAGAATATGCTAATCTATTGAAAGGCAAATTTTTACTAATCCATGGAACAGCTGATGATAATGTTCATTTCCAAAACTCTATGGAATTCTCTGAAGCTTTGATTCAAAACAAAAAACAGTTTGACTTCATGGCTTATCCGGATAAAAACCACGGAATTTACGGTGGACAGACTAGACCTCAGTTGTATCAGAAAATGACTGATTTTATTTTGAACAATTTATAATCAACATATTACTTATAACAAAAAAACCTTTCAAACTTTTGAAAGGTTTTTTTGCTAAGGATATTTTACAGCTTTATCCAGTTCTATTGGATTATTAAAAGACTTTATTTTTTTTCTTTCGTTGGCTTCAGCTGGTTTCAACTGTTCTTTGGTGAGAATGGTTCCGTCTTCAAGTTCTAATTTTTTTCCTTCAGGTAAGGCAAGCCGTCCATTCATTATATATTTAAAAGGGCTATCATATAATTCCAGTTTCAATTTATCCAGCTTGGCCTGATTAAAGGGAATTGCTCTGGAAATAGAATTTTCTAACGAAACCCATTGATAATCCTCTGTAATTTTTTCGCTCTTTATGATCACATAATGATTTTTAGTTCACAATTAATTCTCTTTCATGAACAAATCATTTCCCTCTCAAAAATTTGAAAGGGATTTTTGATTAAAGAAACTTTGCTCTTTATTCGTTCATAATTTTAAATGGCGAATTATATTTATTTCATTAATCGTTTACGTCTTCATTATTTATTTTATCAATTAAAATTAAAAACTTATTTTTGGGAAATTTGAAAATTGAATATATGAAGACTAAACATCCTAAAGGGCTGCCCTTTCTCTTTTTTACAGAAATGTGGGAGCGTTTCGGGTACTACCTGATTCTTGGAATCTTTGTTCTGTATGTTATTGAGCCTACTGGTATGAAAGGCGGGCTTGGACTTCCGGACAAAACTGCTGATGATATTTTCGGAACTTATATTGCTCTGACTTATCTTACCCCTTTCATTGGTGGATTTTTAGCAGACCGCGTTTTAGGGTACATTAAATCTATTTATCTTGGAGGTTTTCTAATGGCCGCAGGATATATAGGAATGGGTGTCTTTAAAGATTTACCTTTATTTTATAGCTCTCTGGCATTAATTATTATAGGAAATGGATTCTTTAAACCTACTATATCTACTCTACTAGGGAATCTTTATTCTGAAGAACCTTATAAAGCCAATAAAGATTCCGGATATAATATTTTCTATATGGGAATCAATATCGGGGCATTTATCTGTAATATTATTGCTGCTTTCATGCGTAATAAATTCGGTTGGGGTGAGGCTTTCATCACTGCGGGAGTCGGGATGCTGATCGGGATGGTTATTTTCACCATCGGAAGAAAGCATTACATCCACGCTGCACAGATGAAACCTGTACAGGAAGGTGATACAAAACTATCTGAAATCATGCTTAAAGTATTCGTTCCTGCTATCATTGCAGGAGCATTAGGCTGGTTTATCCCTAATAATATATTCGGAAGCGACAGTACAGATGCATTCATTTTTGCCTGCATACCCGTTATTTATTTCTATGCTTCACTTTATTTTAAAGCCAAGCCGGAAGAGAAATCTTCAATCGGAGCATTACTTTCTGTATTCCTGATCAGTATGTTCTTTTGGGCTGTTTTCAAACAAAACGGTACAGCATTGACAAGATGGGCCAATTATTATACAGACAGAAGTGTCCCTGCTGCCCTTGAAAAGCCGTTGGAGGGAATCTATATGGTGGAAGGGAAAGGATACGAAAATAAAGAAGTTCCGGTATATGACAATCAGTTCAGATCTCAAAAGGACGACAACGGAGAAACAAAAAAAGAAATAGGCAAAGATGTTTATTTTAAAAACATTTCTCCAGAACAGCGTGCTGCCCTTGAGAAAAATCCTGAAAATAAGGTTTATCTGTACAATACGGAACTATTCCAGTCTATCAATCCATTCTGGGTGATTGCACTTACCCCGGTTATCGTCGGATTCTGGGCTCTGCTGAGAAGAAAAGGTAAAGAACCATTGACGCCTACCAAGATTGTTTTGGGATTATTTATTTCCGGACTTTCATGTCTGGTGATGGTTTTAGCTGTCATGGCTGGAGATAACGGAGCTGTAAAAGTATCTCCTTTATGGCTTGTTGCCAGTTATGGAGTGATTACCATCGGAGAATTGTGCCTGTCTCCAATGGGGCTTTCTTTTGTTTCCAAGCTTTCTCCTGCAAGAATTACAGCTTTGATGATGGGAGGATTCTTCCTTGCCAACTCTGTGGGAAATAAGCTTTCCGGAATTCTTGCAAGTACATGGTACAATTATGAAAACAAGACCAATTACTTCCTGGTGAACTTCGCTTTGTTAATATTCGCGACACTTTTAGGACTTTCTATGTTAAAAAGATTGAATAAAATCATGAGAGAAAAAGGACATTAATCCTTGATATTATAAAGATTAGCAAGCTGCGGGAGTACCTCGCAGCTTTTTTATTTAAAAATAAAATTAAAACCTTGCCAAAAACCCAAAATAAACTATATTTGTCAGTCTTAACAAAAATTAACAATAGAAATGGATAATATTGAAGCATTGAGTCCGAAACCGGATGAATTTGTAGAGAATAAGAGTTCCAGGCACCCTAAAGGATTATGGGTTCTTTTCGGAACAGAAATGTGGGAGCGTTTCAACTTTTATGGGATGAGAGCACTTTTAACGCTCTTTATGGTAAATTCCTTATTAATAAAAGAAGCTGATGCAGCAATCATCTATGGTGGATTTCTAGCTTTATGTTATTTAACACCTCTTTTGGGAGGTTTTATTGCTGATAAATATATCGGAAACAGATATGCAATTATCATTGGTGGATCACTAATGGCTATTGGGCAGTTTTTGTTATTTATCAGTGCTTCAACTTTTTCTGCTGACATAGGAAGTGCTAAACTTATTATGTGGCTGGCTTTATTCGTTATTATCTTTGGTAATGGATTCTTCAAACCGAATATTTCTTCAATGGTGGGAAGTCTTTATCCAAAGCAGGAAAAGTCTAAACTGGATTCTGCTTTTACCATTTTCTATATGGGGATTAACATCGGAGCATTTTTAGGTCAGTTTATCTGCCCTTACGTAGGTGATGTAAAGGATGCAGCCACTGGAGTAAGAGATATTTTTGCTTTCAAATGGGGATTCTTAGCAGCTTCTATTGCAATGGTAATTGGAACTGTAACGTTCTTTATCCTTAAAAACAAATATGTAGTAACACCGGAAGGAAGACCTATCGGAGGATTACCAAAAAATAATACCAGTGCAGACTTTGAAGAAGGAGAAACACAAACAGCAAAATTCTCAGGAATATCTCTAGGTATTACCGGAGTAATATTTGTCATTCTGTTCTTCGCTTTCAGATATCTGTTGGTAGGAGAATTCGGATTCAAAGCAGTAGAAATGGGCCAGTTAATCAAAGGAATTATTTATCCTTTTATTTATGCAGCTGGTATTTCCCTTGCCTTTCTTATCATGAGTTCTGCTGAAAACAAAATTGAAAGACAGAGAATCTGGGTAATTTATATTGTATCATTCTTTATCATTTTCTTCTGGGCAGCTTTCGAACAGGCAGGATCTTCATTAACATTTATCGCAGATAACCAAACTGACAGAAATATCTTCGGATGGAATATGCCACCTTCAATGGTTCAGATTTTTAATGGAATTTTCGTGGTTCTATTGGCTGTTCCTTTCAGTTTAGCATGGGATAAATTAAGAACAAAAGGCAAAGAACCGGTGTCTCCGTTCAAGCAGGCAATGGGATTAGCATTAATCGCGCTTTCTTATTTTATCATTGCCCATAACGTGAAAGATCTAGGAAACTCTGGTCTATTAGCGATCAAATGGCTAATGTTATTATATTTCATTCAGACATGTGGTGAGCTTTGTCTTTCTCCAATTGGTTTATCATTAGTTGGTAAACTGGCTCCAAAAAGATTCGCTTCATTATTATACGGTGTTTTCTTTATTTCTAATGCTGCAGGGTATGCCTTAGCAGGTTCATTGGGAGCTTTGATCCCTGCAACAGGTGATAAATTCACAAAAGCACAGGAAATGGGAGTCAATCTTCAGGATGTTTTAGATAAAAAAGTAACCCTGACTGCGGATCAGGTGGCAGCTTTTGATAAAGCTCAGTTACCATTACACAATCCTACATTTGCAGGATTTGAGATCCATAATCTATTTGAATTCTTCATGGTATTTGTTGTACTTTGTGGTATCGCAGCTGTCATTTTAGGTTTAATTTCACCTATCTTAAAGAAGATGATGCATGGTGTAAACTAATTGTATCAACAAAATATAATAAAACCTCTGCTAAGTCAGAGGTTTTTTTTATTTTCGTACGATGGAAATTTCCGAAGATTCTTTATTCCAATCCGTAAAGGAAATTATTAGACAGTCGCGCGAAAAAGTTTTTCGAATTGCGAATTCTACTCTACTACTCACCTATTGGCAGATCGGAAAATTGATTGTTGAAGATGAACAAGAGGGAAAAGAACGCGCAGAATATGGAAAATATATTCTAAAGAATCTTTCTCAAAAACTTACTTTAGAATTTGGAAAAGGTTTTGATGAAAGTAACTTAAGAAATATGCGCTCCTTTTATCATGCATTTCCAATATGTGACGCATTGCGTCACGAATTGAGTTGGACTCATTATAGATTATTGATTAGGCTTGACAATGCTGAAAAAATAAATTATTACATCAATGAATCCGTTCAAAATAACTGGAACTACAGAGATTTGAAAAGACAGATTAATTCTCTAGCTTACGAGGGGGTTTTAGAACATAAAAGATCTTCCACAGAAAGTATTCACAGTGTTTTAAAAGATCCTTATATTTTTGAGTTTCTAGGATTAAAAGCTGATGAACAGTTTTCAGAAAAAGAAATTGAAACAGCCATCATCAATCATATTCAAAAGTTTTTACTGGAACTTGGAAAAGGGTTTGCATTCGTAGCCAAACAACAACATATTTCAACGGACACCTCAGAATTCTATAGTGGTCTTATCTTTTATAATTACATATTGAAATGCTTTATCATCATCGATCTAAAAACCGGGAAACTTTCGCATCAGGATATTGGACAAATTGATATGTATGTAAAAATGTATGATGATCTGAAACGTGGTGAAGCGGATAACCCAACCATTGGAATTTTATTATGTTCAGAAAAAGATGAAACTATTGTAAAATATTCTGTCTTGAATGATAAAAAACAATTTATTTGCAAGCAAATACCTGCTGTACCTCCCAAAAGAAGAAGAATTAAAACAAATTATTGACCAGGACAGAATCCGTTTTGAACTGGATCAGAAAGATAAAAACCCTAATTAAAACAATCATATATCATTATGAGCTTAACTTTAGATGAAATACAAAATTTCAAAGGAAAATACCCTAGGCAGATCTGGAGTCTATTTTTCTCTGAAATGTGGGAACGCTTCTGTTTCTACGGAATGCGTGGAATGCTGGTTTTCTTTATGATCTCACAGCTTAATTTCCATGAAAAAGAAGCTAACCTTCAGTATGGAGCCACACAGGCTTTTGTTTATGCATTTACTTTCATAGGAGGTCTTTTTGCAGATAAAATTTTAGGATTCAGAAAATCCCTGTTCTGGGGAGGTCTTCTGATGATTGTAGGAAGTTTAATTCTTGCCACAGATCCTCATAAATTCTTTTTTCTGGGAATTTCATTTACCGTTGTAGGAACAGGTTTCTTTAAGCCTAATATTTCATCAATGGTTGGCCAGCTTTATAAACCTAATGATTCCAGAGCTGATGCTGGTTTTTCCCTTTTCTATGCAGGAATTAACCTGGGCGCGTTACTAGGAGGTTATTTATGTATTGCCATTGGTAAAGGAGAATTCCTTAATAAAATTATCGCAGAAGAAATGAGATGGCATATTGCTTTTGGATTGGCTGCAATAGTGATGGTGGTAAGCCTTATTAACTTTATATTCACGCAAAGAAGGCTGGGAACTATTGGGTTACAGCCTGGACATCCTTTAGCAGAAACCAAAGCAGCACCCATTCCAAAATGGCAGGAATATGGAGTTTATGTTCTGTCTCTGGTGTTTGTACCTATTATCATGACAATGGTAGCCAAAACAGAATATACCGATTATTTTATGTGGACTATCGGGCCATTGACCTTAATTTATTTATTCTACGAAATGTCCAAAGTGACTGCATCAGAGCGTAAGAAACTTTGGGCGGCATTGGTTTTCATTATATTCTCCATCGTATTCTGGGGAATTTATGAACAAAGTGGCGGTTCTTTAAGTATTTTCGCTGCTAAAAACCTAAATAAAGATCTTTTTGGCCTAGACCCGAACGGTGTTAATAATTCAGGAGGTGCATTTTTCATTATTTTCTTAGCTCCACTTATCGGGCTTCTATGGATCTGGCTGAATAAAAGAAAAATAGAACCGAATACCATTATCAAATTCGGATTAGGATTTATCTTTCTGGGATTAGGATATTATGTTTTATTTGCAACCCGCCTATTTGCCGACCTTCAGGGGATTACTTCATTGAATTTCTTTACCATAGCACTATTAATCATCACTTTGGGTGAGCTATGCCTCTCTCCTATCGGATTATCTATCATGACCAAACTTTCCACTAAGAATCTTCAGGGAATGATGATGGGAATGTGGTTCCTTGCTTCCGCTTATGGACAGTATGTGGCAGGGATCATTGGGGCCAGTCTTGCTACGGCAAAAGAAGGTTCTACCAACTATGATGAATTGATCACTTATACTGATGGATATAAACAATTGGGATTATACGCTGTAATTGCCGGAGTGGTATTAATTTTGATATCTCCGTACGTGAAAAAATTAATGCAGGATGTAAAATAATAAAATAAGTAATTATGCTTATTTTTACATAAAATCACAATATGAAGAAAGTTTTAAGCATAGTACTTTTGTTATTACTAAATTTCAGTTTTGCACAGGTTAAATGGATGACTATTGAAGAAGCATTAAAGGCTCAGAAAGAAAATCCAAAAAAAATCCTCATCGATTTTTATGCAGACTGGTGCGGTCCATGCAAGATCATGGACAAAAAAACATATGGACATCACGTGATTGCCCAGATTTTAAATGACAATTACTATCCTGTAAAATTTAATGCTGAAGAAAAAAAAGCAATTGAGATTTTTGGAAGAACATTTTCCAATCCTAATACAGAACATAAAAAAGGAAAGAATGCACTGCATGAGTTTACCCAGTATATGAATGTAGGAGCTGTTCCAAGTACAGTTTTTCTGGATGAAAACGGTGATCCGATCACCATTCTTCAGGGAGAACTTTCAGCAAAAGAACTGGAGCCTTACCTGGAACTTATCTCCAAGGATTTATTTAAAAAGATCCGAACCAGAGAGCAATGGGAAGATTACCAGAAAAAATTCAAATCTAAAATCAAAGATTAAATTAATACAAAGGCTTTCATATTCTGAAAGCCTTTACTATATCCAAAAAAAAATAATTTTCCAGAAATAAAAATTTCAAATTCCAGCTATTTTACCGAAATTAGGGCTCGTTTTTCAAATGACATTAGAAACCTCCATAGAATACGTAAAAGGAATAGGTCCGGAAAGAGCTAAACTCATCAAAAGTGTGTTGGGCCTATCCACAGTAGAAGATATGCTTAACTTCTATCCTATCCGCTATCTGGATAAAAGCAAACTCTATACAGTCTCCCAGCTTAAAGAAGAAAGTGCCCAGGAAATACAATTAAAGGGAAAAATAACACAGGTACAGGAAATCCAGACCGGAAAAACCAAAAGACTGTCAGCCAAATTCAATGATGAAACCGGCAGTTTAGATCTGGTATGGTTTCAGTATTCAAAATGGCTGAAGGAACAGCTCCCTATAAACCGGGAAGTTTATATTTTTGGAAAGATCAATGTTTTCAACCGTCAGTTTTCTATGCCTCATCCGGAAATAGAAGCAGAAGAAAATAAAGAGGGGGATACCCGTCTGAAACCTATTTATCCAAGTTCTGAAAAACTAACCAAAAGAGGACTCAATCAAAGATTCTTTCAGAATGCTCTAAGAAATATCTGTAAGGAAATCCCAAACCTCATTGAGGAAAATTTCCCTGATTACATGATGAAAACCTTCAAGTTCATGTCCAGGCCACATGCTTTCCTCAATGTCCATTTTCCAAAAGATATGGAGCATTTTGACAAAGCAGATTACCGCTTAAAATTTGAAGAGTCATTTTTTTTCCAACTGGGCTATGGCTTAAAAAAGCTTCATCATAAAACTCAGTCTTATGGTAACCCTTTCCCTATAATTGGCGATCATTTCAATAATTTTTATGAAAACGAACTTCCTTTTGAGCTTACCAATGCTCAGAAAAGGGTTTTAAAGGAAATCCGAATGGATATGAAAAGGCCTATTCAGATGAACAGGCTTTTGCAAGGAGATGTAGGTTCAGGAAAAACAATGGTAGCCCTGCTTACAATGCTTATCGCCATGGACAATGGTTTTCAGAGCTGTATAATGGCTCCTACAGAGATTCTTGCCCAGCAGCATTATAATGGGATTAAAGAATTGCTGGAAAGAACGGACATCAATGTACGGTTGCTTACAGGCTCAACCAAAGCTGCAGCGAGAAGAGTAATTCATGAAGAGCTTGAAAATGGCAGTCTTTCTATCTTAGTGGGTACCCATGCTGTATTAGAGGATAAAGTTAAATTTAAAAACCTTGGCTTAGCTATTATTGATGAGCAGCATCGATTTGGGGTTGCTCAACGGGCTAAACTTTGGGCTAAAAATAAAATTCCTCCACATATCCTGGTGATGACAGCCACTCCTATTCCGAGGACATTGGCAATGAGTTTTTATTCTGATCTCGATGTTTCTGTTATTGATGAGATGCCGGTGGGAAGAAAACCTATCATCACGGCTCACAGACGTGAAAAAGACAGACTGTATGTTTACAATTTCTGTAAAGATGAAATAAAAAAAGGGAGACAGGCTTATTTTGTATATCCTCTTATTGAAGAGTCCGAAACTTTAGATTATAAAAATCTGATGGAGGGACTGGAGCACGTTATGGATTATTTCTCCGACTATAGTGTGACGATGCTTCACGGGAAAATGAAACCGGACGAAAAAGATGCAGCAATGGCTTATTTTGCTTCCGGAAAAGCTGAAATTATGGTTGCCACTACAGTTATTGAAGTTGGAGTGAACGTTCCCAATGCTTCTGTCATGGTTATTGAAAGCTCTGAAAGATTTGGTCTTTCACAACTCCACCAGCTCAGAGGACGTGTAGGAAGGGGTGCTGAGCAAAGCTACTGCATCCTGATGACTTCTGATAAATTATCTAAGGAAAGCAGAACCCGCATCAAGACAATGACGGAAACCAATGATGGCTTTAAGATTTCTGAAGTGGATATGCAGCTCCGTGGTCCCGGAGATATTCTGGGAACACAGCAAAGTGGTGTGGTAGATTTTAAAAGGCTTGATCTTATTAATGATTCAGCAATCATTAAAACAACAAAAAACACGGTAGAAAGAATTCTGGAAGCCGATCCAATACTGTCCAGACCTGATAATATGGTTATCAAAAATTACTATATAAGATATTACAAAGGAAAAAATAAGTGGAGTAAAATATCATAAAAAAAACCGCAGAAAAATTTCCCTGCGGTCCCCTTATAAAACTGTTATTTAGAAGAAATTACTTTTGATCTGTTTTAAAAATTTATTTTAATAGTTCAGGCTTAATATTTTGTGATGTGGTGTGAAAATATTTATATGATTTGAATATGCTAAACCATAAACTATTAAAATAAATTATAAAAAACAAAATGAATTATTTTTCCAACTTGCTTATTATAAAAACTAACTGTGGTCAGATGGAGATGAGGGAATGAAACGAATAAAAATACCTCCACCTGCTTTGAGTTTTCATGATTGTACCGTTTTGTTTAAAGATCTTCTATGCTTTAAAATTGGAAATTAACATAATTCATTTTGTTAACTAACATCGTGATTTATATAATCTTATTTTTTTAGAAACAATTACTTCTCATTCACCTGTATCTTCTTTCTATATAGTTAAATTTGTGTCGCTGAGTTTACTTTTACAAATGTCACACTATTAATTGAATTCTATTTTATATTATTTTAACTATTAGTTATAAAATTATCACCTATCTGTGAATAGCATGTAACAAATACAACCTTATTTTTATTTAAAAAAAACAAAAAAAGTCTCTAATAATCACACTTTTAGGATGAAGTTTTCTTTATTAAGTCCTGAGGTATAATACTGCCAATTAATCGTAATAATGTCAGTAAGCACCTTCTTAAATGTCTCAAAAGACTCCGGTTTTCTCATATAAATATTAGCTCCTTTCACAAAGATATCTTCAATTTCTATTTCCGGGATCGGGTCAGAAAATACCGCTTTTACCATGTTGCTAAACTTTAAATTCAAGCCCATTTCATCCAGGCATTCCATACTATCTTTTCCGGGAAGTGTGTATCTCATAAAAACGATCTCCGGAACTACAGCATCATCATTATTCAAATATTCCATCAAACTGTTTCCGTTGCTGAAGCACTGAACTTTTATAGAGACTTTTAGCTCTTTTAATATATTTTTAAAAAAAATTAAAGTGTTTTCATCGTTATCTGCTACTATTACGTTCAGAAATTCTTTATTCATACTGCATTTTAGGGTTAATAGCTGTGCTTTGTGCTTTTCTTCTTCTTCCTATTATTTTTTGAAACTGGGATGGAGTGATTCCTGTTGTATTTTTAAATTGAGTGCTTAAATGTGCCACACTTGAATAATTCAGTTTATGAGCGATCTCTGTAAGGCTCTGCTTGTTCCTTATAATCAATGCTTTCGCATGCTCTATTTTTTGAAGAATAACAAAATTCTCTATAGAGGTATAAGCAACTTCTGAAAACAGATTAGAAAGGTATCCATAGCTGTGATTCAGTTTCTCAGAAATATAAATAGAAGCTTTCACGGGAATGATCTCATCAGAAAAGACAAGTTCTACAATGGCATCTTTTATTTTCTGAACCAAAGCGGTTTTTTGGCTTTCTATGATTTCTATCCCATAATCTCCAAGATTCTTCTTAAAAAGATTATGCTGTTCCTGTGTAAAAGGTTCATAGAATTCCACTTCACCGAAATTCAGCAACCGGTATTTCAACCCGTGCTCCTTGAGTTTCTCGTCCAATACCTTTTTGCAAAGGGCATTGAAATCAAATTTAACGTACATTTTCATCCTAGTATAAATAAGCCAAATTTTTAGTAAATATAATGATTTATTTCAATTAAAAGTGAAATAGAAATTTTTTTTTAACATAATATGAACACAAAAAAATTCCTGTATTTGAGAATACAGGAATTTAAACACTAAGGATGAAAAAAATATACTGATAAAAAGCCGATTAAGCTAAAAACCAAGCATATGAATGTATTATTGTAAGTGATTTGGTTCTGAAGCAAAGATGAATCAAAAAAAGAAATCACTTGTTATAGAATTACAGGATAAAGTTACAAGATTATAAGTCAATTACATGTGAATTAGAAATTCCATAAGGTAATCATCCATCACAAATCCGCCTCCAATATCAAAAACCCCTTCATCATATACGCTGTACCCCTGCGATTCGTAGAAGTTTCTGGCTGCATTATATTTATTGACATTTAAAATAATTCTGCGGTTTCCGTTTTCGGAAGCTTTTTCATTCAAAAACTGTAAAGCTCCTTTTCCAAATCCTTTTCCTTTGCTTTCCGGTACGAGATAAATGCGATGCAGCTTGGTTGTATTTTCTTCATAATTGAGCTCATAGCCTATAAAACCCTCATAAGAATTATTATTTTCATCCTGAATCAGATAATACTGATAATCCGGATTCTGGAGATGGCTGTTAATTTCAGTTTCAGAATACATTTCAGAAAGCATATACTCCATCTGCTCTCCGGAAAGTATTTCGGCATAAGCATTTTCCCAAGATCTTCGTGCCAGATTCTGAATTAAAGGAATATCGTTTTTTGTCGCTTTTATAAATTTCATGATGTTATGTGATTATGATTAAAAAAAGTGAAAAGCCTAAACTTTTCACTCTATGTTGTGTCAATAATGATTTGTCAATTTTACCTGACGGCTCATAATTAAATGTTTGACATTTCAGCTTTAATTTTTGCATGAAGCCCTTCTGATGCTGTTACTAGAGGAAGTCTTAAGTAATTTTTAATGATTCCTTTTTCAGCCAGAATTACTTTGATACCACAAGGGTTTCCTTCTGCAAAAATCAAACGGGTGATTTCAACCAGCTTATTGTGAATTTCATATGCTTCTTTCACTTTGCCTTCGAAAGCCAGCTGTACCATCGTGGAAAACTCTTTTGGGTAACCCTGTGCTATTACAGAAATCACTCCGTTTCCACCTGCTAAAGTAACAGGAAGTGTATATTCATCATCTCCTGAAACCAAAGAAAACCCTTCGGGCTTCTTTCTCAGAATATCAAAATATTGTAAGATATTGGGTGCTGCTTCCTTGATCATCAATAAATTAGGAAATTCTCTTGCAATACGGATAGTAGTATCGGCATCAATATTCTGCCCTGTTCTTGAAGGCACATTATATATGATAATATTCTTACCTGTGGAAGCCAGTGCTTTATAATGCTGATAAAGCCCTTCCTGATTAGGCTTGTTATAATATGGAGATACAGAAAGTACTGCTTCAAATGCAGAAAGATCTGCTTCTTCTATCTGTTTCTTGACTTCAAGAGTATTGTTGCCGCCAATTCCTAATACTAAAGGAAGACGTTTATTATTCACCTTAATGATATGCTCAATTACCTGTTTCTTCTCCTCAGCTGACAGCGTTGCGGCTTCTGCCGTAGTTCCCAATACCACCAAATAATTGGTTCCGTTGTCAATATTATACTCCACAAGTTTTGTCAAACTGTCGAAGTCAACGGATAAATCTTCATTAAAGGGCGTTACCAATGCAACACCTACTCCTTTTAAAATGCTCATCTGTTCGAATTATTTTTGTCAAATTTAATCATTTACCATAAGAATTTCTAATAAATAATAATGTTTTATTGTACATATAGTTATATTTGCATATACTAAAAGATATTATGAAAAATAAATTCTTGTTACTAGGAATTGCTCTGGCATCACTTACAGCATGCAAGACGGCTTCTGTGCCGCAGTCTGTGAAAGTGAAGACTCAGCGCAACATTTCTATTAATAATGAGCTAAAGAATGATGAGGAGTTTGTAAAATTCATTGCACCGTATAAGCAGAAACTAGATCAGGAGATGAATCAGAAAATCTCCCACACGAATGTGGATCTTACGAAGCAGGGAGACAACAGCAACCTGGGCAATCTTTTAGCAGATTATACACTTGAAGGAGGAGATGAGTGGACCAGGGTTCATCTTAAACAGAATGTAGATGCAGCATTGATTAATATCGGAGGAATCCGCACTACCATTGGTAAAGGGGATATTATGCTGAAAAATGTTTTTGAAGTGATGCCTTTTGAAAATGAGCTGATCATTGTAAAAATGAAAGGAGCAGATTTACCCGGGCTTTTTGAATATTATGCAGAACATCAGGTGAACAATCCAGTATCTCATTTGTATATTGAAACAAAAAACGGACAGTTAACGAAATCTTTAATTAACGGAAAAGCAGTAGAGCCAAACAAAGATTACTATATTGCCACTTCAGACTATCTTGCTCTGGGAGGTGACAACATGAAATTTTTTGCAAAAGGAGAGTCGATCCCAACGGGAGTTAAACTTAGGGATTTATATATTGATTATTTCAAGAGAAATCCCGAAATAGTTCCTGCTACAGACGTTCGTTTAAATTTTATCGGTAAAAAGTAATGGATAGAAAAAGTTTTTTAAAAGCAATAGGTGGTGGATCTTTAGCAATGGCTTTGGCTCCCAATATGATGATGGCGGAGGAATTGAGAATTCTTGATTTAAAATCCGCAAACAAACTGACTATTCTTCATACTAATGACCAGCACAGCAGAATAGAACCTTTTGACGCCAGCTATACCAAAAATCCTAATCAGGGAGGTTTTGCAAGAAGAGCGAGCTTAATTCAGCAGATCAGAAATCAGGAAAGCAATGTACTGCTTCTTGATTCAGGAGATATTTTCCAGGGGACTCCCTATTTTAATTTCTTCGGAGGTGAACTGGAGTTTAAGTTAATGTCTATGATGAAGTATGATGCTTCTACCATGGGAAATCATGATTTTGACAATGGCCTGGAGGGTTTTCTAAAGGTACTTCCTAATGCAAAGTTCCCTTTCATCTGTTCCAATTATGATTTTAAAAATACCATTCTTGACGGTCATACTTCCCCTTATAAAATCTTTAATAAGAATGGGGTAAAAGTAGGAATTTTCGGAGTCGGTATTCAGCTGGAGGGTCTTGTAGGTAAAAAACAATATGCGGAAACGGTTTATTCCAATCCGATTGATGTAGCCCAGCATTATTCAAATTTTCTTAAAAAAGATCAGAAATGTGATCTCGTGATTTGTCTTTCACATATAGGTTACGATTATAAAGATGAACCTACCAAAATAAGTGATAAAATTTTAGCGGCCAATACAGAAAATATTGATATTATCTTAGGCGGCCATACGCATACATTCTTACCAGAACCTCAATCTTTCACCAACAGACAGGGTAAAAATGTCTTTGTCAATCAGGTGGGATGGGCAGGTCTTCTTTTGGGAAGAATAGATTTTTATTTTGATACAAACAAAAACGTACAGCATATCTCCTGGAACAATCAGGTAATAGACAGCAGCATAATAGCATAATATGAAAAAACTCTCTTTAATTTCTCTTGGTATTTTAGCCTCTCTGCAGCTTACTAAAGCTCAGGTCATTTCATCAAAAAAATGGGCGGATCTTTTTTCCTACAATGGCGTCATCGCTATGAAAGAAGACAATGGAAAAATAATTGCTGCCACAGAAAACGGAATATTCTATTATACAATATCAACAGGAGAAATTACGAAGTTGTCTAAAGCCAATGGGCTTCACAATGTAGGAATCACTGCCTTTGATTACAATCCACAAACCAAGCTGGGACTTATCGGATATAGCGATGGTTCTATGGATGTGATAACACCACAGGACATAAAATATGTTGTGGATATTCCAATTGCTGCCGGCTACAATGGAGATAAAAAAATCAATCATATTTCTATAACCGGAGACAAAGCTGCAATTTCTGTCGGATATGGTGTTTCCATATTTGATATGAAAAAGAAAGAATTCGGAGATTCTTCATTCTTTATTACCGGTGGTGTTTATCAGGCGAGTAATGAAGCTACAATATTTGGCAATAAGGTCTTTTCTGTTACTAATAACGGTTTGAAAAGTCATGAGATGAATACTACTTTCCCTGTTTATTCTACCTGGACTACAGAGATTCCGGGAGTATTCAAACATATAGATTCTGAATCTGAAATGGTCTTTTCAACCGCTACCACAGCCTATATCTATAATAATGGAACCCCAATGCAGCTTCCTACTGTTTTTGGAAACATCCGCGATGTTGTTATTACCCCCAGCACCATAGTGGTTACTGATAACAGAATATATACATACGGCATCAATGGAGTAACTCAAAATGCGGTAAGCCTTGGAGAGGAATGTAATACAGCAATAACATCAGCCGGAGGAAAAATTTTGGGTGGAACAGTATTTTCAGGGATAAAGGACGAAAGCAATAGTACCTATAAACCATCAGGCCCTTATTTCAATACGGCCTATAATCTCAATCTGTTTGATAATAATCAGATGCTTGTATCTAGCGGAGGAAGAGTAGATAACTTTAATGGCCCTGCCGTTAATGCTAAAAAACCAGGCTTCTATTATTTTAATGGCACAGAATGGATCTATCCTTCCTATTTCATTAATAATCCCGCTTCTGTAAATATTTTAGATGCTATCATAAGTCCTCTTAACAGTAATGAAGTATTCTACACCAATTATACGATGTTTGATCAGGGAGTATATAGAATGAAATATAATGCTGCCAGTAAAGATTTTGAATTCGTAAAATATTATAATCTTGGAGCCAAACCTTTTTACAAACGTCCGGCAGGGTTTGCCACCGATCCGCAAAATAATCTTTTTGTATCTTTTGGATTTGATGATGGAAACCCTTCAATAGGAATATATGATAAGGCAGCAGATGATTTTATTCTCAAGAAACTTGTTCTTGCCAGTGAATCTACACAGAAGCCTGTTTTTCATGAAAATATGTTGTGGATACCACTTCCAAGATCCAACAATTTCTGGACTTACGATTATAAAAACCCGACGAATCTTTCTGATGACTCAGATTATATCATGGGAGAGGCTAATGGATTCGTAGAGGGAACATTATCTGTAGCATTCGACAAGTCCGGTGACGCATGGATCGGGGCATACAATGGCTTAAAAGTACTGCAAAATGCGGCTTCTGAAATAAAAACCCCAAGTCCTAAACCTGAGCCTATCATTATAGAGCAAAATGGTCTTGGAGAAGAACTTTTCAGAGACGCTGCTATTCTTCAGATTGCCGTGGATGAAGGAGATCACAAATGGGTTTCTGTAGATGGAGGCGGTGTATATTATCTGTCTTCTGACGGCCAGAGAACAATCCAACATTTCACAAAAGAAAACTCCCCTCTTCCTACCAATAGTGTGACAGACATAAAAATAGATAAAAAGACCGGTAAAGTCTATTTTGTAACCTATAATGGAATTGTGACTTATCAGGGCGATGTTGCAGATGTTACTTCCAATTTTGGAAATGTTCTGGTTTACCCTAACCCTGTTGTATATTCTAATTTCAAAGGAAAGGTAACCATCAAGGGTCTGGCTGAAAAGACCAATATAAGAATTGTAGATGCTGCAGGAAACGTTGTTCATTCTGCTGTGGCCAGAGGAGGATATTATGAGTGGGATCTTAACAACCAGAAAGGGACGAGAGTGGCTTCAGGAATTTATTTTGTTCTAATGACCAATGAGGACGGTTCTGATAAAGCTACAGCCAAAATAGGAGTAGTCAATTAATGAATTCACAAAACGGATTTTTACTTTCATTTATAAAATATGGAGAAAACGATGCTGTTCTGCATTGTTTTACGGAGGAAGAGGGTTTTCAAAGTTATTTTCTAAAAGGAATTTATACCAAAAAAAATAAAAAGAAAGCCCTGTTACAACCGCTGAATAAACTCAATCTGTCAATCAACCCTGTCAGGGGTAATGGCATACCCACTGTTTCAAAATTTGAGATGGTAAAAAACACGGATATTTATAATGATATAAAGGTCAATACAGTTATATTTTTTATTTCAGATTTTTTAAGCCAGACCCTCAAATACGAAAATAAAAACAGTCAAATTTATCATGGTATTGATAAGTTTATCGATGAACTGATCAATAGAAATTATCAGGCCCATCTTCTTTTTTTACTTGTTATTTTAAAGATTCAGGGAGTAGCTCCACTACTGGGAGACGGAACGTTTTTAGATCCTGAAACAGGCACATTTTCTTTTACTATAACCCATCAGCTCTTCAATGAGGAAATTTCCACAATATGGAAAAATGCCCTTTGTGCAGAAAGTTTTTACACCATCAAAATCCATAGCTCTTTGAGAAAGGAATTTCTTGACAGTCTTTTGGTGTATTACCATTATCACATCACTGACTTCAAAACTCCTGCCTCACTGGAAATTATCCAACAGATATTTGAATAAAAGAACTTTTTTTTGACTATTCTTTTTTCTTTTCGATATCTTGCGGCATTTCGGTCTCAGATTCGGCTATTTCTTTCTTAGAGAATCTTGGCTGGAGGATCTTTGCAATAAGCCCTGTCCAGCCGGTTTGGTGTGAAGCTCCTACTCCACGTCCATTATCTCCATGGAAATACTCATAGAATAAAATATAGTCTTTAAAATCAGGATCAGTTTGGAATCTTTCATATTGACCGTTTACAGGTCTTCTTCCGTTTTCATCATTCAGAAAAATCCTGGCAAGTCTTTTATTCAAAGAATCGGCAATCTCATCCAGATTTGAATAATTTCCACTTCCCGTAGGATATTCCACCAAAAAATCCGGACTATAGTAGAAGAAAAAACGCTGAAGGCTATCAATAATCAAAAAATTGATGGGAAACCAGATAGGTCCGCGCCAATTGCTGTTTCCTCCAAAAAGACCACTATCGCTTTCCGCAGGGGTATATTTCACACTGTAATCTATACCATTTAAATTTAAAGTATAAGGATTATGCTCGTATTCCTTGGATAAAGCACGAACTCCATAGTCACTTAAAAACTCCTGAGGGTTCAGCATCCTCTTCAACAATCTTTTCAGACGGTGTCCGCGCAATAATGATAAAAGGTGTTTTGAATCCTGCCCTTTCACTTCCCATCTTGATACAAGTGAGGCAAGTTCCGGTCTATTGTCAAGAACCCATTTCATTCTCTTTTTAAAATTGGGCAGTTTTTCGATCATTTCGTCATCAATTACCTCAACGGCAAACATCGGTATCAATCCAACGATAGTTCTCATCCTTAAATACATATGACTACAATCACCGGAAACAATGGCATCATAGAAGAACTCATCTTCCTCATCCCAAAGGCTGAAATTTTCATCCCCCATATTATCCAGTGAATAGGCTATAGCAAGGAAATGTTCAAAAAATTTCATCGCCATTTCTTCATATACATTATTGTACAGAGCCAGTTCAAGAGCAATTCTCATCATATTCAGAGAAAACATCGCCATCCAGCTGGTACCATCAGACTGTTCCAGCTGTTCCCCATTCGGAAGTGTCATATTCCGGTCAAAAACGCCAATATTGTCAAGCCCCAGAAACCCTCCTTCGAAAATATTATTACCATTGCTGTCTTTTTTATTAACCCACCATGTAAAATTCATGAGCAGCTTTTGAAAAGCACTTTCCAGAAATTCAAGATCCGGTTTATCTTTCAGATATTCATCAATTTTGAATACTCTGAAAACAGCCCATGCATGCACCGGTGGATTCACATCACTCAAATCCCATTCATAAGCAGGAAGCTGTCCATTGGGATGCATATACCATTCAAGCAGGAAAAGCTTAAGCTGGTGTTTGGCAAAGTCCGGATCAATCAACGAGAAGCTTATGGTATGAAATGCCAGATCCCAGGTTGCATACCATGGGTATTCCCATTTGTCCGGCATTGAAATAATATGTTCATTATTGAGGTGTTTCCAGTCATAGTTCCTTATACTTTTACGCGATTTTGGAGGGCGTAGCTCTGCAGGATCTCCTTTCAGCCATTTTTCAACATTGTAGTGATAGAACATTTTATTCCAAAGCATTCCGGCAAATGCCTGTCTCTGTATCAATTTTTCATCTTCAGATGCTATTCCTTTCTGAACCTCAGCATAAAACTCGTCCGCTTCTTTTTGCCTCAACTCAAAAATAGCTTCAAAATCACCGAAAGGTTCTTTTAATTCTTTATCTGAAATTCTGAATTCAAATATTTTGGATTCTTTACCTTCAAAATCTTCATCAATAAAAAAGCAAGCTTTCGTTCCTTCGTTTCCGGGATTTATAGACTGAGAATTTCCTGTTATCACAAAATCATTAATCCCATCTTTACAATATCCTGATTTATTGGAAGAATGATAAAGCCTCTCATTATTAGTTTCATTTTCGCAAAACAAAACTTTTAAGGACTGTTTTGCATATAAGTTTTTTATCTCAAGATCTTTATGATTTATTACAATATGATCTGCCTCCTCACCGTACAGATTAGGTTTATAGTTATCATACCCCCAGTCCCAAGTGTTCCGGAACCATACTGTAGGCAATAGGATAAGAGAAGTTTCATGGTCTGACTTGTTAACAATTGTTACTTTAATTAAAATATCATTCTGATCTTCTTTAGCATATTCTATAAAAATATCAAAGTATTCATTCTTATCAAGAATTCCGGTATCTATTAATTCATATTCAGGCTCATCTTTACTTCTTTCTGCGTTGATTTTTATGAGATCTTCGTAAGGAAAGCTGTTTTGGGGATATTTGTACAGCATTTTCATGTAAGAATGGGTAGGGGTAGAATCCAGGTAATAAAAATATTCCTTCACATCTTCACCGTGGTTTCCCTGTCCATTGGTAAGGCCAAAGAAACGCTCCTTTATCATTTTATCTTTTTTGTTCCAGAACCCTATTGAAAATACCAGTTTTTGAAGATCGTCACAAATCCCACATATTCCTTCTTCACCCCATCTGTATGTTTTGGCCTCTGCTGTATCATGACCGGTGTAATTCCAGGCATCTCCATTTTCACTATAATCTTCCCGCACAAGCCCCCATTCACGGTTGCTGACATAGGGACCCCATTTTTTCCATGAAACATCTGAAATTCTATTTTTTTCTGACATAAGCAGATAACAATTAGTTATGAATTATAAATTATGATTAGTAGTAATTTGTAGAATTGCAAAATGTATTCAGGTATTAATGACTAAAATTCCTAAAATTTTAAGCCATTTCATCTTACCCTTTTCATTTTCAATTTCTGCTCTCCTAGCCTCCTGTAGAAAAGCTTTCAAACGTAGTCATTCCTCCGTCAATGAAAATACTGGTCCCACTGATATAATCTGCAAGATCACTGGCCAGAAATGCGGCCATATTACCAATATCCTCAGGCTGTCCGATTCTGTTGTATGGGATAAGTTTAAGAAGTGAATCAAGTGCTTCCGGTGTACTCCACGCCCCCTTATTAATTGGGGTCTGAATAGCACCCGGACAAATAGAGTTGACCCGAATTTTATTGGCGCCATACTCCTGAGCAAGAGTCTGCATGAGCATTCTGACCGCTCCTTTACTTGAAGCATAGTTCGCATGCCCTGCCCATGGAATGATCTCATGTACAGAACTGATATGGATGATTTTTCCACAGGCTATAGAACGTGATGGATCTATTCCCCGGCGCAGAAACTCCTTGATCGCTTCTCTAGCACAGAGAAACTGCCCCGTCAGATTAACCCCGATTACGGCATTCCACTGATCCAGTGTCATTTTGGTAAATTCAGCATCTTTCTGAATGCCTGCATTATTGACCAGAATATCAACGGTCTGATATGCAGAAATTACATCCCGGAACATTTTAACAACCTCATCTTCGCTGGAAACATCACACTGGTAAGTCATTCCGCTTCCTCCTGCATCGGTAATCTCTTTTAATACTGCCTGTGCCTCTCCCAGAGATCTTTCTGAAGAATGGTTTATAATAACTACAGCACCTGCTGATGCTAAAGATTTTGCAATTCCGGAGCCTATCCCGCTGGATGCTCCTGTAACAATAGCTACCTGATTACGAAGTGATATTTCCATATTTCGAATTTGATGTTACTCAAAGTTATGGAAAGAAATCAGCAGAAGAAAGATTATATTTTTAAAATTTCATTAAAGTTTTTTATACATCAGATATTGAGGTCCGCTTCTTCCTATTCTGGTTTTCCCATCATACAGATATCCTGCTGCAAGATAAATATGGTAGGCAGAATTGTTTTTCTGGTTCACCGCCAATACGACTTCATCACAGTTTTCGAAATTTTTCTTCACAAAATCATCCACCTTCAGCATGGCGTTTTTTCCGATTCCTTTACCCTGCATTTTGGGATTAACGGATAGTGACCGTATTAAAGCTGAGTTTTCATTATCAGTAAGTTCAAATTTATCTTTTCCAAAGTCAAGCACGAAAAAACCTACAGGCAATCCATCTTCCAGAATAGTAATTGGAAATGCATCCGAATCTGTTCTTTCTTTAATATTTTGTAAAGCCTGCTCAGCCGTAGCTGTGAAGCGCTGCTGGTTCTCATCCAGAGTATAGCTTACTCCTGAAAGGTCTTCCGGTTTAAAAAAATCCAACGTAATCATAACTAGTGATGATAGATATCTTCATACATTACTCCGGCACGGATTTCTACAGGAAGTTTATTTTCTTCCGGTACAATAGGACAGTTGTAATCATAAGCATTATAAGCACAATAGGGATGATAGGATTTGTTAAAATCCAGCACAATGGTATTTCCTTTCGGAATCTTCAGATCCATATATTTTCCTCCGCCATATGTTTCCTTTTCATTGGTTGCATCACGAAAAGGCAGAAAAAGATCGTCTTTGTATTTCTTTTGTTTAATCAAAGCCAGACTTTGATATAAAGTTACAGTGTAAGGCTTTCCATCCAGGGTAAATGTAGCTTTTCCGTATTCCTGATAAGATTTTGTTTTCCCTGAAGAAGTAGGAAGTTCAAAAGGTTTTGTATCCTTTGATTTTACAAATTTTGCTGTCACTCTGTATTTCATATTTATAGGAAAAAAAGGATGCTCTTTAAAATTTTTAAAGTTATCACCCCTTAATGGAGTCTCTTTTGGATTAAGGTATTCTGCATTAAGTTCCTTCTGAAATTTCTGAATATCTTTCTCTTCGTTTGATATTGTTTTTTGACAGAAAGCCCATAATGGAAGGATTAAAAAGAGTACTATATATCTTTTCATGAATTTTAAATTATAAGTAAAACTATGAATTTTCATTCCAAAAAAAGTTAAAATTGTAATAAAAATGCACAATCTGTTTTAAATAAAATATCCACCTCTTTATCTAGCATACTTTTTGAGAATTAAAGCACATGGACAGAAAGAAATTCATTAAGACAAGTGCTTTGGCGATATCCGGTTTTTATTTTCTTCATTCTAATTTATTTCAGGCGGCAGATTCTGTTGCCGGAAAACATAAAAGTATCACAGATGCTCCTATCATTATTATTGGCAGTGGATATGGAGGATCTGTATCAGCATTGCGTTTGTGTGAAGCCGGAAAAAAAGTCGTGATGCTTGAAATGGGTCTCAACTGGGAAAAATCAGGCATTCCGTTCTCCAACCTTCTTAAACCCGGGAAAAGTTCTGCCTGGCTGAAGAAAAAGTCTATTGCTCCTTTTATGAATATCTTTCCTCTGACTCCTTTCACCGGAGCACTGGACCGTCTGGATTTTGATCACATCAATATCTGGCTGGGAAGAGGAGTCGGTGGCGGCTCACTGGTGAATGGTGGAATGGCTGTAACACCCAAAGAGAGCTATTTCAAAGAAGTTTTCCCCAATCTTGATGCTGATCAGTTTTACAGCCATTATTTTCCTTTGGTACATAAAGAACTTAAGGTAAATGTCATTGATGAACAGTTTTTAAAAGATTGTCCATACTACAAATTTACACGGGTAGGAGAAGAAGAGGCCCATAAAGCCGGATTTAAAACCATCAGAGTTCCGAATGTCTATGATTTCAAATATATGGAGAAAGAATTCCTGAATGAAGTTCCCCGTTCTGCCCTCAATACAGAAGTGATCTACGGAAATAACCATGGCAAAAACAGTCTGGACAAAACCTACCTCAAAAAAGCGCTGGAAACCGGAAATCTGGAAATCATGGATCTCCACCGTGTTGATCATATTAAACTCAATGACGATAGCAGTTATAGTTTAAGCGTAAAACAGATTGATACTTCAGGGAATGTGATTGCTGATAAAACCTTTAATTGTCAAAAACTTATTCTTGCAGCCGGAACAATGGGAACTTTACAGCTTCTTTTACAGTCTAATGCGGTAAACGGCTTTCCTGTTCATGATAAGGTGGGAAAAAACTGGGGCAATAACGGAAATTTTATGACCGGAAGAAACTGGGTGAAACCTTTATCAGGAGGTACAGGCTCAAAACAATCTACTATTCCGGTGGGAGGAATAGATAACTGGGATGATAAGGAGCATCCATTCTTCACAGAAATTGCTCCTTTGCCTATGGGAATGGACGTAGCTACAGCTCTGTATTTATTAATCAACAGGGTTGATAAAAAAGGAGAAGTTACTTATGATAAAGTAAAACAAACGCTGAAATTGGACTGGAACGAGAGTAATACTGCCCCAATGAAGGAGAATGCTAAATATTTTATCCGAAAAATGAATAAAGCCAATGGCGGAACCAGAAGTCACCTTCTGTTCAACAACGGTTTTGGAGCAGATATCTGTTATCATCCACTTGGAGGCTGTGTATTGGGTGAAGCTACCAACGAATTTGGAAAGCTAAAAAATCATGAAAACCTGTATGTACTGGATGGATCTCTGATTCCCGGAACTATTGGTGTTAACCCATTCATGACCATTACTGCTATTGCAGAATACTGTATTGAAAATCTGATCAGGCAGGATGAGTTTGCCTGAAATTAAGATATAGACTTTACTTCCATCAGATAGTTCCGTATGTCTTTTTCCATTTTATGCGGATAAGAGAAATGAAGCTGATCAGCCAAAGAAGCTCCTAAGGAGTTTACAAGATCTGCAAATGCGAATAGAGCGCTCCAGTTTTCTTCAATATCACTTCCTGAAAAAGTAGCTTCTACTCTATTCCACAGATCAGCAGACAGATATTTTTTGAAAAGTCTGCCGTGTTTATTGGTGGTAATCATATTCCAGTCATAGGCAGCCGCAATATACCATTCAATTAAGGGGACAAGATAATCTGTCCTCAGGATATCTTCAGACATAAATTTGGCATAAAAAATATCTCCGCGTTTCAGGCATTTTGCCACATATGTTGTATCCCACCAAAAATCATTGATGAGCTGCCGGAACTTCTCCTCAGTTGGTTTCTGAATCATGATATGCTGATAAGTTGGAGATTTCAGTTCTTTTGCAAGACCATCTTTATCTATCAAAACTTTATAACCAAGGTCCCAGTCTTCAGGAAGCTGATCAGCTTTTACTTCCTCAATAAATTCTGAGATCTGATAAAGTTTAAAATCAACTTTTACATGATCTGTGTAAAGGACCATCTTCATGGCGTGTTTTCCATCAAAAACATGATCTTCTTCCTCAATCATAGAAATCGGTTCTCCAAAAAGGTGAATCCATTCATTATTGAGTTCATATTTTTTTCTGTCTATAAAGACCAGTTCTATATCAAGATCGCTAAGATCATCAACAGGAGCATAAGGATTAACCAATGAACTGGTTAAAAGCACAGCACGGATATCCGGGTTATTTTCTGCCCAGTGAATAATGCTCGCTAATTTGTCCTCTCTTAGCTTCATACTAATAGGATTCTGATATTTTCACCCGATAAACATCGGAGGAATTCCGTTTAATAGATTCTACAAAGAAACCGCCTTCTTCCGGGATAACTTCTTTGAGATCAAAGCTTTTACAGTCTTTAGGAAGTCCGGAGAATATCAGGGTAAACCAAAAATCCTTCATAAAAGGAACAGCCGTCCAGTAAGGAGAAATTGAAATATTCTCAGCATGAATCAGTTTACTCCTATGTTCAGACTGATTATCAAACAGATAGGTTGAATGCCAGATTCTGATGAGATTTCCCAAAAATGGGGATGCGGGAAAGCAGCAGTGTACAATTACCTGCTTCTCTTCTCCTGCTTTGGTTTTAAGAGACTCCAGGAGTTCTTTTGCAATGACTGGCTTTACAACTACTTCTTCCACGGTTTTATAAGTAATAAATAATGGGCAGCAGGTAATCATTATGTTACCTGCTGCCTATTACAGATGTTAATATTCTAATTCTAATTTTTCTTTTGTATATTTCCTTACTTCTTCAGTAAGCTCAGGATGTTCTGCCAATTTCTTTCCGTAAGATGGTACCATTTGAAGTAATTTTTCTTTCCATTCTCCTTCAAGTTTCTCAGGGAAACATTTTTCAAGAACATTCAACATCGCATATACTGCTGTAGATGCTCCTGGTGAAGCTCCCAGCAATGAAGCAATTGTCCCCGACTTGTTCACAACAACCTCGGTTCCGAATTCCAGTTTACCGCCTTCTTTATCATCTTTTTTAATGATCTGAACTCTCTGTCCGGCTACCTTCAATTCCCAATCTTCTTCTTTGGCATCTTTGATAAATTCCCTTAAATGCTGCATTCTCTGAGACTTGGTCATTGCTACCTGCTGGATAAGATACTTAGTCAGAGGAAGGTTATGCCACCAGGCTCCAAAGAGTGATTTTAAATTTTTAGTATTTACACTATCCGGAAGGTCCAGATAGCTTCCTTCTTTCAGAAATTTCGTAGAGAATCCTGCAAAAGGTCCGAAAAGGAGAGCTTTCTCACCATCAATAACTCTAAGGTCAAGGTGAGGAACAGACATTGGCGGTGCATCTACTGTTGCCTGCGTATATACTTTAGCCTGATGTTTTTGTACCAATTCCTGATTATGAGTTACCAGCCACTGCCCGGAAACGGGGAATCCTCCATATCCTTCACTTTCTTTGATATCAGAGCTGTCCAGCAGCGGAAGTGCATATCCTCCTGCCCCAATAAATACAAAATCTGCAACCACTTCCTGTTTGTGGCTGTGAATTCTGTCTTTAACCTTCATTTCCCACTTTCCGTTTTCTCTTGGGCTGATGTCTTTTACTTCGTGATATAGAAAGACTTCTACATTAGAATCTTCAAGCAGGTGTCTTCCCATCTTTCTGGTTAACGTTCCGAAGTTCACATCTGTTCCCATATCCATCTTCGTTGCGGCCATTACTTCAGAAGCATTTCGTTTGCTCATTACCAGCGGAATCCATTCTCTCAGTTTTTCATGATCTGTAGAAAATTCCATCCCTGAGAAAAGAACGGACTCTGACATTTTATCATGACGCTTTCTAAGGTATTCGGCGTCTTTTTCACCAAATACAAGACTCATATGAGGGCATGAGTTGATAAAATCTTTAGGCTCCTGAATATATCCTTTAGATATCAGATAAGACCAGAATTGTTTTGAAATTTCAAACTGCTCAGCAATGCTTTCTGCTTTTTTGATATCAATTGTTCCGTCTTGTTTTTCAGGAGTATAGTTTAGCTCACAAAAAGCGGAGTGGCCTGTTCCGGCGTTGTTCCATGCTGCTGTACTTTCTTTGGCAAATCTTCCAAGTCTTTCGAAGATTGCGATTTCTAGATTAGGATCAAATTCATGAAGCAGCGTTGCTAAAGTGGCGCTCATGATTCCGCCTCCTATCAGTACAACGTCGTATTTAGGTTTCGGTGTTCTGCTTGTAAGCGATTGTGACATAATTTTAAAATTTTACTTCAAATTTCGGGAAAAGTTTTAAAAAGAAGAACGCGTTTAACGATTTTAACACGTTAATTTTCGATGAAAAAACACTTCTTTAGCAGGCAACAAAAAATCATGGAAATTATCAATTAAGTTTCATTGAAATGATTGATAATATCCTATTATTACAAAAAATTTTCATCAAAATATTAAAATTAACTTAAATTTTAATTCACTATATGGTAACTAATTAAAATCCGTCTCAGTCTTTATATTTTATAGTTTTTTAAGTTAATTTAAGTTCACAACTTAAAACACTTTAACCATAACTATTTACACCAATATATTTTATCAACATAAAGTGAAAAAGCATTACATAATAACTGTTAAATTTCACTTTTAATTGATAAATATATAATTTTATAGATATAATTCTACAAACAAAACATAAAAAACAAATTTTCTTTACGTACCTTTCAATTAAATTAATACATATTAAAGCAGGTATTTGATTAAAATTATTTCGTAAACATATTAAAGATGAAAATTATTAACTTTGTTAGTACATTTTTCGCGACAGTGGCGTTAGCCCAAAGCGGAAGTGTAGGAATCAACACGTCCAATCCGGACCAGAGTGCTATTCTGCACATCGAAAATTTTAATGGAGTTTCAGCTGCAGCTACCGCCGCCATATCAGGAGGGGCAGTTACGGGAATTACCATCACTAATGGAGGAAGCGGCTACACTACTCCGCCAACAGTCAATTTCTATGACGGAGAATCTATTGTCAACGGTGGTTTTAAAGCGCGGGCAACTGCCGTGATCACCAATGGAGCAGTAACCGGAATTACCCTCAACAATGGAGGAAGCGGCTATACCACAACTCCCACAGTAATTATATCCGGAGGGAATAAAGGTCTTCTGTTTCCTAATCTGAACATTGCCAATCTGAACAGTACCACTACACCGGTGTCATCCCCAGCCAATGGGCTCATCGGTTATAATGGAGGGGCTAACAGTAATAACAAAGCGCTGCACTTCTTCAATGGCACAACGAATCAGTGGCAAAGTACAATTGATGCTGAAAATACCCCTAAGGTAGCATATCTGGACTTTACAGGATCTTTATCTGCTCTTGATAATGCAGTGGCAGGAGCCAATACTTTATTACTGGTAAACCGTCCGGCAATTTCAGGGGTATCAAACATTAATGGTTTTAAGGTCGTTCAGAATACTTCTTTAGGCGGTTATTCTCTCGTCCTTCCGCAGGGAAATTATCTGGTAGAGGTAAATCTTAATTTAAACTCCCCTCAGGAAAGTCCACCCGGGCAGGGAGGAACAGCACCTCTGACAGGAAGCAGCTATTACCTCATGGGCTATTTTATAGATTTTACCAACGACACTTATAATAACTCTACAAATACATTTACAGCAGGAGCTAACACAAGAAAAGAAGTTCCTATTGTATCTAAGGTCAATACCAATCATCTGGCCACCTGGTCTTACTATTACAGTGTCCCTTCCAATACCAGTGCCAATATTATAGGTGGACTGAGATTACGCTTAGGCAGGATGCAAAACAGTACATTCTATGATCTTGTGAATGTAATTCCTACCGGATCTTATATAAAAATATCCCAACTTTAAAAAACAATCACACATGAAAAAAAGTTATATCCTGCTATTATTAATGATAGCTCAGATCATATATGCACAAGTAGCTATAGGGAAAACATCTATTACTCCCTCTGCTGTGCTGGATGTATCCCAAAACAGCAACAAAGGAGTTCTTCTTCCAAGAGTAGACATTGTGGATATATTAAGTAATACCTCACCTGTAAACAATCCTGCAGAAGGGCTTGTAGTATATAATAAGGGAAATTCAATAAGTCCCGGACTTTATCTCTGGAAAAACAATAAGTGGACTCAGCTGGCAGATACTTATAATCTGGCGAGTTATATGATCCTTCAACGAACAGCAGATTATTCAATATTAGGTAATTTAGCAAACGGAACTTATAAAAACTTTACGGATGCTGCTTTCACAGTGGTCTCTAATGATATTGGAGCCTCTTATAATAATGCGACGGGAGCTATTACACTTCCGGGAGACAGCGGCTATCTGGTGAATGTATGCCTGAATATAAAAACAGCGCTTGAAAGTACAACTGCAGGAATTGGAGGTACTCCCGTTCACCTTCATCAGTATCTGGTAAGGCTTGTAGATCCTGTAAGTGGAACACAGTATGGTAAGACCATCAGCATCAACGCACAGTCTATAGCCACTAACAAGACTCATACGCTTAATCTGAGCTTTTCTTTTGTAGTGACTTCTACAACTCCTATTTCTTTGGTTCCTTCCATTGCTCATGATGCAGGAGGAACCTATCAATCAGGTGCGGGGGGCATTTCTCCCAACAATGGGGAAATCATTGTAACCAACACCAAAGTCGACATTCAAAGATCAGCTCTTAATCAATAATCCATTTTACAATGAAAACATATATGTATATTGTTTGTATAACTGCTATTCTGTTTGGTGCATCCATAAAAGCACAGGTTGGTATTAATACAAGCACGCCAAACCCCAGCAGTGTTCTGGATATTAACTCTTCTAACAGAGGAGTGCTTTTTCCTCAGTTTGACCTCGTTGTACTCAACAGTACATCTACACCTGTTGCGAATCCTGCAGATGGATTAATTATCTATAACAAAGGTGGGGCATCTACCTATACTAAAGGGTATTATGTATGGATCCGTAATCAGTGGCAGCGTACTATTCTTTCAGGTTCTGAGCCACAAATAATGTCCCTGATCATTAATTCGGGGATTTTGATTCCTACCGGGAGTACTAATAATACTTTGACAAGCTTCACTGTAACTTCCAATAAGATTACAGGAGCATCCCTGGGTACAGATACTTCTACTATTACCTTACCGGCAGGAACCTACATTGTACGATATTCTGTAGATTCCAGTAATGGAAATAACAATAACGGAACGGCTAATACACAATACCTTTCTCAAAATTTCACCTGTACAAGGTCTTACCTTGTTAATTCTGCAACAGGCTCAACGATCACAGAAACGAACAGAATGTGTCAGCTTTCAAGTTCTTTTACTTTTTTTCAGGGAAGTTATTTTCTTACATTGACTGCTCCTACCAATATCCGCCAGAAGTTTGAATTTGATACAGGAAATGGTTTTACAGCAAGTAATCTGAATGTAAGATCTTCACTGGCTCTGGTCATCACCAAAATGAGTCAATAAAAATAATCAAAGCACTCAACTTGTGTTTAATGATAAAAGGCTATCTCAATGTGAGACAGCCTTTTATCATTATTATAAGAAGACTAAGAGATTAAAGCTCCTATCTTTTTAGTTCAATTTTGCAGTTAACTTTTTAAACTGCTTCTCAGCACTTTTTCCTTCATAAAGAATCGCATATACGGTATCAACAATCGGTAATTTAAGATTCTTCTGTTTTGCAGTCTGATAAATTGAGTTGGCAGCGTAATATCCCTCTGCTACCATATTCATAGACTGGATCGCAGATTTTACGGTATATCCTTTTCCAATAAGGTTCCCCAGGTTTCTGTTTCTTGAGAAAAGGGAATAAGCGGTTACCAGAAGGTCACCTAAATAAGCACTTTCATTCACATCCCTAGGGGCTTCATAAATAGCTTCCAGGAATATTTCCATTTCACGGATCGCATTGGAAACAAAAACTGCAGTAAAGTTATCTCCATACCCCAGCCCACTTGCTATCCCAGCTCCAATTGCAAAGATATTTTTAAGAATTGCACTGTACTCATTCCCCAGGACATCTTTACTTGTATGAACTTTAATAAAGTCTGAACTGAAAATTCCTTCCAGCTTTTCTGCCGTCTCTTCTTCCGCAGCTGCTATTGTAAGATAAGAAAGTCTTTCCATCGCTACTTCTTCTGCATGACACGGTCCGGCAATTACAGCCTGATTTCTGAAGCCGATTTTAAATTCATCACGTAGGTAATGGGCTACCACATCATTTACTTTAGGAATAATCCCTTTAATTGCTGAAACAAAGATTTTATCTGAGTAATCACAGCTCATCTTATCCAGCGTATCGGAAAGGTAAATGGATGGCGTTGCTAAAACAATTACATCACAGGCAGACACAAGTTCATTGATATCTGTTGTCAGCTTTAAACTTTTAAGGTTAAAATGAGCAGCAGTAAGATAAGTAGGGTTATGTCCGCGAAGCTCAATCGCTCCTTTTACAAACTCACTTCTTACACACCAGTGTACTACTTTACAGTTTTCAACCAACATTTTTACGATAGCGGTTGCAAAACTTCCGCTTCCTACTACTCCTACAGAAACATCCTTTTTAGTCTTTTTCGGATTGGAAGATTCTGAAATTGTTTTCTTTTTAGCCATAATTGGAATGTGAACTGCAAAGATATTAAACAAAGATTTAACTGGTGACCTGAAAACATGATAAAATCCATATTCTGAAAAAATTAACGCTTCCGCACAATTAAAGACTTAATTTCACGTTAGATACAGAAAAAACTAAACTTTTGTTAAGAATAACTCACAATACTTATTTTTAATTAAATTTGCAGTGCTAAAACCGTTTTAAAATTTACTAAGAGAAGAAATATGAAAAAATTTCTAAACAGAAAGAAGAACGTAAATATTCTACTGGGAGGACTTTTGCTGGTAGTTTTTGCACAAAGTGTATTTATTGCAAAGCTCTTTTCTGAAAGAGATGACAAAACCTACGAGGTGAATCTTGTAAAAATAAACACTGAAAAAGACAGTGTAGATTATTTAAAAATGAAAACCGATCTCACCTTGGTGGATCAAACCGTAGGCCAGCTGAATTCTTTCCTTAAATCTAAGGATATTACCAATGAAAAACTGATGATGCTCAATCAGGACAGTATTTCAAATTCTATTTATCTTTCCAAACAAGCCAACCGGTACAGCCAATATCTGATGGACCTTCAGCAAAGACTGATGCAGGTTCCATTGGGAATGCCTACTGATGGATATATTTCATCTAATTTCGGAGTAAGAAAAAATCCTATCCCGTTCAAAACTGTTTATGCATCGGTAAAAACTGGTACAGCAACAGAATCTAAACCAATCGCTGCTGCTGCTCCAAAACCTGAAGTGAAAGCTGAACCTGTGGAAAAAATCATAGAACTTACTGACAGCTATGGCAACAAAAGGGAGGTAAAAGTAATGGTTACTCCAAAAGCAGCACCGGTTGCCACAGCACCTGCCACTACAACTCCTGCTTCTAAAACTGTTGCTGTAAACGGCACAAATAAAACAGCCGCTACTGAGAAGAATAATCCACCTGCTGAAGCAGACCAGATGCAGTTTCATAAAGGGCTGGACATTGCCGTTCCTTTCGGCTCTGATGTAAAAGCTGCTGCTGCGGGAACAATTATTTTCTCCGGGCAGAAAGGCGGTTATGGAAATTGTGTAATTGTCTCTCACGGAAACGGACTGGCTACCCTTTATGGGCATCTGTCTCAACTTGTTTCTAAAGTAAATGATAAAGTAAAAGTAGGTCAGGTAATTGCCAAATCAGGAAATTCCGGACGTTCTACGGGACCTCATCTTCATTATGAAGTACACAAGAACAATACTCCGGTCAATCCGAGATTGTTTATGAATCTATAATCACTTTAAACTTATCTTCAGGACTAGACAACTGTTTAAAAATAAAAGACTACCGTTTTAAGCGGTAGTCTTTTATTTTTAAACAATCATATATTTATTTCTGAATGCTTAATGTTCCTTTCAGATGCATCAATGATCCGTCAGGCTGAGCAATATTAGAATACACTATATTTTTGTTGTAATCCTGAATTTCAGTAATATTGGAATTCAGTTTAGGTTCATGCCAGTACACCATAAAAACATTCTTTGCTACTTCTACTGCAGTATATTTTACAGTATCTGTGTTATTTTTTGAACTTCCTGCGGTTCCCGTAAAGGTCATTGTTTGGTTATCTTTAAAATCCAGCAGAAATTTTACCGTTCCAAAATCAGCTTCTACCTTTTTGCCGATGGCAGGATATGGTGATTTTAAATCCCATTCCATTTCTCCTAAAAATACTTTCACTCCCATTCCAAGCTCATCTTTTCCGGGAAGGTCAGGATATTTTTTAACCATAAAATCCACAATAGAAGACGTTGTTTTATTGTCAGTTACCGCTTTTTTATAGTTTTCAAGATAACTTTTAACAAAATCAAGAGATTGAGGAGACAGAGACTGTTTTGTAAAATGAGAAGGAACCACCTGCTGAGGGCTCAGGGACTTCATTGCATCTATCTGTCCGATCCATTGGTCAATGGCTTTTATGTTCTGCGTATCTGCCATCCAAAGATGAGAATCTGTAGATACTGAAATTCCGCCTGCTATGGTTTTAATGGATGGTATCCAAAGAAAACTGTGTGCAGGATCTTCAGCGTTCCGGATAATCTCAATTTTATTTCCTTCAAGATCGGGAATGGCTGAGACAGCTTCAGGAACAATTATTTCCGAAGGAGCATCCGCTTTTAACTGCGGTTTCCATACAGCCATTTTATCATCCTTTGAAGCGGATATCAGATAAGCGGTCTGTGCTGTAGAAATAATCTTTGCACTGGGAAAAGCTTTCCTGATCACATCCAGCCCAAAATAGAAATCCGGATCGCTGTGAGAAATAAAAACAGTCTTAAGATTTTTACCTGTAGCTTTTATTTCTTTAACCAGCTGTTCTGCATACTGTTTCTGGAACTGTGCATCAATAAGTACAGCATCTTTCTCTCCGTAAATGATGGTTGAAGTCACGGCGAAAATAGCCTTTGCCCCCGGATTATAGACTTTTACTTTTAAGTTTCCTGCCAATAAGAGACTCATAAAGCCTAATAAGGAAGCCAATGATAACAATTTCTTTTTTAACATTCTTGTTCTTTTAGATTAGTAAGCAGCAGTAAAACGTTCACGGATGTGGTTGTTCTGCTCTAATTCATCAACCAGAACTACTGCTACATCTTCTACAGAAAGACGGCTTCTTCCATTTTCATCAAATACAGGAGTTTCTAATGAAGTTCTGTATTTTCCTGTTCTTTCTCCTACATTCGCCTGGTTCATTTCTACTGCAGGGCTGAAGAAAGTCCAGTCAAGCGTGTTATTTTCTTTAATCTTGTTCAAATAATCTCTTGCTGCTGTTGCCCCTGGTTTGTAAGCATCCGGGAAATCCGGCGTATCTACAATCTGTACGTTATCCGGTGTGTAAAGGCTTCCTGCCCCTCCTACTACGATAAGTCTTTTTACACCCGCCCCTTCTACTGCTTTTTGAATATTCTCAGAACCGTTTAAAAAGTCGTTGTAAAGATTAGGATTCGTCCAACCTGCGTTAAACGCACTGATTACTGCATCAGTTCCTTTTAATGCTTCAGCCAGTTCGCTTACATTGTTTACATCAACACTTTTTGCTGTTACATTGTCCTGTGTTTTTACTTTAGACGCATCTCTTACCAAAGCTTCTACAGCGTATCCTCTGTTTGCTAATTCATTGACGATCTGTGATCCTACAAATCCGGTTGCACCGATTACTGCTACTTTTTTCATAATGTTTTATTTTTAAATTAAATTGTAATAAATTTTGTTACATTTATAGTTAAAAAATTTTAGTCGAACTGGTCAACAAATTCCTGTAATGACTTATCTCCTAAAAAATTAACTACCAATTGATCTGTTTCTTCAAATAATGTATTTAAGTGACTATTGATTTCTCTTCCTACACTACAGTCAGGATTAGGATTCTGATTTTTCTTTCCTAATACTTCTGTATTTTTCACTGCTTTATAAATTTCAGAAATGGTAATCATTTCAGCATTTTTTGCCAGATGGCTTCCTCCTTCTTTTCCCTGTCTGCTGATAATAAGGCCTGCTTCTCTTAATACACTCATTTCTTTTCGGACAATCACCGGGTTTACGTTTATACTGCCCGCCACCCATTCAGAAGTGAGCCACTCCTGAGGACTTTTTGCCAATAAGGTCATAATATGTACTGCCGTAGCAAATCTTGTATTGTTCATTATAATTACAGGACAAAGGTAAGCATTTTTTCAAATGTAACAAATTTTATTACAGTTAATTTTTTCTTAAAGAATTAATTTGTCCAGATCCAGCAGTAAATAATTGATATTCTGATTAATAGTACGGGTTGCAGATTGCATCTGATTGAGCATGGCCGCCCGGTTGTGAAGATCATCTGCTCTGTAATATCCTCCATCACTGAAGATTACTGATTTATCTGCAGTCGTTTTATTATCATCAAACTGATAGTGAAGCCATCTTGTTTTCATATTTCCAATAATAGAATGCTCTTCTTTGTTGGAAAATTTTTTCTCTGTATACATATACCAGATAAAGGGCGGAAAGTTGGGTGATTCCAGTTTTTCCTTCCAGATATCTCTCAACAGGTTCCTTTGGTGAATAAATTCCACCTTTTTACCTTTCGGGTTGAGGGTTGCCAATCCAAATCCTGCCCCTAAAATACCTCCGCCGATGCCTATTGCATTATCCCAGCCGTTACTACTTACTATACCTCCTGCGATAGACGATGCAGCTCCTGTAATAATGGAATACAGAATCAGCTTATTATTTCTGGAAGAATTCAGGTTATCTACATAGTTTCCTATTTGTGCTACTCTTTCACCTTCACAGTCAAATTCTGCAGCTACTGCATCAAGCTCTGTTAAGGCAATCGTCACTCTGCTGTTGATTTTTGTTTTAAGCTGCAAAATCTTCACCTGTGAGGCCAGCGATGAATCTTTTTTCAGTTCAATAATTTTATGTACTTCGTCCAGATTATTCAAAGCATTCAGAATCAAAATACTTTGATCCGAAAACATGATTTTAAGATCTTTATTTGCCGTTAAAATAGAATCGGAATTGTGGGAAGGTACTTTATTATTGTAATTATACTTAAAAGGTGCCTTGCAGTAACTATCTTTAAGGGTAAGAATATTTTGTCTAATAGCCTGATTTTTCTTGGAAACACAAGAAGTTAATAGGCTAAAAACAGCAAAAAGGTAAACCAGTTTTTTCATTCAGTCATATTTTGTGCAGGGTTGACAGGTGGAAAAGAACAGCTGAGGTATGAAATGGTACTTCATCAGATTCACAATTCACCTATACGAATATAATACAAATAAAAAAATTGACCTGAATTCAGGTCAATTTTTAATCTATTTTTAAGCAGGCTTATTTGATGCCCAATAATTCAACTTCAAAAACCAATGTACTGTTTGGTCCGATTTCTTTGCTGATTTCCTGGTCTCCATATGCTAAATGCGGAGGAATGATCAGTCTCCATTTACTTCCAACTGACATAAGCTGTAATGCTTCTGTCCATCCTGAAATCACTCTGTTTAGAGGAAAAGATGCAGGCGTACCTCTTTTTACTGAACTGTCGAAAATTTTACCAGAAATGGTCGTTCCGTGATAATGGCATTTCACCGTAGACTTAGGTCCTGGTTTTGCTCCTTCTCCTTCTGTGATAATTTCATATTGTAAGCCGCTTGGTAATTGCACAACGCTCTCTCTCTTACCATACTCTTCCATATATTCTTTACCGTCATTCAGGTTCTTTTCTGCCAATTCTTTTTTACGTTTAAATAACATATCTGCTACTCCCATATTATATTTTTTTGCAAAGATAAGGCTTTTTGGGAATGGAAGACAGCGCCGGGAAACGAAGATTAAAAAATTGAGATACTACACTATTCAGTTTTCAGGTCTTCCGAAGTGATTCATTTATCATGATGTACGCTTTTTCAACGCAATAAATAAAGTATTAAAATACAAATACTTAAAACATTCTATTCATAAAAAACCAACAATTTCATGAGCTCTTATAAACCTGCTTCTCCCATCACTGCTATTAAAATTCAAATATTTTTAATACTGAATTAACACAGATTCAAAAACTTGGTGTTATAATTGAATTTAAAAACTAAATGCCAAATCCATTAAAATATAATAAGCAGTTTGACGAACTGAATGAAGAGGAAAAAAAACTTCTGGAAATCACAAAGAAAACGATTGCAGATTTTGTTGAACAGTCTTCTTCCATCAGCGATGTCAATTACGCAACCCGAAATGCCCATGCAAAGACCTATGCAACGGCAAAAGGAACCTTCTGGATTGATCCGAATATTCCGGAATCACTTCAGCCTTTTTTCGACAGGGAAAAGTTTGACCTTACAATAAGGTTATCCAATGCCCGGCTGAAAATTAAAAACTCTAAAAAAGATATTCCTGCTTATGGTTTTGCGGTACAGATCAAAGATGAAAACGGAGGATTACTTGCCAATTATCCATTAGTCAACTTTCCTTTGTTTCCAGTGAATACGGTTTCTACTTTTTTGAAACTGTTTACCGCTGTCAATAGGTTTTATATCAAAAAATGGAGCAGTTTATTTCCTATGCTGATTCAGGTTCTCAAGATGATGCCTTCTTTTTTCACTTTTGATTTTATCCTTAATATTATAAAATGGATTGGTAAAAGAAATGATTTTATTCTTTCTTTTAATTATTATTCTGTAGGCGCTTACCGGCTGGGTGAACAGATGATCAAAATAAAGTTATGCCCTCAATCTGTAGACAAGAATACCGGCAAAAAACAAAAGATAAAAGATTCTCTTAAAGACTATTTTCAATCTAATGATTTTACCGCAGATGTTTTGATCCAGATCTGCTATGATCTGAAGAATCAACCCATCAATAAGCTCAATGTAGAATGGAAGAATTCGCCATTTATCAAGATTGGGGAGGTAAAAATCAATAAAGATTCTTTACTGGATTCACGTAACTGTACGAATGAGCTTCTTTCATTCAACCCATTTGAAAGCAAGATCTTTTTTCAGCCTGTTGGCAAGATACAGAAGCTGCGTGATGAAGCTTACAGGGTTTCTGTACAGACGAGGAGAAAAATCAATAAGCTTCTTCATGGGAAAGCAACCTGAACTGCTCAGATGTTAGCAGCTGGAAAAGACAAAAAGATGCTTTAAGAGGAAAGATAATTACGTCATCACCTAAAATAATTTTCCTCTTCCTGCTTTTAGCCATAAAAAAACCTCCGGGATTAAACTCCCAGAGGCTATTCTGTATATTTTCGATACTTTTATTTTTCTTCTAATTCTTCTTTTTTATCATCTTCTTTTTCAGGAAACATAACAGATAAAAGAACTGAGATGACCAATACTCCTCCTACGATTCCTAATGAAACCGGAGATGAGATATGAATCCATGGAGCAATAAGCATTTTAACTCCAATGAATGAAAGGATAATTGCTAAACCATATGGAAGTTTACTGAACATATGAATAAAGTTTGCCAACAGGAAGTATAATGATCTAAGTCCCAAAATAGCAAAGATATTGGATGTATAAAGGATAAACGGGTCATCTGAGATTGCAAAGATAGCAGGAATGGAGTCTACTGCGAATAAAACGTCTGTAAACTCAATAACCCCAACCACTACTAAAAGAGGTGTTGCCATTTTGATTCCGTTCTGAAGTGTGAAGAACTTATCCCCATCATAGTTATCAGAAACTTTCCAGAAACTTTTTATCAATTTTGCACCGGCTGTATTACTGTAATCCTCATCTTCATCATCGTCACCGCCTCCCCATGACTTGATCCCGGCATACACAAGGAACAATCCGAACAAGGCCATTACTATGTTTATTTTTACAGGTTCTCCGAAAATGTTCATTTCAGGAAGATAAGTCAGGTTAATAAGCCCTACTCCGGCAAAGATAAATATCGCTCTGAAGATCAAGGCACCAATGATCCCCCAGAAAAGTACTTTATGATGAAGGTACTTTGGAACCTTAAAGAATCCGAACACAAGAATAAATACGAACAGGTTGTCTACAGAGAGAGCCTTTTCAATCCAATAAGCTGCCTGATACTGTGAAAATTTTTCTATTGCCAGCGCATGACTTTCAGGTGATCCATCTGTGTTGAAGGCCCAATAAACAACTCCTGAGAATATCATAGAAATTGAAATCCATACGATAGACCAGATGGTAGCTTCCTTAGAAGATACTTCGTGGCTTTTTTTGTTGAAAACTCCCAAATCGAGGAGCAGCATGATAACTACTGTTATCGCAAATCCCCACACCAAGCCAGGGTGCAGATCTAAAATACTTTGATGTTTTTCCACTTGAGTAATGTTATTATATGATAAAAGCAATAAGTGTACAGAGTACAAATATTGCTATTTTATTGATCGTTTGATTTACAATTAATTATAAGTAATTCATCTGTACAGTCTGAATCGTCTGCTCCAGCTTTCTATCTGCGGTAGGATCTCCAACAGCATTGAATTTCCATTCCCCGTTTCTCTTATAGAACACCCCCATTACCATAGCAACATGCCCTCTGAAAGAAGCATCATTGGCAATATCATATTTAGCAAAGACTTCTCTTACATTAGTAGGTGATCCTTCATAAATACGGATAGATGCAAAAGGAATCGTTCCGAAATCCTGGCCTTTATAGCTATTCAGAACCATAGCAACATGCTCTACATTTGGCTCCAGCTGGCTGAAATCTACTGTGATTACTTCGTTATCCAAACCATCATCTCCATCTACATCACCGGTAAGGTCATCTCCACTGTGTCTTACCGATCCGTTTTTGGATTTGAGATTTCCAAAATAGATTACTTCTGTAACATTTTTGTTTGAATCATATAAAATACAGCTTCCATCTAAGTCTACTGCTTCTTTTTTAGTTCCGAAAAATCCTTTTTTTTCAATTGCTCCCCAGTTGATTCCTACACAAGCCTGAGAAAGCTCAGCTCCGTTTTCTTTTTTAAGGTTAATTCTCTGACCTTTTTGTAAGTTAATAGCCATCTTTTTATGTTTAGTTGTTATTTATATTTTGCGAAGAAAACTTTTTGTCTTCTTTAGTTTTTCAAATTTCGTTTTATTGATTATTCAAATTCAAATTAAGCATTGCCCGCAGAATATTCGTTTCTTCGTCAAAATCAAATATTTTGCTCATAATATCTATATTTTCCAGATTCAGGATATAATCTTTAAGTACTCCCTGCACTTCAGGTGGTAACGTACGTTTTCTTTCGTTCATAGTGTTTTCCAACTGTTCGTTTTTCCTTTTCAGCTGATCAATGATCATTCCCTGATTGGACTGATTTTCAGAGGCATCCAGCTTATCCAGTTCTTTGTCAAAAAGATACAGTTTTTTCTCGTCTACACTGAAAATAAAATGATCATCAGACTGAAAGATTTTAAAAAGCTCATATTCATGGGTCCCTATAAGGTAACCACAGACAAAGCGGACTTTAAATCCCTGTATATTCAATCTTCCCAATAACTTTCTTTCAATGGAATAATCTCTGTATTGGTAGGCTGGAAAATTTCCGGATTTCAGCAGTGCCTCATCAGCATCTGTCCTGTAAAATTCCTGTGCATATTTTTTGTGAAAATACAGTACATTATCCCAATTGGCCGTAAAAATATCCTCTGTAAGATCTTTATACAGTGTTTTCAGATGTTGGGAAAATACACCGCTGTACATTTTCCTGTCGGTCTGAAAACTGTCTACTCTTCTTTCTTCAAAACCGGAAATATATTTATTGTTGATGTCAATTTCATTAATGACAGTCAGCATATCGTTTTCCTTCTGCCTTTTAATTTTGGTAAGAAGTTCTATGAGACTGTCTGTATACTGCAGGTGAAAAAGTTCCAGCTTATTGTAGTCAAGGGCAGTATTTTCCTGGAACAGATTGTGGATAATATCAGTTTTAATGTAAATTGATATTATGTCAATATGTTCAAAAAAATTCGCCAGAAGCTTAAGTTTTGTTAATCTTCTTTTGCTTTGTGACAATATGGTTGCTGCATCATCCCCCACCTTTGTACCTTATAAATTACCCTCTGACATTAGCTTTTAACTCATGCTCCAGTGTCTGAAGATCCTGATCCAGTTTTCTTCTGTTATCAGCTCCCTGTTTCTGGATTTGTTTTACTTCATTCAATGTGTTGATCAGCATAGATGTTGTCTCTCTCAATGTTTCTACAGATACGATAGTCTGCTCATTGGCTCTGGCAACATTCACTGAATTCTGACCAAGGCGTTCTGCATTCTTTCTCAGGATTTCTTCTGTAGTGGCGGATACTTTCTGCTGAATTTCAATATTCTGCTGCTGTCTGTACATTGCCACTGCCAGTGAAAGCTGGTTTTTCCATACAGGAAGAGTCGTGGTAAGAATGGTCTGTGCTTTTTCAGCAATAGAAACGTTATTATTCTGTACCAGTCTGATCTGTGGAAGCGACTGCATCATGATCACTCGTACCACTTTAAGATCAGCCATTCTTCGGTCTAATCTTGCAATGAAATCTCTCTTATCTGCGATCTGATAATCCTGGAAGTTCTGAGGGGCTGCCTCCATTTGGGCAAGCTCTGCTGCAGCTCTTTCCATTCTTATGTTTCCTGCGATCACAAGATCTTCAATCTGCTTGATGGAATTCACATTACTTTCAAAAATAGTCTGCAGAACAGCATTATCTTTCGTAGAAGTAATGATACCTGCGTTTACTTTATAAGAGATCTGCTCGATATTGTTGATGATCTTATCATATTTTGCAAATAAATTTTCTACCTGAGTCATCACCTTCTTCATGAATGGTAACTTGCTTAGGAAGCTTTTAACTTTATTTCCATGAAGTTCTTCTACATCTACATAGTTAAGCTCTACCAAAAGATCATTGATCAGTCCGCCTACTTCTCCTGAGTTTGATCTTCTTACATTTCCTAAAAAGCTGTCACTCTGGTTTGTTAAGGTCTTCTGCAATTCAGCCCCAAAATTCACGATTGAACCTGGGTTGGCTTCATCAATAGAATTCGCAAGAACTTCATATTTTTGACGCTCTTCCGTCTGCATCTGTGTCAGATTTACATTCCCTTCTCTGTCTACAAGAACTGCCGGTGCAGCATTTTGTACAGGCTGAGCCGGCGGAACCATTGGTGTAGGTTCAAATGTTTTAAGAGGTTCAATTGATCCAAGCGGATCTATGGGTTGATTTTCTTGATTATCCATGATTATTTCTGATAAATTGATACAAACTTTTCAAGGCCCTCTCTCTGTCCTGCTCCTACAGCCTCAAATTTCCATTCTCCGTTTCTGTTGTAGATTCTTCCGAATTCTACTGCCGTTTCGATTGAGAAATCTTCATCTAATTCATATTTTAAGATTTCTTCATTCGTATCTGTATTGAAAATTCTGATGAAAGAATTTCTTACCTGTCCAAAATTCTGCTTTCTCGCATCTGCATCGTGAATTGTTACAACCACTGTGATTTCCTTGATGGCATCATCAATTTTTGTAAGATCAATTTTAATTTGCTCATCATCTCCCGCTCCTTCTCCTGTAAGGTTATCTCCTGTATGGATCACTGATTTGTCCGGAGATTCAAGATTGTTATAAAAGATAAAGTGACTGTCTGAAACCAGCTTTTTATCATCGCCAAGCAAAAATAAAGAAGCATCTAAGTCAAATGCAGTTCCTGTAGAAGTGTTATTGGTATCCCATCCTAAACCTACAGTGAATTTAGGTGCGTTAATATTTTCTCTTTGTCCTTTTTGTAAGTTAATAGCCATAATATAATTCCGTTTGTGTTAAAGTATTGATGTTATTTTCGTATTCTGTTATTAAATGATAATTATTACTGATGGCCAGCTCCAGCAGCAGATCCATCTGTTCTTTTTTTACTTTAGACGTAAGATAATCAAAATTACTTGAATCCAGCCCTAAAATATATTTCACAATCCTTGTGTTAAACTGAAAGCTCTCTTTGTTCATCACTTCTGCAACATGTTTCACATTTTGTACTGCATAATAATTGAAAAAATTTTCAATCTTAGGATCAAGGTCAAAGTTCATCAGCTCTGCATAATACAGGAACATAAAATCTGCCTCAACGTTATATTCATTCAGTATTTTGTTCACTGTATATTCATGGCTTCCCGTAATTTTTATATCGTCTATAAAAATACAAAGTTTTCCTCTTAAAAAATCTTTATCTATATAATAAGTATCGTTCGCAATCAGATTTTTACGGTCTTCAAAATTAAGGTTCCCGTAATCTGTGATATAAGTATGATTTCTATTGATTTTTGATAAAATACTGGATTTTTTTCCCTTCTGAAACCTATATAAATCCAAATACTTCTTAAAGTAAAAGCATAAAAAGTTGGAAGCCGTAGGAATAGCCATATACGGGCTTGGAAGCACTACAATCTCTTTATCAGTCTGTAAAAGTGCTTCATTTTCGGAAATAAATCCCTCGAATAACTCTTTTGCAAATTTTTCAGCATACGACTTATCGCCATATTTGAAATAGCTGTACTCTGCAGGTGAGAAAGTAAACTCATCCGCTGAATGAATGTGGTGTAAGCTGTATCGTTTATTCATGTTTATTTTTAGTGTTTAAGTAAATAGGCACTGAAACCGAAGTCCTTCGCTCCCTTATAATCAGCAACCGGATTATCTCCGATATGTAAAACCTGAGACAACGGCAGGTTCTTATCCAGAAGATTATTTTTCACTTCCTGAAAAATAAGAGGATTCGGTTTGGAACAGTTGATTTCATCAGAATAGATATGAAAATCAATGTACTGATCAAGGTTTTCATGAATCAGAAACTTTCTCATCGTTTTTCCCTTGATAAATCCTGTGTTGCTTAAAATATTAATGGTCTTTCCCTGGTTTTTGATATCCTCAAAAAAACCATGGACATTTTCAAAAATCACAACCGGTCTGTACTCCAGAAATAAGTCTTCACTCTTTACATAAAACTCATTGAGTTTATCTTTATTCAACTCTTTTATATCTACATTCAGGGAACCAAGAATCATCAGATACATCTCAAATGTATCGATATTCCCTCCCGTCACCTCATTGATGGTATTACAAAGATCATCGTAATATTTTACGGTTTTCGCAACTCCCTCTATTGGTTTATCTACATTGAAAAACGAGGAGAACAGCTCAACTCTTTTTGCTTTAAATTCAGGATGAGATTTGATTAAGGTGAGCCACAGGTCAAAGGAAAAATGACAGTGGTTATGAATGTCGATATCTGTTTTCAATAGGTTTTAAGTTAAAAGTTTTATTTAGCTTTCTTGAAAAAGATTTATTTTTTTTTAATCATCAACAAGTGTTTAAATACTATTCTTCCCAAAGATAAAATTTTTATCATAAATGCATTACGTTAGTTGTGTGTTTTAAGATATTTTTATGAAAATTGAAAAATTTCACAGACTCTCAGAAGCTGATTTATGAACCGTTTAATTTCCGGTCGTAAAAAAAATATTTTCAAAAATTCTTTGGAAATCAAAAAAAAATTATAATTTCGCAACCGATTAACAATCAATAATGTCAACAAAAATGATAAATATTATAACTTTAAGCCATCCTGTCAGAGCTGTGTTCTTTGGCAGCACTGAATATTTATCTGAATAGTTCTATAGATCTTTTATACCCAAAAATATATTGAAGACCTATCTATTCGGATAGGTCTTTTTTGCTGCCTTATTTTCAGACTTTAACAATTTAAACAACTTCTGTTATTTGTTAATATCTCTGAAAATTTTTCTCAACTCAAAATACAAAAAAGTTTTGCCGGTTTTATCAAGCCGGAGTGTATTTTGTGTTCATTATTTTCAGAACCTTTTCAAAATACAAATCTAAAAATCAACAATTTAAATCAAACAAAATGAAATACAACACACGAAATATAGGGATCATAGCACATGTAGATGCAGGAAAAACAACTTTATCGGAAAGGCTTCTGTATTACACGGGACTCATTCATAAAATCGGTAATGTAGATGATGGAAACACCACCATGGACAAGGATATTCAGGAAAGAAACCGAGGGATCACCATTTCTTCAGCTGCTGTTTCAACGCAATGGAAAAAAGATCATAAAGTGTATAATATCAATATTATTGATACTCCAGGACACATTGATTTCGCAGTGGAAGTAGAACGTTCTCTAAGGATTCTGGACAGTGTTGTCGCAGTTTTCTGCGCTTCATCCGGTGTGCAACCGCAAACTGAAAATGTATGGTACCAGGCTGAAAAACATGGCACTTCTAAAATTTGTTTCATTAATAAAATGGACAGAATTGGGGCAGACTTCTTTGCGGTTGTACATGAGATAAAAACCAAGCTGAATGCCATTCCTATTGCTCTTCAGATTCCAATTGGCGCTGAAGTACATTTTGAAGGAGTCATTGATCTTGTCAAAATGAAAGCCTTATACTGGACCGATGAAAATGGGGAAATCATTGTTGAAAAAGACATTCCAACTGCATCCCGTACTGAAGCTGATGAATATAGAATGAAATTAATGGAGACTCTTGCAGAATATGATGAGACTTTCTTTGACATTTTTATGAATACCGAAAATACAGTCACCGTTGAAATGATCGTAGAGGCTATGCAAAGAGTCTGCAGATCCGGAGCAGCTGTTCCTGTTCTCTGTGGTTCTGCCTTTAAAAATAAGGGAATCCAGCCTCTTCTTGATGCTGTGGTAACTTATCTTCCAGCTCCGGATCAGCTTGCTGACCTTCAGGGAAGAGATCCTCATACAGAAGAAGCTGTAATATTGGAAAGAAATGAAGCGGCTTCTTTTTCGGGACTTGTTTTCAAAGTCGTGATTGATAAACATATGGGAAGATTGGCCATGCTTCGTGTTTATTCCGGAGTGATAAAATCCGGAGATACGATACTGAATGTAAGAACGGGTGAAAGTTTTAGGATTTCGAGAATTTTACAGATGCAGTCGGATAAAACATTATCAATGGATGAAGCTAAAGCGGGAGATATTGTTGCTTTAACGGGAATAAAGGATGCCAAAACCGGAGATTCTTTATCTTCTCTGGACAATCCAATATTACTGGAAGCGATTACCATCCCAACTCCTGTTATCAGAGTTGCTATTGAACCGAAAACGAATGGTGATGAGAAATCTTTTGGTTTGGTACTGGCTAAAATTAAGGAGGAGGATCCTTCTTTAGTTGTTGAGAGAGACAAACAGACTGGAGAGACTTTATTGAGTGGGCTGGGAGAACTTCACCTTGAGGTTACTTTGGAAAAAATACGTCTGAATCATGGTATTGAAATCAATCAGGGAAGACCTAAAGTTTCTTACCGTGAGATCTTAACGGGAACTAAAATCCATAGAGAAAAGCTTTCCAAACAAAACGGAGGAAGCGGTCAGTTCGCTGATATCAGTTTTGAAATCGGACCAAGGAATGACAAAGAATATGGACTGGAGTTTGTCAATGTAATCAAAGGAGGTGTCATCCCAACTGAATTTATTCCTTCTGTTGAAAAAGGATTCAAAGAAGCAATGGAGCACGGTCCATTAAAAGGATATCCTCTGGAAAACATGAAGATTACCCTTCTGGATGGTTCTTTTCATGCTCAGGATTCTTCTGCATTTGATTTTGAAATTGCTGCCAGAGAAGGATTCAAAGCCGCTGCCAGAGGATGCAGTCCTAAATTGATGGAGCCTGTCATGCAGATAGAGATTCAAAGTATTGAGGAATATACGGGGGCTGTCACTGCGGATATCAACAGAAGAAGAGGAATCATTACTTCTATTGATGAAAGATCAGGAAGAAAGATTTTTGCAGCGGAAGTTCCGTTAGCTTCAACTTTTGGGTATATTTCCGATCTGAGAACGCTGACAAGCGGACGAGCTTCCATCAGCATGAAATTGTCGCACTATGCTTTAGTGCCTGATTTTATCGCGAATACATTAATAACCTAAACAAGCAAGGACTGGAGATTTATCTTACAGTCCTTGTCTGGTTATTGAGGTGGTTTATATAGTTTAATTGATAATTGATAAAAATTCACTATTGCCTTTTTCCTATTTTTCCGGAATTACCTTATAAGTAGGGTCTTCTTCAATATTAATTTCAACTACTGCTTCGGCATTTTTCAATATTTTTCGGCAGTCCTCGCTGAGATGTCGTAAGTGTAATGTTTTATTTTGTTCTTTATATCGTTTCGATAACTTATCTAAGGCATCTATCGCACTCATATCCACAATACGGCTTTCTTTAAAATCAATAACCACCTGATCCGGATCATCCGCAGGATCAAACTTATCTGTAAATGCTGTCACTGAACCAAAAAAAAGAGGTCCATATATTTCGTAATGCTTCACTCCATTCTCATCAGTATGTTTTCTGGCTCTGATTCGTTTGGCGTTATCCCAGGCAAAAACCAATGCAGAGATAATGACTCCTATCAGAACGGCCAGCGCAAGATTATGCAGAAGTATGGTTATCAAAGCCACTGTAACTCCCACCAATATATCAGTCTTCGGCATTTTATTTATAATTCTGATAGAAACCCACTGGAATGTACTGACAGCCACCATCATCATCACTCCTACCAGAGCTGCCATAGGAATTTTCTCTATAACAGGAGCACCAAAGAGAATAATCAGCAAAATCATTACAGAGGCTATAATTCCTGACAACCGGGCTCTGGACCCCGCATTAAGATTCACCAGTGTCTGTGCTACCATTGCGCAGCCACCCATTCCTCCAAAAAATCCATTGGTAATATTAGCAAGTCCCTGAGCGAGCGATTCTTTGTTTGCACTTCCTTTAGAATTGGTAATTTCGTCTACCATTGATAAAGTCAGAAGAGACTCAATAAGACCTACACCCGCCATAATTAAGGCGTATGGAAAGATAATCTGCAATGTTTCCATAGAAAAAGGAACGTTTGGGATATGAAAACTTGGGAGACTTCCGCTTATATGAGCAATATCCACTACTGTTTTTGTTGGGATATTAAAACCCAGAACAACAGCAAATACCACTATAATGGCCACTAAGGAAGCGGGAACAGCTTTGGTAATTTTTGGAAAAAAATAAACGATAGCAATTGTAAGAGCAGTTAATCCTGCCATAATATATAAAGGAACTCCCTGAAGCCAGCCTACTGCTCCATTACTGTCTGTAATTCTAAACTGTTCAATCTGGGCCATAAAAATAATGACCGCCAGTCCATTCAGAAATCCATACATAACCGGCTGTGGAATAAGCCTTACAAATTTTCCTAGTTTAAAAATACCTACTAACATCTGGAGAATTCCTGCCAATGCTACGGTTGCAAAGAGATATTCTACTCCATGAGATTTTATGAGAGCAATCAGTACCACGATGGTTGCTCCTGCTCCTCCGGAAACCATTCCCGGACGTCCTCCCAAAACAGCCGTTACGAGCCCCATCATAAAAGCGGCATAAAGTCCGATAAGTGGGGAAAGCCCTGCCAGAATAGCAAATGAAAGTGACTCAGGAATCATTGTCATCGCTACGGTAAAGCCTGCCAGCAGTTCGTTTTTATAATTTATTTTCTTCGAAAAATCGAATAAGCTAATGGTATTTTTCATTGATGTGCAAAGGTATGGACTTGCCGGATGGTATACAATTTTTTCTTTTTCCACCTTTTTATTATTATCATCGTTTCTTTTAAAATAAATCACACATACGATTACATATTATGTTAATTTTAATTAAAATCTGATCATAAATAGACTTTTATATATTTCCGACTGGTTTTATTTTTAATTTTGTCTAAATTTGAAAGCAGATAAGCAATTATCCGGTACTAATCAAAAACATTCTATATATAAACAGCTGTATATCAAAACACAGCTGAGAATAAACAGTGTTACATCAAAAAACTTTAATAGGTTATATATTATTTACACAAATGGCAGAAAGAAGAAGCTAGAAAAAGAGGAAGAAAGATAAAACCCATTGATAATAAGGAATATATCCCAAAAGATACATTAAATAGACGATACCTACCTCCTTTTAATATATCAGATTTGTCCTAATCGAATTTGCGAAGATTTTGACCTTATTCCGTGTATTTAAAGATACCCGAACCTTTATTTTATCTTTTCCAATCTCATATATAAGTGAATTATACTCTGCTGTAAACAATAATACAAAACACCTATTTTCATTTTTTGATGTATAAATTTTAAACAAAAGATAATATTCAATAAAAATGTTATATAAAGAAATCCATATTGGGAAATTTATTCAGGAGAAGATTGATGAAAGTGAAATAACCATGGAGAGGATCTGCAAATTTTTAGGCAGTGATGAAGAATCCGTTGAAAAGATGTATAAAAGCAAATCTCTGGACGCTGACCTTCTTTTACGATGGAGTAAATTATTAGAATATGACTTTTTCAGGATTTACAGTTCTCACCTGATCTTATATGCTCCACCGTCTGCAGTGAATAAGAGCCAGCAGAAATCTGAAAAAATCCCTTATTTCAGAAAAAATATTTATACTCAGGAAATTAAAGATTTTATTATGAAAAGAATTCTTTCCGGAGAGATGACGCAGGGAGAGGTCATTAAAGAATATTCCATTCCTAAAAGTACACTCCACAGATGGCTTCAAAAGAGTGACAGTACTAACGGATAAAAAGAAATAAGATGCGCCCCAATTACAAAAAAATTTATCAGGATATGCTCAGGCTGGAACATCCTGAGAAGCTGAAAGATCCAAAGATTAAAGAACTTCTTGAAAAGCTTTACACTACAGAAGATGTCCTTAAGTTCAATGACAGACTTTTCAAGCATTCCAGAGAAAATCAAAAGCTTAAGACCTATGATAAGAAAACTATGCTCAAACTTCTTCAGTATCAGAAGAAACATAGTCATTCTACCAGCTATATGTCCAGAAAATATAAAATAAGCAGAACTACCCTTTCAAAATGGAAAACGATGTTTGAGGAAGAGCTTGAAAATACCATAAAAAATGCTGATAAGTAGTTTACCAGCATTTTTATAAAAATTCATCATCCGTTTCAGTATGAAACCGGAGGTGGGAAGAAGGAAGAAATTAAAGCCTGAAAAATTCTGACTTTATAGAAAATTATGATACAAAGATATCTTCCAGCTTCCCACTTCCGGCTTTTGACTGCATAAAAACAAGGCAAAAGCAAAAAGTGATGTCGTGCTCTAACCAACTGAGCTACTCTTCCTATATAGATTGTGTGTTTTTGTTGTGGAAGAGACGGGGCTCGAACCCGTGACACCGTCGCGAAGTAACACTGATTCTACGGCACTTGTTTTGTTTTTTTAAATCAAGGTAATATTTTCTGAATCTTCGGTGCATTTGCTCTACCAGCTGAGCTACTTCTCCTTTTCGAGGGAAAAGGCAGGATTCGAACCTGCGACCCAATGATTAAAATTTCGAAGTATGATTCTAAAACGACACTTGATAAGGCAAGATAATTATATCAAACAGAGACTTGCTGGCGGAGTGTTATCATTTTTACACTACCATAACAGGACAGGACTCAAACCCATATTGCCGCCTCTACATACGAAGTAACTCTGTTTTACGACACTTGCTTTTTATAGTTATTCATGACTATTAGTTTTATCTTTTGCAAATTTATATTTCATGTACGCATTCTTTTTACGCAGTGATTTTTTATTAAAAAACCAAGCAAATTAATGATAAGAGTAATTGATGTTCAATTGGAAGTTGACGATGAAACTCTTATCAACGGCATTGGTTCGTTACCGGGCAATCTGGTGAAAGACTCTGTCAGTTTGGAATCGAAGGATGTCTTTCTAACGGCACCAGTAATATTAACACTGCAAAATTACACTGTATGTACGCGATCTTTTTACGTAGTTTATTTTTTTATTTAAATTTTGTTCGTTTTGCCTTGAAGCAAAAGAACCAAAAGTTCAAGACTTGGAAACTACGGCTAAAAATAACCTATCCTCTCTAAAAATTCTAAAACTTGCGCGAATGTAATGTTACTTCTTCGATTCACTTTCTGTATCGCGCTTCAAACAATAGAATTTTCTTAACGTTCGCATAGCTTATTTTCTTAACGCCTCCATTTCCTATGTCACTTTCCAATTCCGGCTAATTGCTTAGAAACTTTCTCCGGAAATTTATAATTCATCATTTTTAAAATGGATAATATTCTGTTCTTAAAATTGATTTGATGCTGTATTACTTTTTCCAACTCAGTTTTGAGTTCGCATTCATCTACTTCTGCAACAATTTTTATATCTCCAAGATCATCCATACCTGATTCTGTATACTCTGAAAAACTTATTTTTCCGTTTTCTCTTTTATATAAAACCCATTGATGCCCAATCCATAACATAGTCCAGGCGGAAGTATGATTTTCAAAAATATCCTGCCAGTTCTGAATATCAGACATATCTCCACAACAATTGGGTTGAATAGGTATCTGATCATCTTCCTTCAGTACCACTCCCCCATCAAAGGCCATTACAAAATCAACTTCTTCAGGATCATCAAAATCTATCTTATCCAGTTTAGATTCTAAAATCATCTTTAAGTTTTCATCATCAATGGTTTCTTTATCCACCAGATAAGATCCTTGTTCAATAGGTTTAAAGTTAAAATTTAGCTTAGAAGCTAATTCTTCCCATTTCATATACCATTTTTCAGGATCCGGATAATCGGCGATTGAAGGAAGCTCATATTCTTCTTTAGCATAGATAAGTGGACTGACTTCAATAGTATTAATAAGTGTTATCATAATAAATACTTTAAATTTCCTTAGCCCCGATTGTAACGGCATCCTTTTTCTAAGCTGGCTCTGTAAGAAGCATTGGAGAAAAAGATAGAGTGGAAGGCGGGATTAAGCTCCTTAATAAATTGTTTATTTTAAAAGCAGTGCCTTTTACAGCACTACATTTTTTATCATTTCTACGGCAGATTTCTGATCTTCCAAAGCATTCAGTACATCAAAAATTTTTTCTGACCAGCCTGCAATAAGGTATACATCATTTTTTCTGATATCAAGCGGCTGTTTTCCATAGCCTGCCAGGTCAAAAATATACAGTTTTGCATTGGGAGCAATTGTCTTGTATCTGCTCCATGAAGCTTCAAAAGAATTTCCGGTTCCGGTACTATTCCACATCTGGGTATCTGTGAAGAGCATTACTTTATCTACATTTTCTTTTCTTTTGATCAGGTCTTCTATTACCAGATAGCCATTGGTGGAATATCCTACTTTGCCCTCACTCTTGTACAGGTCATCCACGTTTCTCAGAATACCTCTTTTAGGCATTGGAGTTCTCAGCCAACGGTCACCAAACATACCTGTCACCACATTTTTACAATGAGACTGTAAAATCATAGACATCAGTAAACCAATATCATAAAGTAAGATCTTACTTTTAGGTGAAACCGGCTGCTGCATAGAGCCGGATACATCGGCAGCAATCACTACTGACGTATCAAAACCAAAACCTTTGATATTTCCGGCACTTATCACAACGGCACTTTCCAATGCCTCCAGAAGTGAAGAAGTGTAAGGAGAATCTATTTTTTTCAATTCTCTGTATGCTGCCAGAAATCTGAAAGGCAGCTGTTTTGAGTTCATTACCGCTCTCTCATCTGATAAATAACCGCATATTTTTTCCATCGCATCAGGTGATACCCCAGCTTCCAAAATATTTCTAAGGTTTCTCAAAGTGGCCATATAGCCCATTTTGTTGCTGAAGATAAGCTCTTCCCATTTGTTTTTAAATGCCCGCTTTCTTTCTGTATCGTCGAAAAATTTTGCCTGACCTAAATTTGAAAGTTCAACCTCCCAGGTATAAGGCGTCTGTAAATTACCATTCACAATTTTATTGAAAATTTCCTGCTGGTTTTCATCTTTAGCTTTTGGATGAACCAGAAACAAGGCATCTTTCAATGTTACATCTGCTTTTCGGTTGTATTTTGCAAACTGGTATTCATCAAATTTATTGAATGACTTCACCAGACCTTTCTGAATTTGCTTTGACAATCTGTTCAGCTTTTTAGTTTGTGTTCTTTCATTGGCAAGTTGGTAATAAGCCAGCAGCTCTGTAATTTCATCAGCTCTCTGAACAACACCATCCACAGTTCTGCTCACCAGATCAGTTCCTGAAGTATGCTTAGCCAATTCTGTCGTCAAAACCAACGGAATAGTACGCAGATACATATCTCTTCTTGCATATACCGCCAATCTTGCCACGAATTCAGGATCATTTTTCTTAATCAGAGACTGGATTCTTTCCAATCTGTCATTTCCTTTTTCATAGGTGGTATTTGACAGCCCTGTTGTAACAACAGCACTATATAATTCTTCGGCAGGTGTCATTGCGTACGCTTTTTCACCTTCGTAGTTTAGCACTACTTTATTTTCTCTTTTTAAAAAATTAAATTTCATGGTTACTGTTTTTCTGTTAAACATCGGAAGGATTGATACTTCCTCTCTGATTTCTGATGCAAAATAAACGTTGTCTTACGCAATGTTTCTGCGTAGAACCTTAATATTTAAAATTTTTCCGGATTTAATTTCAATTATCTTCCGGATTGTCCTGATTATGCAGATTTTAAAAAGAGAATGATTCTATTTTAATTTTGGAAAAGCCGGATAAATGAGGCAATATATATTAAAGCGGAGTATAACCCACCTCTAAGGAATGACTATCATTCTAAATTTAGAATTTTTCACTTTCAATTATCAATTATAAAAACCTTCTATCATTCATTTCATATAAAGAGATCACGAATCTCTATCTTTTAAGGATTCGTTTTCTAGCTTTGTTCTTATTAAAATCAGAACTATGATTAAAGGATTATATGAAACACACGTTCAGGTAAGTGATTTGGAAAATGCTATTCAGTTTTATACAGAGGTATTGGGCCTAAAATTAGCTCATAGAGATGAGACCCGTCCTATTGCCTTTTTATGGGTTGGAGAAGGGAAAGAGTTTATGCTGGGACTATGGGAGCAAAAGGAGAATCTTCAGCCAAGACATTTTGCTTTTTCAAGCAGTAAGGAAGATATTTTAAATTATTCTGTAGAGTTTTTAGAAAAAAAGGATTTAAAGCCTTATAATTTCCTGAAAAACGGAAGTATAGAGCCGATGGTATTTTCATGGATGCCCGCTTTGGCTATCTATTTCAACGATCCGGATGGTAATCAGCTGGAATTTATTTCAATTCTTGAAGGAGACGGTCAACCAGAATTGGGTGTACTTTCTTATGAGGATTGGTTAGCTCAAAAAAAATAATAAAATCTTATTATCCTATAAGCTTGTTTTCAGCCACGAATCTTTTCATTTAACATTCGTGGCCAGAAAATAAAGCATTATGAATATCTTTAAAAAAAACTGTTGTTAAATATTAACCAGTTTTTTTACAGCCAGCATATGCTTACAAGGGCCTCTTTCCCCCTGATATTTGCTGAACCATTCGCATGTACACCGTTCTTTTTCATCATCAATGATTACGGTATGATGTACACCGGTTCCTCCTACTCTGGCTTCTGTTCTTTCTTTGTTACTATTTAATATTTCTACTTTTCCTTCGTGTATCAGCTTCTCTGCATTTTTCATACGGGGATTCATTTCCAGAATACGGCTAAGCTTAAAAGGCAATCTCCGGTAGAAAAATTCCTGATCATCAAGGTCATATCCTAATAGTCCCATGGCTGCAAGTCTTCCTGTAAGATTATCAGTGGCTGTAAGGCTTAGGTTTTCTTCCAGAGCCAATGCAGTTGTACTGAATGACTGATTGGCATATGCATATTTATCCAAAGCATCAATCCACTGATCTGAAATATCAGAAATAAGGCTATCCAAAACTGCCCCCTCTCCCGAAAATCCTCTCCAGCTTTCTCTTGATAAAGAAAAACTGAATTTTATATTCCCCATATAAAGCTGCCAGGTCGTAGACTGCATATTAGAATGCGAAAAGATCTGCATAGAGTCTATATAAGGAAGTAAAGGTTCCAGAAGGCGAAGCCTGTGAAGACCGCCAATGCATACAGCATCTGCTGATTTTACAGGAGAAAACATAGGTTTATTTCCTCTTACGATAAGATAATAGTCTGATTTCACTACTCCTTTCGGCATTCCCCGGAACAACTGCTGAGTCTGAATTTTGTTGAAGCTATGTCGTTTTTCAGATTGAGATAAATAAATCTGTACGGTTCCAAGACCTTTGATCCATTTTACAGGTAACGGAACTTTTCTTTCTATTACTTTTTTCTCTTCTTTGTATAAACCGACTTCTTTTTCTCCCACAGAAAGCATAATTCTCTCATTGGGACGGATACTTCCCAAAGCGGTTATCATGGGTTGATTAAAGTCCACATTGGTAGTTCCGTTTTCTAAAAATTCACCATCCAGACCATCAGGTAATACATCCACCCTTGCATAAACTCCCGCACAATGTGAAAATCCCTCAAAGCGCAGTCTTTCATTTCCCGCAGTGACAATAGGATCTTTGAGGAGTGATATCTGAAACGGTGACAGATTAAAACTGGACTTCACAATATTAGAAAGTGTAATCAGACATCTGGCCAGAATAAACGGCTGGCCAACATTTCCCCAAAAAAAGCAGGGAACATCCGTGTTTTTGTGTATCTCACTGTATTTAGCAAGAAACAGTTCTTCCAGATCATCTTTTTTTGCCAAAGAGGATGACCTGGAATAGTTGTAAATAAGCGTATCTTCCATAAATTATTTTTTTAGAAGAAGATTGCAGATTTTTTTCAGGCTCGAGTTTTCTTTCCAGTCGTTTAATTTTTCTATTAAGTTTATATGGGCTTCCGACTGATTTAAAGCCAATACTTCGTGATACACTTCAAGGAGTTTTTTCAGGTTGGTAACAGGTTCTCCCATTTGAAGCAGTATATTGGAAATAAGTTCTTCCAATGCTATATTATGATTTTTACTGACATTCAGCATATGATGCTGCATAAGGTCTGTTAATCTTTTAACAGGTGCCCATTCCAGTTTTTCGTGAAGTCCGATTACTCTTCCCAGTTCTGCATTGTCCATCATTTGATGAGAAACGTGTTCCAGCCAGATTTCGGCAGCCGTTCCACGGATTGTTTTATCCCCGTCAAGGAAGATTGTTCCTAAAAACAGATTTCCTATTTTATCCAGAGGTTTTTTGATCTGATAAAGAGCTTGTGAAGTATTCAAAACAAGGTTTCTTTCATAGACCTCAGCAATCCCGGAATAGAAAAGACAGTGTTTAATCACTTTCGCCAATGCATTTGCCGGAGTATTCGGAAAACACCACATTAATGCAGGAGTTTCAGAAAGTTCTTTCTGACCTGCAACAAAATATTCCAGAAATAAAGGTTCTTTTCTTTTTTCAAGATGATATTTTGGGATAACAATATTCAGCTCAACCGGATAATATGAGTTTTTCTTGTTGTCAATAGTTTTCCAGCTGTAGTTTCCAATAAGGAATTCTTCAGGAATATTATCATATCCAAAATTGCTGAATTCACTAAATACAGTTTCCGGTGAACGCGTAATCCCGGCTGTCATCCACCATGAAGGGTGTTCAAATTTTCCTTTCGGACGGATATCTTTGCCAAAGAAGAAAAGCAGTAGCTCTCTGTACTCACCTTTTAATTTTTCCTCAACTAATTTTATTGCTTCCGAGGTATTGTCTAAGGCACAGCGCTGCAATGCCAGCTGAACATCCAGGTGATGGGGTTCTATATTTTTATTCTGATAGATCTCAAATTTTTCCACCAAAGCCACGGGAGAAATCCAGCACGGTGAATGCGTGATTGTAAACAGCAATGGAATGCTGTCTCCCAGTTTTATCTTTTGATGTATAAATATGGCAATTTCCTTAAAAGCTTTCATTGCAGGAGATTCGGCGCCTACTTTTTCCATAGGGCCCAGTTTCTTCTGATAATTTGAATTGGCCTCTCTTCCAGCTTCCTCTTCACTGGTTTTCTGATATATTTTTTCTAGGTTTTTAAGCTGAATGGGATATTTTTCCAATAAGCTCAGTCCGTAATTGATAATCAGATTACACAATAAAACATTCAAATATGGAACTTCCCATTTTGCAATTGTTTTGCATGCTTTCAGGAATACGGGCTCTATGAGTTTTACAGATTCAGCATCTACTTCGTTGGCAAAACGTATAAATCCATCTAAAGCGATATCACAATGGTGGCTATAAGGGTCTTCCATTGCCAAAGGAAGAAAGAACATCAGATCTTCAAAGTTTTCAAGTACTTTGACTTTATTTTCTTCCGTAGTAAGAGAGAGTTTTTCAGAGGCTAAATCTTCCAGCTCCTGTTGTTTATCTTCTATATATTTTTCCAGAAGAGGACGTACATTGGTCAGGATATTGTCCGAATAATGTGATAACGCTTCTTTTATGTTTTCAGAAGGCGGGATATATTTCAGAATAATCTTTGCTGCTTTCGTCTGTATGCCATCATCTTTGCTTACAAATGCAGTACTTAAAGCCATTCCCAACATTTCCGGATCGAGTCTTTTTCTCTGAAAGATTTTTTCCGTTAGCGATAAGCCGGAGATCACTACGGTTTTCACTTCTGAACTCAGCAAGTTTGGAAGGTAATGGGAAAGTTCTTCGGTTTTAATGTCCGCTCCTGCTATTTTCTTCAGGTGCGTCAAAATGGTATTGACCGCTTTTGACTGTACCGATGCCAATCCGGCAAGCAATTCATTCTGAAGCTCCAGTAGTTCTGCTTCTGTAGGCTTTAAGGTAGTAAACGCATCCATAAACCAGCCCGTCACATTTTTGTTAAAGTTTCTGTTGGAAGCCAGCAAACATTCTCGTAAAAATCGTTTTCTTTCAATTTTCTGTTCTGCTACCAACTTTTGAACCAGGGGGAACCACTCTTTACGGAATGGTAAAGATTTGGATGGGTATTCACATAAATACCAAAAGTGGGTTGTAAGTGTTTCCGGATACTGATCCAAATCTGATGGATAATTGCTCAGGTGATGCCCAAGCAGCTCCGGTCTGGGTTCTACATATCCTTTTTTTGTCCATCCCAGGATGTCATGATAATTGAAGGCTGTAAACTCGGCTTCTACAGATTCATTGATAAAGTCCGAAAACCAATCTGGACACCCCCACTCCAAAATCTGCTCTGTCTGTTCGGCATTCCGGAAGAGGCTCCAGTAATTTTTACCGAAATTCTTTTTGTCCATACAAACAAATGATGCAATATCAATGATAGAATGCTGACTGGCAGAACCTACCGTATGATAGGAATTTTTAGTCATCACAATTTTACTGATTTCGCGGTCCATTTTCTTTATGGATGGCACCAATGTTTTTCTTTCTTCTACACTAAGTTGTTTTAGAAAAGGGATAATCTCATGTACTTGCTCCTCATTAAGGATCTCATAAAGTCTTTCTTTCATGTGCTTTTAATTTGATATATAATTTTTTTCAGGTTATTCTCTTTTTTCCATTCTTTAAGCAGACCGGAAACCGTTTCATCGGGTAACGTCTGATTCTTGCTAAGCAGTTCATAATAAAGCTCTAATAGCTTTTTAAGATTAAAAACCGGCTTTTCTATTGCTGAAAGAATGGCTGTCAGCAGTTTCTCGAAAGCCAGATTATGGCTGGTACTCAAATTAATAAGACCATATAATCCGTCTGTAAGTCTTTTAACAGGAGCCCACTCAAAACTGATCTTTTTACCGATCAGAATTCCTAGTTCCTGTACCTCAAAATCCTCGGAAACCGCCTTGTTTACTAGGACTTCAAAAGCTATACCACAAAATATTTTATCCTTACTAAATAGTCCCGCAGACAGTAGTAAATAATGAACAGGCTGAAAAGGAAGATGAAGTCTCATCCACGCATCCAGAAGTTCTATATTCTTTTTGATATCATACTGATAAACGGAATTGGATAGACTTTCATTATATTTCCTGCCTACAATAGTGCCGGAAAAATAAGGAGAAGTGTATAAAACAGGGATCAAATCGTCATCATACAAAGCATGATAAGAGTTGAATAAATGGTCTAAGAAGGAAGCTTTTTCCGAAAGTTCTTTCCGGCTATCAATAGAAACCAAGAGCTGTGGGACTTCTTCTGTATTATTCCATTTATAAATTTTCCGGTAACTGAACTCCTGGTTGAAGCTGCCATCCAGGTATACATGGTCATAGCGGTCTCTGAAATAATTCCCATCGAAAACAGGCTTCAGAAATTCAAAATATTTTTCATTTAACTGTTCTTTTGCATAATTTTCTTCCTGATCAGGATTTTCTTTTTTTACACGAAGAACCGCGATCTGCAAGTCAAAAGGTATTGGCAGTTCGTCATGCAGCTGATAGATTCTCAAGTTATTAACCAGATGATGAACACTAATCCAGCAAGGGGTATGATCAGGTACGCAGAGAAGAGGAAGTTTTTTATTTTCTTTAAGTAGTTCAAAAACACCTGAAAGAAGCTGGTGATATGCTTTAAAAACAAAAGGAGTCTTCTCTTCAACCCAATTTTCAAGGGTATGGAACTCTAGCTGTGCGTCTAACAGAATCTGAGATTTTCTCTTTTGTTTCAATATTCCATAATTGACAAAAAATGCAGCCAGCAGGTGACGCAGACCTGATGCTCCTTTTACCTTAAGTGCCGCTTTGAAAGCCGGCTCCAGCTGATTGAAATGTTCTTCCTGAAATTCACCATTAAATTTTAACAAAGCTTCTAAAAACTGTTCAAAATGGCAAACTTCATTGTTACTGAAAACCTGTGGTGCAAAGAAGATAAAATCATCAATGGTCTCAATGGATAGAACAGGTTCCGACAAATGCCATGAAACGGTCTCATAGCCATGGGTTTCTTTACTTTCAATCTTTACTTTTCCGGTAAGAAATTTCTCCAGTAATGTTTGGGCGTCTGAAAGAAGAGATTCTTTATAAAGTGTTAATTCTTGTTGTATTTTTTCGGATTCAGGGTTTCCATATTTAGCAATGATTTTTGCAGCTTTCGTTTGCAGTGTTTTATCTTTATTCAGAAAAACAGGTATCACAAGAAGACAGCTCTCTTCATTATATCTGTTATTATCTTTGGCTATTTTTTCTACAGTAAGAAGCAATGCACTGACAATATTTTTGGTAGGAAGTGTGATCAGGGAAGATCCTGCATGTAAAAACTCTTCTGTTTTAAATGCTTTGTCTGTGATGACTTGGTTAATTATTTTTAATGTTCCGGGGAATAGGGAATGCTGTGTTGAATGAAAAATCATAAACAGCTCCTCCTGGAGTTCTAAAATTTCTTTACCGCTAGGTTCAAGGTAAGCAAAAAGCTCTAAAAACCAGGTATTATGGTCCTTTGAAAAATTAAAATTAAGAGCTTTAAGACTGGATCTGAGAAGTTTGGAGCGATCAATTTTCTGGTCCTGAGCAAGGGCTTTCAAGACCTCTTTCCAGTTTCTGCCTTTGTAATGAGAAGTAATATCAGATTCATATTCAAACATGAGCCAGATATGCGAATCTAAGGTAACAGGATAAGTGAATAAAATTTCTTCTAATGAGCTTTCGAAACTTCCTGAAGATGAAAGTAATGAGGCACTTATATCGTCATTCAGATCAAGGTAGCCTTTCTGCTCCCATTCCAAAACTTTCAAATAGTTAAAATTTCTTAAAAATAAATGGCTTTCTCCCAACCAATCAGGAACATAAAACTCAAAAAGGTCATCGATGAGGTCCACCGGCATTGAATAATATCCGGGACTTAGTTTATCATATTCGGTTTTGCTTTTGCAACAGGCTAAAGCAGCCAACACAGAGATATTATTGTGCCCCCATTCTCTATTAATATATATTTTTAAAAGAGCAAGAACTTCTTTTTTATCTTTTGGTGTGAGCGTCTTAAGAAAAGGAACAGTTTCCTTGATTCTATAGTTTAAATATATGGTCTTAAACTCGTCCTCAATTAGCATAGATTCATTCTTGGTGGCTAAAATAACAAAAAATGATCTACAGGAAATAAATTATCCCTTGAAAGTGAATTTTTTAACAAAACTTTATGCTTTTAACAGGAGGCCTATCAGCAGTTCTGAATAAAAGGTTACGAAAATTTTCTTTTCGCCAACGTAAAAAAAGTAGACATTCGTAGCTTCATTAGAATGTTCTTTTCTAAAACTTACATCCTTCTCTACTGAATTTATAATTTGACACACTATAGTTCTGGAAGTCAGATCAATTGAAAAATGGGCATGAATTTTCATTCCGAAAAAATCTGTTTCAATGGTGTTTCCCGTATTTTCAATATTATAAAAGTAAAGATCGGATGTAGGAATCATTTTTATATAATCCTCCAGAACGGTTTCGGAATCCAGGAAATGTATTACGATATATTCCTCTGCGGCTATTTTAATTTTAGAATCTACCATCAATCCTGTGATTTGACTTTCTTTTCCAGGTTCAGTGGCATAAAAGATTGTACGACTGTTAAAATCTGCAAAAGGAAAGGCAGGATTATTAGGAATGATATTTTTTAAATCCTTATAATACTCTTGAGACACAGGTCCTTTTTCTTCATTTTTATTTTCGAAATTTTCTTTGGTATAATACTCAGGAAAAGTAAAACGGTTGTCAATGTAGCTTTCCACTTCTCCTGTATTGTTGAAATTAATTGTTATATATTTCTGACCCAGAAGAGGAGTTACATTCATATAAAGTTTCTTTATCCCTGAAATCAATTTTTTGGATTGGGCATCATATACTACTTTAGAGACTACTCTGTAAAAATTGTCGTAGACCACATTCCCCCAAAATTCAGCTTTTTTCTCATCCCAATAATTTCTGGTAATAAAATCATAGAGAATATAATTGTTCGCGGTTCTTTTGTTGTAATAAATTTCATCAGAATTATCTACAAAATTCTCCAGATCCGGTAGGTTTTCAAGATCATCGTAATAAGTAGCACTTTTTATATGATACTCATCGTTCTTTAAATCTTTATGTGAATGGGCTTTATAAGAAATTCGTTTTAAAAGATGGCCGTTTTGATAGGTTTCTTCCGAATATTCATACTGTTGTTTTGCTTCGTTTTCAGGAATAATTTCATCCAGATGATTTTTATATACAGTTTTAATGACTGGCATATTAACCGGAATTTCAGGAGAGGCAGACTTGAAATATTTTCCATATTCCGACTCAAAAAAACCATCCTGATGCATAGCTTCTATACTGTAGAACTCACTATCCCAGTAGTCATATAAAGTAACACCTTCAGTAATGAGCACCCCTTCAGAATCGTATTTCATATCGGTTGAAGAAGAACCGCCCAATGTTGAAAAATCTGCAAATTTATACGTCACAAGAACCTTTTTACTGAAAGGGTCAACTTCCTGATAGAAGAAACGCTGCCCTTCTGCATTGGTAACCAATACTTCTTTGGTATGTAATGTATTGTCTTTAATAGTTTTGATTTCCCACTTTTTGAAACCATTTTTCTCTTCTATGAGATTGTGTATTTCTACAGGAATATTCAGGCTTTCTTCAGGCGAAAATGAAGATTTGCCGTTAATAAAATAGGTTCTTTTGATCATTTCCAGACGTTTAAAATGATCTGTTCTCCGAAGCTGATGTTCAGTATAAATATTCTTATCAAACTCTCTTTCAAAAAATGCCTGCTGTAGGGTGATCTCTTTATTTTCGTAAAAAGAAAAGTAACGTACCGTTTCAAATTCAGGATCTTCTCCCGAAGGAAAAAATGGTAAAAATTCCAAATAATACGCTGGGTTGAGAGAACTGTTGTTTTCTGCTAAAACCTCATTGAGATAGCTGATAAATTTCTCTTTTTCAAGATAAGGATTTCTGGATCTAGAGTAATCTATTTCGCGATAGTCTCCGTCTTTCGGGTACAGATATTTTGTCAACTGTACTCCGTTAAGCTGATCAACTTTATATGATGCTATTTTCCTGCTGTTAAAGTCATTGATATACATTTCCTCTTTTGTGAGAAGAAGATTAGTATATTTTTTGTCATGAATCCATTGATATTCATCTTTATTCTTAATGCGAATGATCTGAACACTTCTGAGAAAAATATTCTCAAAATAGAATTTCTTCATCTGAAGTTTTTTCGTCTTCGGAGGGATATAAAGTGATGGAATCTACTTTATTCCTGTTCCAGACTTCTGTTTTTTCAATACCTCATTTTCGTAAATATGTTTAAGATATACTTTCTGTTCATTAAGAGTACTCTCTTCCAGTACAGTTTTCTCATCTCTTTTGGTGTATATAATACTTGTTTTCATGATGTTTTAAAAGTAGTGAAGAAAATTCATATTTTCAAATGGTATTAAAAAATCATTTACTATAATTCTTGATTAAATTTTATTTCAAAAACCAAACTTAACTCATTAAAATGTATATATTTGCAAAATAAAAATAATTGATAAATCAAATATAAATCAATGATAAGTTCTGAATTATTACTCTTAATGAATATCAATAAGCTTCAATCTGTCATCTCAAGAAAGTTTGATGCTTTGAGTGTGCACGGGCTTGGGCTCAATGATTTTATCATTCTTTACATTCTGAATACGTCTTCTGAGAGCAAGATGCGCAGAATAGACCTTGCGGAAAAGATAGGAATTACCGCTTCCGGGGTAACACGATTATTGAATCCCCTGGAAAAAATAGGGTTAGTAGGAAGAGAAACCAATGAAAGGGATGCGAGAGTAAGCTACGTGGTCATTACTCCCAATGGGAAAAAGATTTTTGAAGAAGCTCTGATCAGTGCGGAAAATATTACAAAAGATATTTTAGCCCCTAAAAAGAATAAATCTCTCCGTACCGTAAGTGATTTCTTATTTGAGTTAGGGGGAAATATACAATGACTATGATATGAAAAATGCATTAAAACAACAATTAAGAGAGAAGGCAAAAAACCATACCGTTACTATGGGCGTTCTGTCTTTAAAGAATAACAGCAACGGAAAACAATACATCCAAAGCTCATTGAACCTGGAAGCTCTTGTGAACAGGATACAATTTGAATTAAACAGCGGACTGTGCAACAATACAGCCCTGCAAAAAGACTGGACAGAATCTAGAAGTGAAGCTTTTACTTTTGAATTTGTAATGATTATACCCAAGCAGGAAAATTCATTCATCAATTATCGTAAAGAAATACAAAAGGCTGAGAAGGCTTATATTTCTGAGATAAATAATGAGTTATACTAAAAACTATGTCAACACATTATCTCTCTCCTACTTTTGAAGCAGGAAAACATCTTTTTTTGAAAAATATACAAGGTCCCATTATCAATATGAATCTTATCAAACTCAAGAAAGAGGCAGATTATTCTCAATATCCGGATCTTCAACCATCTGAAAAAACCAGTGGTTGGGATGCTTATTTTACATACATCAGAGAAACTGAACCATTTTTAAAAGAAAGCGGCGGCGAAATTATATTCATAGGAAAAGGAGAACAGTTTTTAATTGGTCCCGAGAATGAATATTGGGATATCTGTATGCTCATTAAACAGAAAAGCGTCAATGATTTTTTCAATTTTGAAAAGAATGAAGCGTACATGAAAATCGTAGGCCACAGAATTGCAGCGATTGAAGACTCCAGGCTTTTGCCATTGGAAGAAATACTGTCATACAAAAAATAAAAGCAGATGAAAACAGTAAAAATTGGAGAAGTAGAAATCTGTTACGAGATATTTGGGGAAGAAAATCCAAAGACTATTGTTTTGATTGCTGGATTGGGAAACCAGATGATTCGTTGGGAAGATCCATTCTGCCAATTGTTGGTGGATAAAGGTTTCAAAGTAATCCGTTTTGACAATAGAGATTCCGGATCTTCTGTCTATATTTCTGGAAAAGAAATTCATCTTAATGGAAATACTCAGGAATATTTTTCTACGCTGAAACCGGAAGATCTCCCCTATTCTCTAATGGATATGGCTAAAGATGTCATTGGATTATTGGATCATCTACAGATTGAAAAGGCTCATTTTGTTGGGCGTTCTATGGGAGGAATTATTGCTCAATTGCTAGGTTCTTACTTCCCGGAACGTGTTTTATCATTAACAATCATTATGTCAACATCTTTACATCCAGTTTTACCTTCAGCCGACCCAGAAATTATGGAAATGATGATGAAACCTTCAGCCAATCCTGTAACAGAAAGAGAAAAATATTTTGCTGAAAAAATTTCTTTTGCCCGAAAAATATCAGGCAGCGGGTATTCATTTGATCAAAACCTGGAAATTGCTCTTATAGAAGAAGAACTCAATCGTTCCAAAACTAAAAACGGTATAATCAGACAGATTATGGCCATGGGCTCCTATCAATATAATCCGGAAGTGCTTAAAAAGATAACAGCACCTGCTTTGGTCATTCACGGAACAGATGATCTGATCTTTCATCCGGAGTGTGGAAAAGATATTGCATATTCCATTGTAAATTCTGAATTTGTCCTGATTGACGGAATGGGGCATTCTATTCCTTCAGAATTACACAGCCTTATCTGTGATCTTATAGCTGATACAGTCCTATAATATCCGGCTGATTTTCAGTTTATGCACTATCTATTGGAAAGTTGAACTATGTATAATTAAGGCATCTTAAAATATAAAGGGGTCTGTTTCAAATTTGAAACAGACCCCTTCCATTTTCACTTCTATTGAGAAGTTTAATTATTATTCAAACACCAATGAAGGATTTTCGCAATATTCTTAGCATCATCAACCCCTCTGTGATGAGTACCCTCCAGTGTGAAGCCCAATTCGCCCAAAGCCCTGTTCATTCCCACACTTTTTCTGATGGTAGGATGAGTTGCCCCGAATAAGGTTTTCACATTGATATGATCATCACTCATTGGATAATCTGTATAGAATCTTCTGGCCTGGTCCTGAAGCATATTCAGGTCATAATTTCCATAGCTCGCCCATGTCAGTTCTTCAGAATCATATTCTGCTCTCAGAATATCAAATGCATCATCCAGCATGATCCCTTCACTATCAAGCATACTTTGTGTAAGTGTAGTAAGTTCGGTACAAAACGGACTTACTCTTGAGTATTGGGGTTTTACTAAAATTCCTTCATTTTTGGAAATCTTACCGGTTCTGGCATTCATAATGCATACACCGATCTCTATGATCTCACTTTCTTCACCTCTTGGCGGACGGTTATCCCAACACGTTGCTTCAAGGTCTACTATTAATATATTTTCTGTTGTTTTCACTTGTTTAAATTTTGTCTGCCGGAAGACTTATCCATATTCTAAAATGTATTTTCTTTTCCTGAGCTGAGATTATTATGGAATGACAGACAGGATGGAAAAATGAAGAATAAAATCTCCGTTCTTTATCTCTTCCGGCTTAAATTGTTACTAATTTGTTTTTTTACTACTTCAGAATTTCACTTAAAATTCTGGCAGTATTATAAGCATATTCACCATCTCTCCTCATTTTCACGCATTATTATAACTCATTATCACTCATCATCATTCTCTTGGTTCAAATGGCGGGGTCCATTTTTTCTGCTTCATGATTTCTTTTACTTCTTCGTAAGAAATCGGGTAGAAATGATGGCAGTCTACCCCTACATCAAAGCTTAATGCCATTTCATCATCCGGTAAAGTTCCATGAGAATGTCCGTATAACTGCCAGACACCACGGTGTGAACCGTTCCAGGTACGCATGGCGTAATGAAAAAGAATGATTTTTTGTTTTCCGTTCTTATTATCGGAATCATCAATTTTAAGTTCATGGTAATCTCTGATGGAAGCAAACCGTTTAGGGTACGTTAACGCCGCTCCTTCATGGTTCCCTTTTATCAGATGGATGTTTCCATTTAGCTTATCCAGAATTTCCTTTGTAAAATCCGGTTTTCCTAAACTGAAATCACCTAAATGATAGACGGTATCACCGGGTTGGATTCTTTCATTCCATCTTTTAATAAGTTCTTCGTTCATATGCTCCAAAGACTCAAATGGCCTTTCAGAGAATTTTATAATATTTTCGTGACCAAAATGATGGTCTGCTGTAAAAAATATAGTAGGTTTCATTTTTTTTATTGTTTAATTTTTTCCGTAAAAAGAGATCTTTAAATGGTGTAGTAATTTAAATCACATACACTTCTCATCGTTGAGGCTCCTGCTGAATGACCAACAAAATGCCTGCAGTTGCAATCCTTAAAATGTATTTTTAAAGGAATTGGGAACAGCTTAAATGCTTATTGTCTTTTTTAGCTTTTACGGTTTAGTTTTACTCTATCTATTAATTAATCCTTTTGGAATGCTGTATAAAAAGCAGTTTCAATTTCCTCCTGATCAGTTTCCGTATATCTTCTTGAAAAGTGAATGGGAACGGCTTCTTTTACCCGACATTCATTCATGATTTTTCCTGATGCAGAGGCAAAACTGTGATAATTGATTTTTGCAAATTCCTGATCGGTATCTTTGTAAAACGTTTCGATATACACAAGGTCTGCTCCTTCAAAAACAGCTTTTATTTTTTCATAATTTTCTTCACACGCTGCGTGGTCCATAATGACGCCCAGCTTATATCCGGGATTATTCGTCAGTAAATGAAACCAATCAGAAGCTTTATATACCGTTCCTTCGATTTCGATTTCCTTACCCTGGTCATTATTTCCAAAAGCCGTTTTCAGTTCACTAATCCATTTTCCTTTTCTAAATCCTGAGCCATTCTCATTAAAGGTAACGGAATCTTTTTCTTTAAACAGATAGGATATGGAATCTGTTTTATGATCCAGAATAGCAAAATCAACGTTTACATATTCATCTTCAAAAAGGAAATCCTGGGTTTTTACAAATTCAAGAGTCCAATATGGGGGATGGATTTTATAAATATTAATTTCTTTTTCTGAAACAATTTCCCGGATTTCATATTCAATAGCATTTTCATCAATCAGATTCCAGGTATACGATTTTAATCTTGCTTCAACCTGCTGATGAATATTGGCGGGTCCACAGATCACTACTTTTTCTCCACTTCCGATCTGATGCCTGAAAATTCCGTCAAAATTTGAAAAATGATCTATGTGGGTATGGCTGATGAAGACCGCTGATATCGACTGTATTTCTTTTACTGTCAATAAACTGGCTTCTCCGCAATCACATAAATAATGCTTTCCTGAATTGGGAACTTTAATCAATATACTGATGTCTTCTTTTAAAAGACTTTTTATTTCTGCCTGTACCATTTTTTTTATTTTTTTATTAACCACAAAAGTTCTATTCTCCGTTTATCCTTGAAAGAATCTAAACGCGAAATTTTAATCATTATTCCTACAAACTTTACCTAGATTTCTACGGAATAACAAAGAGAATGCTTCATAATAGTTCTTTGGCTTTTTATGGTTCAATTTAACACGTAAAAAAGTTCCGATAAAATGAATTACCGAAACTTAATCTTTATTTTAAACAATAAGTTCTTTTACCGCTTTTCTACGTAGACCAAAATCAGATTTCCTGATCTTACACATACGATTATCCGCTGGATGATGAAAAACAATACCTTCCATATTATTCTCAGGATTACTCAAAAAGCTTTTGATAAAATCAAAATCCAAACTTTCTAACCTAAGAATATTATGGCCATGTTTTACTAATAAATGACCTTTAATATTTTCAGGATTTTCTTGTACTTTCTCACCGATAAGTTCATAAGTACCATCTTCCACACTGCCCGATTCAGCTAAAGCATTGAACCCTTCCCAGAAGTATTGATCATCTTTTTTCTCAATACTGCATTCTACCCAATGCGGATGATGGCCTGTAATGGGATCTGCCTCCTGACACGGAATTGCGCCCTCAGGAGCTGTTTTACCTTTCTTGGCATCGTATCTTTTGTATAATCTACCGTTGATTACCGCACATGCGGAACCATCAAACTTTTGTGTAGCAATAGCTTTTTCATTAAAAACCCAATTGTTTTCAGGATTAATTTCGTTAATAACTCGTCCTAAATTATTTATATCTTTTTTGAATAATGTACTTATCTTTTTCATTTTTAATTGTTTTAGCGGCAAAAGTTTTTTATTCACTGGCATCACCAGCAAACTACACTTTTGCTGAAATTAATTCTTCATTTACAATATCAACCACTAAAGAATTCAACTTTTTGTTGATCCTTTTCTGCTCTTCTTTTTCAATAATTGTAAAAGCGGCCGGGAAGTCTTTTTCAAAATCTCCGAAAATATCCTTTGCAAAAAGGCCGATTACTTTTCCTATAATTTTGGGTTCGAATTCGCCAACTTTACTCACAACATTGTTCAATCTGTTTACTGTAGCATATTGTTGGATTTCGTCCCAGATATGCTGAGCTTTTTCACTAAAATGAACTGGCTTTTGAGCAGTTTTTGCCGTTTTTTTTATCATCTTTGATTTTTCTATCCATTTTTCATTCTTATTTTTCAGAATGACCCTTGCACCGTTTCCAAAATATTTGGTTTTCAAAGTTTTTATGATGGTTCCTTCACACATATTGTTTAATTCCGGGAATCCCAACCAGGTTGGAATTTTAGAATTAAAAACATTTGGAAACTTCAAAGCTTCTTCCAAAGTACCCTGAAACAATGTTTTAGCATAGAAAAAACCTGTTTCTTCGAAAATTTGGTTGATGATATCTGTATCCATGTAGGTCACTCCGTTCAACTTAATATCGAAGGCATAAAATTCGTTGTAAGGTGCATATTCAATCCCTTTTTGCACTTTCACAGCATCTTTTACCGGTTCTACTTCTTTATGTTTGTAACCGCTGCCGAACAATTCACCATAGATCACTATGGTTTCAATATCCGGATATATGGTTTTTACCTTTTGAAACGCTTTAATTACATTTTTTCTGTAACGCTCCAAAATTTGATGTGCATTGAAAAATTTTTCATCTTTTTCGATGAAAGCAGTTCTTTTCGCAATTTTAATCTCCTTTCCATCGGTAAAGAAAGAGAAATTAGCTCCATGAACTTTCTCCTGCACGATGAAAACCTCATCCCCATAGCCCTGCAGCCTGATCTGTTCGATCACCCGGGCCTGGTAAGCATTTTCTATAGTGTTATATGTTTTGAAAATCATTTTTTTTGTTCTTTAAAATTTTTTAAAAGGCTTTGAATATTTTCCTTTCCTACAGGATTCATGGAGTGGCAATAGAACTTTGGCAAGTCTAAATAATGATCCATACAATATTCTATGAGCCATTTTGCACAGTCATATCCTGTTTTTTCTCCATATTGCTGAGTATCCTGATTAAGATTATGGTTATCTGCAAGATCATGGTCAAAAGAGATCATTTCCGGAAGCCCTTTTTCCAAAATACTGTTGACAAACTGTTCGTAATTCCGAATGATATGCCAGTCATTTCTGAGGAATATCTCCTGTTTGGTGTACTGATACGCTTCAACAGGGTATCTTATATCGTCCAGAAACAATAATCTTTTTGTAATTTCCATTATTTAATTTTTAAAAATCCATTCTACCACAGTTTTTAAAAAGTGTAGTCTTACTTCTTCAAATCTCGTAATATTCGGAATATGATTGATCTCCAGCAAATGCCTGGTTCCGTCTTTTTGAACGATATAGTCATTGGCTATGACATCCATCCCCATTTTTTCTTTCAGCGTGAGCGTATCTTGTAAAAGTTCCGCATCTGTTTCTGTAAATTGGGCATCATCGGGATGAATGGATTTTAGCCATGTGTCTCCTTCCAGCTTTATCTGCCATGATTTTTCACCAATGTTTAAAATTCTTACGGCTTCTCCTTCAAAATAAGGTTCCAAAACGCTGTTTTCTGAAGCTTGCCAACTTCCTGTGAACTTATATTTGTTTTCTCCACAATGCCAGTTGCCCCATTTGGCGACCAATTCTGTGTCTGTATTCACATAAGCACCTGCAGAAATAAATCCTCTTGGAGAATTGAATTTTGAATATTTCATTGCCTTCGCCAGACAAGGAATTTTCAATCTGCAGTCCAACATTCCGTAAGCGTTTGGAAAACACGGTCCGTTCCACAGTGCCAGTCCGGCTATAAAATCAAGATCATCTTCAAAAATTCCATGGTATACCACTTTGTCTACCGGAAGCATTCCTGCTCCCTGGGCTTTTTCAACATACAATATTCCGTTAATTACTTTTATCTTCGGAATCGACTCGTGCCAGATCATAAGGCCGTCAAAATGTTTCCTTATATATTCATATTCCTGTTCGTGTAAACCGATAACGGCTATTCTATTATGAGTCATGTTGTTAGTTTTTATTTTGAAAAGTAGATATCTAAAGCTTTGATTATACTTTTCACGTTGGTATTGGGATAAAATCCAGAACTGTTGATACAGTTTATTTCAACAATTTTCCAGCCTTCATTCATTAAACAAATATCCATTACAAAAGCTTCTTCAAGATTGTAAAGCTCAATCATCTTATTGGCGAAAATTAATCCGTCATCTGAAACCGTTTCTTCAAAAGGAGCATTATCATTAAATTTATAATATCCCCCATCGATAATTTGTCCACCTACAATCCAAAGTCTGGCTTCTTTTATAGTTTGTTTTGCTTTTGAAACCTGAACTAAAGATTGCTCTGTAATTCTGTTGGATTCGCTTTCCAGTGATTCAAAAACAAAATCTTTCCATTCTATTTCTGTAAATACTTTTCCTGTAAAAATCTTTGCTTCATTGTAAGGTTTGATGAATTTCTTTTCACCTTCTTTCCAGTTTAATTGTTCAGAAATTCTATGAATACAAACCTTGTGATTAAGAAGATTCTCACCATAATATTGTGAATACACTTCATACAAGTGGTTGCCTCCATAAAAAGAACCGGGAAACCAGCCTGAATTTTGTTTAGCCAATCGTGCAATTGTCACCGAACCATACACAAAAACATTTTTCCGGTCTGTTTCGAAATCTATTCTTTCTGCGCCCGGAGGAATATTAATGACCTCATAATCAATATTTAACTCTTTCAGAGCATCAAAAATTTTATAATGATCGGGATCTAGGTATATATTAGCCTGAACTAAAAAAAACATGGTTATTACTTTTTGAAGGTTCTTTTATTTATTTTTTACTATATCAGATAATTCCAGTTTTACATCTTCAGGAAATCCTGAGAGACCTGGAATATCATTATATTCTACAATTATTTTTTTCCCGTTTTCTGTTTCCAGTATATCAATAGCCACAATATCTGCTTTAATGTTTTCCTGTAAAAGTTTTATTTTTTCTATCCATTCTTTTTCCGGTTCAATCATATGATATTCCTGAGTCAGAGAATTAGCTTTCCAATACCTGCCTTTTCTTTTCATTGCCCAGACTTTATCATTGATAGCGAGATAACGAATGTCATTTTGATAATTGATAAATTTCTCAACTGTCACATAATTCTGGTGAATGAAAAGCAAATCTTTCAATTCTTCCCACTGTTCTTCGTTCGAAACTAAGCTCTTACCATATCCACCGTGATGGTTTCCCACTTTAATTACAAAAGGAAATGTCATTTCCAGGTTTTTCAGCTGAGTAATTGCTGTGGCTGCATTAAATTCAACAACAGGTAATTCTAGTCTTTTTAATTTATTTAGCATTGATAATCTGTCGTATCCTATTAATAGCGTTGAAGCTGAGTTCACACATGGAACTCCGGCATAGTCAATCAATTCCAAAATGCTTCTGTGCTTTGCTTCAGGATTTACAGCTCCCAACCTCCAAAAAATTACATCCGGTTTGCAGACTCCTTCTGCATCAACAACATATAATGAAGAATCTTTTACGATAAATTCTGAGGTTTGAACTTTCTTCTGAACTACCTCATATCCGGCAAAATAATCTTTCCAGTATTTTTCTCCGTTAATGATTAAAATTGTTTTCATTAGTCTTTTTTTGGATAGATGCCTAAAGCTGGATGCAGAAAATTAATAATATACTGCAAAAAATTCCAGCTTCAGATCTCCGGTTATTTTATACCATCATATCAGCACAGTTGGAACTTGCGAAAGCAAAAGGTTTTGCTTTAAACACATACCCCATTCCCAGAATATATCCCATTGCGTCTTTCAAAGCAACATTGGATTTGAAATCCGGATCGGTATTGATGTCTGCGTGTACCTCCATTTCTACTCCATAAGTTTCCAACAGAGAGCAGATAGCGTATGCGATTTCTACGGATTTGTTTACTTCATTCAACATTCGCTCTTTGATACTGATACTCTGTATTTCTCTTTCTTTTCTAATAAAGGTAAACGCTCCTTTTCCTTCACGAATAAATACTACTGCCGTAGCATAATTGATGGCTTCTCCATATACATGGGAATCTGATCCCACACATACTTTCAGACGATGTCCGTGTGCCTGTTCGCGGATAATGGCTTTTTCTACCAGCTGTGTGATAGAGTCCTGGAAAATTTTTCCATTCATATTCTGCCATGTTTGTTGTTGCGTTTCCATTTTTTCTACATATTTTTTTTGATAATTAATAAATGATTATTGATAAATAATTGACTGGCAGATTTTCTCTGCCTTTTAGCTTCTAACTTATATTTAAAATTCAAGCTTGATTTTTCATGCCTACTTTAGTTTAGTTTTTGAAACTGTAATGCTGACATTATCATATCGAAGTAAAATATTTTGTGGAACAGACAGGAATCGAACCTGTACCTTTAGTTTTTCAGACTAACGTGCACACCTTGTACACCACTCTTCCAGGGAATAACTGATAATTTTTTATCATTTATCATGGTACGGGAAGGGGGATTCGAACCCCCAAAAGCTTGATCCTAAATCAAGAGTGTCTGCCATTCCACCATTCCCGCAGTTTTTTTAGGTTTGAGAAAGCTCTGTCTATTAATAAACTATGCCAATAGTATTTGTTTTGTAAAGATCTTCTGCTCCGGACAAATCTTTCTCTTTTTCCTAATTTTTATAAATACTGATTAATAACCGTTCAACAGTTATCACCATCTACTTCTATTTTTTATTTCAAGAAAGAAAAAGGCTGTCTGTGTTTATATTTGACTAAAGATCTTCTGTGCTTGACAGACCTCTTCTCTTTTCTTGTTTTGTGTGAATGGTGACTGATCAATTTTTTCTAATCTGAACTTTCATGGTATTAGTATTAATTCAAGATTGACCAGTTCATTCACATCCTGTACTCTATAAGGGAATCGAACCCTTATTTTCTGCTCGAAAGGCAGGCGTCCTAACCGTTAGACGAATAGAGTAATAAACCAACTGACCAGGAATCGAACCTAAACAACAAGAGTACATTTCCTGCATGCTGCCATTACATTATCAGCGGTATAGTGGAAGTAGCAGGATTCGAACCTACTCAGCAATGAAGCAACAGATTTTAACTTTGTATTTCTTCATTTTTTTAAGGAATCGTTCAATTCGTTCCTCATATCAGTCTGCCCCGACTCTCCAACGTCGGCGTACTTCCGGTTTTCATGAGCAATCAGTCATTTTTACAGCAACTGATTTTTCGATGGAGTTAATAAAGTTTGTCTTAATTTTTTTTTAATATAAGAACTTCTATGCTCGACAAACTTTTATTTATTCTCCGGAACTAATCTCATTTTAGTTATTTGAGATGGTTATGGGATTCAAACCCACTCAGTTTATACAGCGGTTTTGCAGACCACCCCGACTCTTCCACTTCGGCGAACCATCAGATTGATTATCAATTATAATTTGTGAGTACTCTTTTCCCCACTTTTATTATTTCATAAAAAATAAAGCCTGTTTTAATTTTCGTTTGATATAAGAACTTCTGCGCTTAACAAGCTTTATTTTTACCTAAAATTTTATAAATGATATTTTTTAATTCTAACTGTTTTTTAATGAGATCAAGAAAAGTCTGTCTGTATTTTTCGTGTTTGGCGTAAAGATCTTCTGCTCTCGACAAACTTTTTCTTTTTCTCCTGAAACAATTAACATTTTATCTGCGATTTTGGAAAGATTCGAACTTTCAACTTCCGGTTTAACAGACCGGTGCTCTGCCATTGAGCTACAAAATCTTTTGTATTCCATAAGGGATTTGAACCCTTGTCGTTCGGTAGAAAGCCGAATGCACTTACCACTATGCTAATGGAACAAATAGTCTGAAAAGCAAGATTCGAACTTGCGACCTCCCGCGTCCAAGACGGGTAAACAACCACCGTTATCTTTCCAGCTTTGGGGTTCATTTCCATTTCTTTTCCGGGAGACAGCCGGATCGGAAGCTTTCCATGAACCTTTCTTTTGTGATTCTGAGAGGATTTGAACCTCTAACCCTGGGTTTAGAAAACCCATGCTCTATCCAGTTGAGCTACGGAACCATTTTGTAATCTCAGAAGGAATCGAACCTTCAACCTTCGGTGTATCAGACCGATATTCTAACCAATTGAGCTATGAGATCTACTGGGGGTATCTTCGGGATCGAACCCTGTTCTCCGGTTCCACAGACCGGCGCTTTACCAAATAAGCTAAAGAAACCAAAAAAAAAGCGCCTCTTTTCGGGAGGCGCTTCATATATTTTAACGTAAGAGATCATTAGCTGACCCACGTATATAAGCACCTTTTATCCACCATTTCATTGTCAAGAATACACAGACTTCCTACCGGCTCCTGTCCGAATAGTCCTGAATATTGATTGAATATGCTATGTAATTGCTTCATTTTATTTTTGTTTGTTTCTAAATTATTTTTAATTGAATCCTGAAAACCTGTTGCTTTCAATTTTCGGTTGCAAAGTAAATATGATTTTTTTTAACTCGCAAATAAATATCAAATATAACAAATTGAAAATCAGTTAATTAACCCCTGTTTTTAGAGTGTAAAATTCCTCTCCGCAATACTTTGCGGATGTCTTAATTACCTAAATGACTGTCTCTCACCGGGTTACTTATCACTCTATTTTATCGTATTAAAGTTTCATTATTAATTAAAAAATTTTCATGTTTATAGTTATTTTTTTTCATTCTAAATAATTTCTGACCTAAAAAACAAAAAACGCCTCGAAAAATCGAGGCGTTTCTGCAGTATTTTGATTAAATTTTTACAAGTTTACAGTAAATAATTTCCAAAGTCAGCACATTTCGCCTCATTCCATATCATCCAATCATATCCGAACAATCCTTTGTTAGAAGGACTTTCGAATAGTTCTGCATTGATATGTGCTCTTTGTATTGTCATAATTTTCTGGTGCAAAGATAAATCTTTTTTGTTATTATTTTATAATTTTCACAACTCTGGGTAATACAATGATGTGCTTCAAAGCTCATTGTTATCATAAAAAGTTAAAATTATAATTCAGTTTTTAAACTCAAAGTTTTAACTTAATTGTATGGTATTTCAGGACACTAAAAAAATCAATTTTTAATTAAAGTAAGCTTGTTACTGAATGGTTTAATCTTAATTTCTGAACATTTTGTTACGTCCAGTTTTAAATCTGGAAATATCTTTCAGGATTACTCCATCATCCGGATTAAAGTATTTCAGCTCATTAACAATTTCTGAACGGGTTCCTATTTTTTCAGCAATAATCTCATATGCGATATTTTTGGTCACTTCCTGCAGTTTCGGATCTTTTCTAAATTCATGTTTCATGGCATCCAGATAAGTGGTCTTCCTGTAATCAGGAGTTTTTCTGTATAAATCACGAATTTCTGTTTTCAGCTCTTTGATATCAAAAATATTAGCGAAATAATTATTCAGACAATTGAATGCATCTTTATCTTCTTCCCAGCCTTTCAATAGTATTTTTTGGGCTTCTTCTGTTTTTTCCATTTTTTTACGATATATCAAAGAAGCTTTTACCATCTGGTTATTGGCTGTATAATCATCAACAACCATTTGATAATAAGTATGAGCATTTTTAAGATCATTGATCTCTTTATACAGATCGCCTACCTTTTCTTTTTGTTCCATTTCTTTGTACAGATCGATGGCTTTTTTGTATTGCTTAGCCTTTTCATAGCAGACTGCAGCATCGGATTTATTTTTCAGTTTCTTAAGATATACAACGGCTGCTTCATTATAAAATCCGCCATCTTCCAATGTTTTGGCTCCTCTGTAATTATCCTGAAGAAGGTTCATATAAACTCTTGCTGCTTTTTTATAGTCTTTCTCAGCAATATATTTTTCGGCAAGTTCTTCATATTTGCTTCTGATTCTGTCGAAAAGCGCATTTTCCAGATAAAAGCTTCCCCCGCTGCTTCCTCTTTTTCCTGAGCTGCGTTCATTTCTCTCTTTAGCTTTCAGGGAAGTGATGACAAGGAGTATGATAAAGACTACTACTAAAAAAATAGCCAGTGTTCCAACTACACTCCAGAAACTTTCATGGAAAAGCTGTGCTGCGATCCCGATGAGCTTAAATATGGCCAGCAGTACAAAAGCGGCCATAAACTTGTCTATAAATTTCTGTTTATTCATCATCATCTGAGTTTAAAATGGTTTTATCTTCTCTGAACAGACGGTAAAGCAGCAACATTACTCCTATAACAAGTGCCCATACAAACCAGTTATATCCAAACATTTTTACTAATGGGTAAAACAGATAGATCAGCATTGCGATAAGTATTGCTATTAAAATTAATTTCACCCATCCCGGTACATGATCACCACCCAGGTTTACGGATTTATTTTTAAAGAAAAAGGAATAAAATCCGACTGCAGCGATCATAAAGATAATCATATACAGGATATCAGTAACCGGAGGTTCTTTTTTTAGTGGAGAGCTATCTGTACTCATTCCTTTTACTTTAGATTTTTTGACTGATGCTGAAGAAGGATCTGCATTATTGAAGGTTCCGTAAAGTTTTCCAAGGGAATCTTCCATTAAAACCTGCTTTTTCTTTAAAATATATTTCACAACATCTCCATTTACAGGCTGTCCTCTGGTATATTGTTTCAGAGAATCCGAAATTCTGCGTTTCAGTTGTTCCGTTTTTCCGGCAACATGTTTTTTAATTTTTTTAGTATAAATTGTTTTGAGAGAATCTCTGCTCTGCTGCTCATTATTACCCAGTTTATCAATATCCTGACCTATTTCGCCCACGCTTCTTCCTCCGGACTTTTTATAGTTTTCTCTTTCTTTTTCGTTTCTGGATTCTACCACACCTGCGGTAATGAGTTCATTGGATAGTTTTTTTCTTTTCTGATGGTAAATAGAATCGATTTTGAGATCAATTTCTGAAATTCCAGACTGAAAAGCAATCATGTCTGAGGGAGCTTTTACGGCATCTGTCACAACAGTTCCTGAAGAAACACCTGTTTCTGCCTGTCCAGCCTTATCTTTTTCCGATGGCAGTACTATTCTTAAAAGAATCGCAATAATAATAACTGCCCAGAATATTCTACGAAAATTTCTTGTACCGGCACTCTCTTTTTTACCATTAAAATTCCCTCCAAACAATCCTCCCAGCCAGGTAAATTTTCCAAAGCCATCTCCTCTGGAAGTTCCCATGATATCTAAAGGTACCCCTAGTTCTATGGCTCTGTCAGGATATTTTTCAATATATTTTAAATATTTTTCTATTTCCTTTTTATTTCCTGCCATTACTTTCTTCAGGTCAAAAGGCAGGTTGTTCATCCATTCTTCTTCTGTCTGAGATGGCTCTAGTGCCTGAAGTACTTTTTCATCATCCATCTCAACGGTATAGCGGTCTATTTTCTGGGGAATGACAACTCCGTTCAGTGGTTTTCTGATACTTCCATCTGTTTTTTCAGGTTCTTTTATTAAGGCTATCCAATCAATTTCTTCGGATAGTTTTACCAGTCCAAACTCAGGATGCATTATCAAAAGAAATTCGTCAAGCAGTTCCCAATCTTCCTGATTGATCTTAGGATAAAAAGTAGTGTTTTCGGGAATAAAAAATCGGTGATCTACACACTGGAAATAAGCATTTTTTCCTATTTCCTGGGGAGCGTGATCATCAAAAACAAGAAAGCACCCATATAACTCATTGGGAAGATTTGCCGGAATAGCATAAGATTTTACTCCACTCAGTTTTATGCTGAGTTTTTCCATTTCCTGAAGCCATATCACAGGGGAAGAGCCCCTGATCAAAAGTCCTCTTCTTGGATAATTATTTTTCGGGAAAGGTTTTATTCTAAGTTCCATAATCCAAGATCTGTTCTATAAATGCTTTTAAAAACCGGGAACGCATATCTTCCATTGTTTTTATTTTCAATAAGGGATGTTCCGGAAGATAATATTCTGTTCCTCCGAACTCAATATAGGTAGCCAGAGACAGCAGGCCATAAGTGGTAGAAGGGATAAAAAACTCTTCAATTCCTTTGTTACTGCTTCTGAAAATAAGCATTCCCCGGGCATCGGTAACAATTTCACTTCCATCTGGAAAAGTAAATTTATTTTTATCCTGTTCTGCAAGTATGATAATATCAGATTGGTTCTTATGGAGGGTCAATGCGTTCTCATACAGGCTTCCTAATACATTGCCGGAAATGACAATATTATGATTTTCGTTGATTCCTATTTTGGTAAAATTACTGATAATCTTTAATCCGTTTTTATTTAGTTTGGCAACCTCTGCTTCTGCTTTTGTATTGTTTCTTTCGAGCTCTTTGTCTTTTCCGGAAATAGTTTCAAGGGAAATATTTCCATCTATATTTATTTTGTAATACAGTGGATTTTCTGGCTGATGCAGATAAAAGTTTTTACTAAAATAAATCAGCTTGTATGAATCGGGAATATTCAATCCGGTAAGATTCTGTTCTGAATATTCTTTGGTATTAATATTAAGCTTAGATACTAATTTTTTATCAGGCTGATATTGGCATAGTATAAAATGCTGTTGTTTATTTTTGGCTAAAGCAAATTGTCCTCTTGGTTTTACAGAAATATTATCAAACAAAACTTCACAACCATGGAATGTTTTATAGTAATCATAGGAATTTCTGTCGTAATAATTATCAGAAAGGTAGGTTTTCAGCAGCTGCTTTTTGACACTCAGAATATAAAATTCTCCTTCATATAGAAACTGAGCAATTTTATTAACCGGCGTTGGAAAGAGGATCGGATAGTTTTGCGGAAGGTCGGTTTTCTTACTGTTTACATTATTGACTGTTTGTTTTTGTCTGGGCGGATTAGCCCACAATTCCTGTAATGGCAGTTTTATTTTCTGAATATGCTTTCTTGTTCCTTTATGGTGTTTATAAAAATTAATTTCCCCATCTGAAGCGGTTGTAACCAAAAATCTGAGACGGTCTCTATTTTCATGAATGACCTTCTGAACCTTTTCATCAGCTATATTTTCCTGGTGGGTAATAAAAAAAACTTCAATATCTTTTTCGGAATGTTCTTCTTTAAAAAATTTCTCCAGTGCTTCTGAAACTTCCAAGACAGGACTTACCTGATTCAGATTTTCAACCACCTCTTCCACTTTGTTTAAAGAGATAGAAATTTCTGCCTGGCCGAGCGCAAATACTTGGCATTCTGAATGGGCTTTCGGATGTTTGATAATGGCAATAGCTGATGCAAAAGCCAATACTTTTGGGGTTCCCCAATTTCTAAGGGATGTATCGATAAGGATAATTCTTTCGAAAATATTTTCTTCAGGCGGTATTTCTCTTTGAATGTAAAGAGCTTCATTATTAGCTACACGATTCATAAAAACCTCATCTTCATTGGCAAACTCAGACAGAAGCATTCTGTTGAAATCACCTTTATTTGTCATATCCGAGATTCCGCCAATAGGCTGTTCTCCCGGAGAAAGATGGCGCATCGGAATTTTCAGGCCGCTCCAGATTCTTTTGATCAGGCTGCCCACCTGAAATGTTTTGGGTTCTTCAATGAGTTCTCTTATAAAATCTTTATCGGCATCTGCTGTTGCTTCTTCCTGTACAACCTCATCATCCAGTTCCGGCTCTTCAATAATACCTTTCATGGCATCAATGATAGATTGTACAGTTGGAAATTCCCTATTGAGATCTAAGGCGCTCAAATCTCTGTTTAGAGCAGTGGGGTTTGCATTTAGCTTTTCCGCACACCCCGAAATTTCATGTGGCCTTTTATAATAGATTTTCAGAATGGCCTCTGCATTCACGGAAGATATTCTATTGTGTCCATTTTTAAACAAGGTCTGCAAAAGAACAACTCTGTTCTGCTTTTGTTTATAAACTTTTGGAAGCAATTTTATCTTTTCAAGGAATTTAATTTCTTTTTCAGCATTGAAATCAAAATTCCCTATTCTATAAAAATCAGCAGTACGTCTCAACGGGCCTTCAAAATCTATATATCCATCCTGCATAGCATACAAAACCATCAGCAATGCCCCAAATGGAGGCCATCCCTGCGGTTGAAGTTCTTTTAGGATTTCCATTATATAGGGTCTGTAAGCAATAGCTCCTACTCCCGGAACCGAGAGAAGGTTATTTTCATGATATCCGGAATCTCCGGGAACATCTTCATCAGTTTTCCATTCCCAGAAGTAGTTTTCATAGGACTGGAAGTATACCTTTAATTCCATTCTTTAGATTTTTGAGTAAGACGAAATGAACTTATGGAAAGCTCTCGGAAATCTGATTTTTTTATTGAAAAATAGCTTCCGTTTTCATCCCATAAAAGCCATCCATCTGACTCTTTATTATACCTTTGATGCAGTAATATACTTACATTTTTAAACTCAAAGTCTAGTCCGGAAGGCAGTAAATGCCCATCTTTGGTCCAATATGTTTTTCCCGGAAGGCTTAATAATGGAGTTCCCACAAACAGGGCTTTATCTCCTATGACTACCCATTGTATTTTTTCAAGTTTAAATTTAGGTATTGCAGCCATACTTTCTTTAATATCAGCGATGTTGCACAGTAAACCTATTACCGGTTTTTCTTCATCACTTTGTATAAGGCTGATCTGAACTTTCTCACTGATTCCGAAATAGTTGTTATTAGAAACCGGCAATGTAAGTTTCAAAGCTTTATCAATAGGTATCCAAAGCAAGGCTGTTCTCATCTTTTTACTGGGAACCAAAGCGCCTTTTCTAAACAGAAGTCCGTCGCGCAGCTCATACAGTACAAAGTCAGGAAACTGGTGTATTTCCGAAGATACTGCCTGCTCCTCTGTAAAATCTTTCAGCCATATGGTGTCATCATCCAAGGCGATCTGCACATTTCTCCAGTCTCTGATAGATCCCAGAAAATCTTCATTGGCACGGGGAAGTTCTGCCCAGAATTCTTTTATATGCTTTGAAGAATCTTCTGCCATAAGGTTTCTATTTCTTGCTGAATATACTGCTTCTGCTCCGGATTTCTGATCCAGTCACAACGAGTTTGTAGATATCTTAATTTATCCTTGATCACGTTTTGCTCTTCAAAACTCAACACTCCCTCATTCCATTTATCTACAAGGATTTTCACATCTTTCATCACCTCTTCCGGATTGGGGGTCTTATTCTGCATAGCCTGAGGATGAGACTTTGGATGATCATCTTTCTCTATGGTTCTGTTAATAATTCCTTCAAGAATTTCAATTTGCTCCTCTGTATCCCAGATGTGTTTTAAAACCCAAAGATCTGAAAGCACAGCTTCATTTCTTCCACAGATCAGGGCACTTGCAGCAATTAGGTTTTGAAGCTTCACTGCTCTACGGTCCGAGATGGCAATTCCTGTATTTCGTAAACTCATGATGGTATTCAGATAAACTTCATAGATCGGCTTAAGATCTACTGTTCTGCACAGATTCTGAAGTTCCCTGATCTCATCTGCATGAATTTGCGGAACTTCTGTTTCCTCTTCGTTATTTTCAAGTTTTCTTCCTGCCAGGAGAACCTGATACAGTAGTTCAGGATTGACGTAATCTACATTAATTCTCACAAGGAAACGGTCGAATAATGCATTTAGAGCCTCATCTTCCGGAAGTACGTTACTTGCTCCTACAAACATTAGTGTAGGTAAGTGTTTCGTTTCTTTTCCTCTTTTAAATATTTTTTCATTGAGGGCCATCAGAAGCGAGTTCAAGATAGCGGAATTAGCATTGAAAATTTCGTCCAGAAAAACCAAAGAAGCTTCAGGCATCATCCCTTCCGTGTTAGTCAAAAGCTCTCCTTCCTTTAGTTTCCGGATATCAAAAGGACCGAAAATCTCATTGGGTTCTGTAAAGCGGGTTAGCAGATATTCAAAGTTTTTGCCGTCTTTTACCGTTTTTGATAAGGTTCTTACAATCGCTGATTTTGCTGTTCCCGGAGGCCCGTACAAAAACGCATTTTCTCTGGCCAGAAGGCAGATTCCCAGTAGATCCACCACATCATTTTTACCTACAAAAGTATCTTTTACGTAGGTAAGGACTGTATTGAGTTTATTGATATTCTGAGTCATTAGTTTTCTTGAGTTATTATTTTTAATTCTTTCCAGAATGTTTCTTTATGCATTCCAAATTCTGCAATGAGCAGTTTATTGATGAACGGAATTTCCGCCAGTTTATAATCTCTTTTTTCAACGATTCTTTCCAGGTACAGTTTCCGATATGTTTTATCTTCAAGTTCTTTTTCCCAGTTGATATTTTTAAGATCAAGATCGTATCCGATTCCGGAATAATGAAATAGTGTCAGAATATCCTCAAGTATGGTAATGAGCTTATCTTCAGAGTCTGCAATATTTAAAACAAGAATGATCTGAGGTAAAAACCTTAATGACAAATCAGCAGATAATATAGATGAAATATTTCTTACTCCTTTAAATTCCGGAATCAGTTTGTCCATATCTTTTGCTGTATTTTCTCTGATAAGGTGCAGCTGAGCACTATGATACAAAACTTTTGCCGCCCAAACTGCTGTTTCTTTACTACAGATCAACTGATCAGACAAAAATTCAAGTCTTTCTTTTTCAAACTCGGTTTCGAAATAATCTGCGGCATCCAATTCTTCTTTTAAGGAAATTTCATGTAAACTTGAAAAAAGGGTAATGCATTCATTCTTCCTGAGTAAAAAGATTGTATCTAAAAATGGGGATCCTGTTTCCATCATCTAACAAAAATAAAATTATTTTGCAGAGAATACAATTTTTAACTAAAGGATTGGCAATAAAAGACTGTTTATTGATTTAACCTTATAAAATTGCATAAAATAAAGTCTTTTTTAAGAATTAATATAATAGTAAATAAAACAGAGGTTCTACGTAATAAAAAACAGTTCACATGAAAAATGTGAACTGAGAAGCCAACACCAGGTTGTGCTTTGAGAATTAAACTATTTCTTATTTTCCTATTTTATTTTTTACAATCAACTTCGTGTTCAGCCACTTTCTAACCGGAATATCATAGAATCTCATGAAAAGGTAGGCAAGAATGACAGCAATAATAACCGTTATTATTCCCATGATCAATGTTTGTGGCTCTTCCAGTGTATGTTTGCCGTTGACTACCCAGGCCATATAAACATAGACTAAAGGAAAATGAGTAATATAAATTGGATATGAAATGTCACCTAAAAATTTGCATAAGTGGTTTGCTCTCTCCCCTACAACTTTTCCGCCTGCACCCAGCAGTATAACAGCCGGAAACATGATCATTAATGTAAAACATTCATAAAAAGCGTTTTGCCAATGGGCTGTATTTCCTCCTAACCGGGGAAATGCAAACAGGATAATCAATATAATACTGGTCGTTAAAAAAGCATTTTTTGTATATTTTAATTGAACTGCTCTTGCTAAAAAAATCCCCATCAAGAAAGGAAATGCTAATCTTGTAAAGCCTATTCTCATTTGAGTGGCATTATCTATAGACCAGCCACCAATGATATCTCCATTTGGATTAGTGAATGCATACTGAATGGTAACTCCCGCAGAGATCAATACTAAAATCCCCAACACAATTTTTGAAACTTTTCTTAAAAAAAGTGCGTAGACTATATTGGCTATATATTCAAAAAACAATGACCATGCAGGTCCGTTCAAAGGATGCATTTCGTTCCATCCCCGTATGTCTAAACTTTTGCCTACAGGAATCACTGTCATTCCTATAAACATTACCAATAGCAGCTTCCAAACCGGAGTGGCAGCAATTCCTCCCCAGCCCAGGCCTTCGGAATGCTGAAAATAGAATAAAATGCCCCCTACTAAAGATCCGATGATAATCATTGGCTGCAATCTTATCAGACGGCGCATAAAAAAATCTTTTAAGGTCATCTGGTTCCAGCGGTTGTCATAGGCGTAACTGATTACATATCCGGAAAGCATAAAGAAAAAATCCACCGCCAGGTATCCGTGATTAATAATTTGTTGGGTATGATCTCCATTTGAAAATGTTTCAAAAACGTGAAAAAAAACGACCATAATTGCCGCTATACCACGAAGGCCATCCAGAATTTCGTAGTGGGGTCTCGATTGAGAAATGTTTAAAGTTTGATTCATATTGTCTTAAAAAGATACAATACAAAAATAAAATGTTCTTCTTCAACAATATTGTTCTATATTTTTTAATTATTGTCTCATATTTGCATTCTGGCAATTTCACTTTATCACAATGAAACAAAATTTAAAATATTATCCAAAAAATAAAACCAGCACCTTTCATTTTGATCATGTGCATATTACATGGGATCAACAAGTGCCGCTCCATCAACAGCAAACCTGGGAGCTGTCTTATATTTTGACAGGAAGCGGAGTAAGAACGATTGGAAATGTTATTGAAAATTTTTCAAAAGGTGAAATTATTCTTATTCCCCCCAACATTCCGCATTGCTGGTCTTTTGACAAATCGGTACATGATGATGAAGGTAAAATTGAAAATGTAACAATAGTTATAGAGAATGATTTTTTAATACACTGTAAAAGTCTTTTTCCTGAATTATATTATAGTATTTCTGAGCTTCAAAGTAATGAAAATGCAGTATCATTTGAAGGTGAACTGCTGGAAAAGTTACAGATCTTAATGGCTTCCATGATTCATCAGAATCCTATTGAAAGACTTTCTTCTTTTATTCATTTATTACAGGTAATATCTTACTGCAAGGAAATGCATATTGTAGGGCGGCCAGTCATTGAAAACAGCAAAGAACGGAAACTTCAGGCAATTCATCTTTTTGTATTAGGAAATTTTCAACGGCATATAAGTCTTGAGGAGATTTCAAAATCGATGGGAATGCAGAAATCGTCATTTTGTGTATTTTTCAAAAAAATGAACGGCCAGTCTTTTTTCTCTTATCTTACCGAATTCAGGGTTGAATCTTCCTGCCAAATGCTGCTAAAAACAAAATTATCTGTTGCAGAGATCTGCATTGCCTCAGGTTTTAATGATATCCCATATTATAACCGTGTTTTTAAAAGGATAAAAAATACAACACCAACGCAGTATAGGAAACAAGTTGAAGAATGAGCCTGCAATTTTTCTTTGTGAACAGGCAGCAGTAAAAAGTAGAAAATAGCTTCCAATAATTAAGAATAAATAATCTCCGTGGCCTCTTTACAGGTCTTAAAAATCTGTAAGGCTTCACGAAAAATCAAGTGTTAAAAAGTTGTTTATACCTATTTCTGATGACTCAGTCAATCTAAAAGTTATTATCTTTGCCCCATTCAAAATAACATTATGAGTATTCACATCAGTGCAAAAAAAGGAGAAATTGCTAAAGTAGTATTGCAGCCGGGGGATCCGCTTCGTGCACAGTATATCGCTGAAAATTATTTAGAAAATGCGAAACTGGTAAGCAAAACCAGAGGAATATTTTATTATACAGGTCTTTATAAGGGTAAAGAAATTACTGTTGGAGCAAGTGGAATGGGTTTTCCAAGTATCGGAATCTATTCTTTTGAGCTCTATACAGAGTATGAAGTAGATACCATCATCAGAATCGGAACTTGTGGAGCCTATAATACCGATCTTAAACTTTTTGATATTTTAAATATTGAAAATGCAGCCAGTGAAAGTACTTACGCTAAATATGCATGGGGAATTGAAGATGAGATTCTTCCTCACCAGGGGAATATCTTTAGTACCATCAATGAAACGTCTAAGGAATTATCATTAGATGCTAAAGCGATCAACATCCACAGCAGTGATATTTTCTACAGAAAAGATCCTGAAACTCCTGCTATTGCTACAAAATATAACTGTCCCGCAGTAGAAATGGAAGCCTTTGGTTTGTTTGCGAATGCTCAGCATTTAGGGAAAAACGCAGCTACCATCCTTACAGTAACTGACATCATCCCAACTCATGAAAAGATTTCTGCTGACGAAAGAGAAACAGCTTTGAAACCAATGATGGAGCTGGCTTTGGAATCGGCAATCAAAAGTTTATAAGAACTAAAAGCAGACTGGCAAACATCAAATTTGCAAATATCTTTTCTGCTTTACTATACAAAAAGAGCTTTACTGTATCAGTAGAGCTCTTTTTTACAGGCTGAAAAATTTTCTAGCAGTTTCTGTAGTCTCATCTGCGACTTCGGATATACCGATTTTTTTCAAGTGGGCAATTGTTTGTGCCACATAGGGTAAAAATGAGGGTTCATTCCGCCTGTTCTGAATCCGGGGCATATTTTTCGGAAGCATAAATGGAGCGTCGGTTTCAATCATCATTCGATCGAGGGGAACATATTTGATCACATCTTCCAAATGTTTAAATCTTTTTTCATCACTGATTGCTCCGGTAAACCCCAAATAAAATCCTTTATCAAGATAAATTTTCGCTTCCTCCAATGTTCCGGTAAAACAGTGAACCACTGCTTTGGGTAATTTGGAAAGATAATCGTCTGTGATTTCGTTAAATCTCTTGAAAGCTGATCTTTCATGAAGAAAAAGAGGCTTATCAACTTCTATTGAAAGTTCCAGCTGAGCTTTATAACATTTTTCCTGAACAGGTCTGGGAGAAAAATCACGATCAAAATCCAGTCCGCACTCTCCTACTGATATCACATGATCCTGCTTTAATAGCTTTCTAAGCTCAGCGATACTTTCATGATTAAAGGATTTGGCATCGTGGGGATGAATTCCTGCTGTTGAAAACAAAATTTCCGCATATTCCTCTGCTATTTCAGCAGACTCTCTACTTCCTTTCACGCTGGTCCCAGTAAGAATCATATGTTCTACTCCATTATCCAGAGCCCGGTTAATAATTTATTCGTGTTCATTATAGAACTGTTTATTGGTCAGATTAATGCCAATATCAATGTATGTATTCATTTGTTTTACTTTTTTATGTGTTTATTTAAATTAAAAAGCAGAGGCATCAGTAGTTCTGACTGCTTCTGCTGTAAGGTAAATTTATGTATTTATAATTTCTTTTATCATTGTTTTCAATTCTGGAAGAGCAATACTGCTGCTCTCCTGTATACAGTTCAGTGTTTTAAATCCTTTAAGAATGTAATGGAAATAAGTATCATTTTCCGGATTGATGACCACAATGTGTTTTGCTCGTATTTTTACGGTTTCTACAATATTGACAGGCAATGTTGTAGATCCTGAAGTCCCAATTACAAAAAGAATATCCGTATGATCTGCAATATCATATGCAGTATCAAAGTAATAATATTTTTCATTATAACTTTCGTCAAACCATAAGGTATTCGGACGGAGCCAGTTTCCACATTTTTTACATTTCAATCCATCAATATCTTCTGGAGTCAGATCTTCGGTATATTCTTTAAATGCAACATTGTCTGGAAAATCAACCGGCCCGCTGCATTCTTTTGAACATCGAACTTTCTGTTTACTACCGTGAATTTCATATACCGTTTTCGTTCCAGCCTTTTGGTGGAGACCATCTACATTCTGAGTAATAAGCTTAAATCTATCCCCCAAAAGCTCTTCTATATCGGTCAAAGCAAGATGTCCTTTATTGGGTACTGCGTCGGCAATCATTTTTTTCCAAAAAAGGTTGTACTGCCAGACTTCTTCCGGCTCCTGGCTGAAATATCTGAAAGTTCCAAATTCTTCCGGACGGTGGAACTTTGTTCCTTTAATCCAGATTCCATCAATAGAACGGTAGGTAGGAAGCCCACTTTCTGCAGAGATTCCCGCTCCGGTAAGGAAAGTGATATATCCTTTTTTATATTTAATTATTGTATTTAAAATTGATTTTAATTCTTCCATGGTTTTAAATTTTAAAAAACAAAAACAGACCGGGATCGAACCGGTAACTTTTCCTATCGCGGAACGTTTTTCCCATTAAACTACTGTTTCTGTTATTTACATTATGATTCTGCTTCAAGAAGATCAAAATATTCTTCAGAAGTTAAAGGTCTTACATTTCCTTTCGGTATAACTTCTTTTTCCAGCTCACAAATTATAAGATCGCCCTGTCTTTTCAGACACGTTATGTGGGGAATAATGTTCTCGTGAATTCTGAATGTAGATGCTATTGCCGTTAGAGCATTATCTTTGTACTGTGGTTCTATCCATAGCCAATGTTCTTCCGAAGTAGAAGGGCACCAGCATTTCACTGCATAGGAATACTTTTCTGTCCCCCAGAAAAAGAGTTTAAATTTCTCATTTTCCACTTTATATACTTCGTAATGATTGGTTCTGCGCAGCGATATTTTATTGCCATTTTTATCATATTCAAAATAATTGACCAGAATATTCTCCTGGTTGATCTTCTTTGCTTCCAGTTTTTCCATTAATGCTCCCACACCGAAATAACTGAAGCATAAAAGCCTGAAATTTCTGTCATAATGGGTGAAAAATTCCTCATAAGTAATTGGAGTTACGGTATTCCATATTTCCTCAATAATATTTAGGATTTTCAAAAAATTAGGCGAAGTATAATTCGTCCATTCCCTTTCATAATCACGGGTTATAAAGTTTTGAAAACTCTTGTGTCTTAATTTTAAAATAGAAACCAGCTTGTGCAGCGGATGAAGAGAATGACTGGAAATAATATTAGGAAGTATTTGTGAAATATAAAAGTAATCTTTTGTGATGTACAGGTTTTCCTTCACTTTAAAATAAATCTGTTCCGCAAAATCCTCAAAACCATTTTTTTCATCATACAAATAATGACCGATCTTTTTTATTGAAGGAAGCTTTGATTCTTTTTGACTCTCATTCGTCAGACAGCCAATATATTCTAAAGATTTGAAATTAAACCTTTCATTACAGACCACACTGCTGTTAATCCTTTTTAACTTATTAAATTCACAGTATTTACTCATCACCAGATTGCCCACTTCCAGAATGTTTTCTGCAAGGATACGGTTGGTAAAAAATGATCTTTTTACCATCTCCAGCTTTGTCATCGAGCAGGTCTCCAAACCATAGTTATGAAGATCACCATTTACAATCCTCAAAACCGGAAACTTCGCCTCTGAATTTTGTCTGATAAAAACACTACCTGATTTCTCCAACAATGGAAATTCTGTATAAGAGCCTTTATTTATTTCAATATTACCAACTATTTCCTGCAGCTCAGGAAAGGAAACTTTGACATTATCAATCTTCAGATTTCCAATCATTTTTTTCAGGACCGGAAAATCATGTTTGAAATGAGCCCCGGCCTTATCACGACACTCAATTTTAAACCGTCCATGAATAAATTCAAGGTTAGGAAAAGAAACATTTTTACCATAAATATTAATCTTACCATGAATTTCCTGATGCGGAAAGGTAATATCATCGGCAAAGACATCTATATTAAAAACTCCATCTTTGGGCAGAAAATCAGCCTGATACTGATGGTTGACTGTCAACACCTTCTTTGTCCCGACCAGTTTTTTATTGGCTGAATATACTTCTGCATTCTTTAATTCAATTCCTCCTCCAATTTTTATTAAATTTTTAAATCCAAAGTTGACAATGCATTTAAAATTTCCTTTTACTGTTTCCAGTCTGTCCAGAACTGCCGAACTATGCATTGCCAAACTGCCACCTACACTTTTAAGACTGGGAAGCGAACAGTTTGCAGCATCTACGGATAGATTCCCTTTAATATTCACAAGATCCGGAAAGCGGCAGCCCTCTCCACGTACTAAAAGGTTACCTTCTATTTCTGTGAAACCCAAAGTCATGTTTTTAGCATAGATCTCTATCGACGAATACTCATCGGTAACTATTTCTCGCGCATCTTCTTCGGAGAATATTTTATATCTTTTTATGGAATTAGTCGTATGCATTTTCATTTAATTGGGTTATCGGATTATATTCCTGCTGAATATATTTTACAAAATACGGGCTCTCTATACGAATCATTTTATGCTCGTTGTGGGTGATAAAAGCATCATTCTGAATAAAAACCGTTTCGGTACTCTCATTGCGATTGATCACTTTGTAAGAGGATACTTTCATCATATGCTGATTGCTGGTTTTCTCAAGACAATATTCCATATAGTTTTCTGTGTACTCTTTGAAATCTTCAATTTTCTCCCTTTTTCTGACGATTGCTCTTTTTATAGGCACAATACCGGCAGGCACTATGACCTCAGGCATCTTTTTCTCCGACATGTGCATCGGTTTTCGGGCTGCTCCTCTTTTTATAGGGACAGGGATCTGAACTTCATCAATAATTTTGAAAAAAATTAATAACTTTTTAAGCATAACATTATTTTTTAAAGTAAAAGAAAACCGGGATCGAACCGATAATGCACTCTGTATGAATAAGTTTTTCCAGATTAAACTATTTCTTTTACTGTTTTTTATTGGAAGATAAGCGGGATTTGAACCTCAACCTCTGACTTGAGGGCCAGAATTCTTCCTTTGAGCTAACGTTTCCATTTTTATATCAGCAAAATTACAGGCATAGTGCGCAATCTTTTTACGTAGAAAAAAGAAAAGGTAATTTTTTAAAAATCGTTTATCTATAGGCAGTATAAAATGAAGCTTTTAAACTTTCTGTAACCACAACGGCTCAAGAAGACCCAATACTTAAGTCACTTTAAATAAGAAAGTTGAAACGGATAACACACACTTAGATTTGAAAAATATGAGATTCTTTTTAATTTCAAGGCCGGAAGAGCGAGAATCCCTCTAAAGGAAAGGGATGGGATAATCTAAACTATGGATTTTTACGATTTGTTTTTATTCGTTGATGAATTTTTCCAGAAAACCTATCAGCTTTGTTCCGCCATGGCTCCAGCGGATTCCATGGCCTTCTTTTTCCCTGACTTCAAAAACCAGTTCGTGTTTGTAATGAAAGAAAACATTCCACCAGGTTGCATTGCCTAAAATTTCATCAATTTTTGCCATTACTTTTTTCTGTTTTTCTTTATTATTTCCTTTGATCTCTCCCCAAAAGACATCATCCATTCTGCCGGTATGTTTTTCCCAGGCTCTCTGTGCAATCGTAATCTCACTGTTAAAATATTCTTCGCAGGCATTGATTAACGTACTTTTCAAAGGAGGAACCGCACTTTCATCCCGGATGCTTGCTGAGGTAAGCCTCTGCCCTAAAATATTCAGCCAATGTTCGAACGGAATTGTTTCCAGCTGTGCTGTTTTTACCTCATCAGAATCAAAGCTGTCAAGGATAAGAATAAATTTTTCAAAGCTTATCTGTCTGTTGATTTTTACTTCTTCATTAAAGTATGGGAGATCCCATTCTAAGGTATTTTCTTTAAACTTCCGAATGTTTTCGTCCAGATTTTTCAAATGTTGTTTTTCTAAAATGGGCCGATATTTACTTTTCCACTCTTCTGAAATCAGTGGGATATATTGTTCAAACATATTCATATTTTACTGCGTTTTGATCAGGTTCACAGAAAGATTTTCTTCTTTGATAAGGTTAAACCATTCTTTACAATGGTCCAGAATCCAGGCATCCGAGGAAACTACAACCTCTGGGCTTTCCGCCAGAAATTTATCCGGATTGTACTGTAGTTCGGCTTCCCAATTAAGTTTATTTTGATCTGCAAATTCAAGAAGAATCTGTTTTATTCTTCCGCTATTGGAAACAGGCTGGTCAAAAACCCATACGATTTTATGAATATTATTTTTTTTAAAAAAGGAAGCTGTAAGCTCAATGGCCCCTGAAGTCTGATTTACTCTTTTATAGGTCCCATGAACTCCGGAAAGGTCACGGAAACAGCCATCCATTCCTTCAAAAATATAAGCACCAGAAAGCAAACTCTCCAGCAGAATAAGAACATTGAATCCATCAAGAAATATTGTTTTTCCATTTAAAGCTGAAGGTTCTAACTGTTTTAATTTCCGATTCCGGATCTGTATCTCTGAGGCCGAGGCTCCTCTTAAAGCTTGTAATTGTCTTGTTTTTAATCTGTATCGGTTTCCCACAAGATCAGATGCTGCTTTTTCCGGGTAGTCTCTTGTCAGCAGATACAACATATCCTGAACAGCCAGCTTCAACTTATTAATCTGCTTTTCTGAAGCAAATAAAGTATCATCTCCTGTATTTTTTCCACGGTTTCTGTTATTCATACTCAAAAATATAATTTTTATTGCAGGAAATACTTATTACTACATTTTTCACCTTAAATACCTGATATATCTCTAAAAAACTAATTCCTCATAAGATTCTGAAACATTAAAATATCATGTTAAAAAACAAAATAAGATATCTGTTATGTTTTCTACAACAAAAGAGATATTTCATACAAGTGTTTGATGTTTATTAGAAATAAGTTTGTAAATACTTAAAAATACCCTTATGAATACAATGAAAAAACTATGTTATCTGTCTGCAGTAATACTTTTGTCAGCATCATTTGCTTCATGTTCAAATGATGACAACGAGATTGTAATTGAGCAGCAGACTCCCTCACAGGTTCTGTCTTCTACTCCATGGGAAACTACAGGAGCTAAAGATAAAAATGGAAATAGTGTGGCACTAACTGATACCAGCGTCGCTGGATATGTAGGTTTTGCTTACTTTAAAGCTGATGGAAATTTTGTTATTTACGGGCTGAATGATGTACTTAGATCAAGAGGTACATGGTCTGTGGATCCTCAGGGAAAAACAAGAACTATAGCTTCATTGAATCCGGATGGAACTACTATTTTTACGCGTGATGTTGAGATTCTTGTTTTAAACAGGAATGAATTCACCTACAGAATCCGTCCTAACTCTTCCGACCCGTCTATCTATTATGACATTATCCATACAAAGACGTCCCATGCAGAGCCCACTAACGGACAGCTTACATTAGCTTCTACTCCTTGGGAAACAACTGGTGCGAAGGATAAAAGTGGAAATAATGTGGCATTAAGTGATGCTAATGTAGCCGGATATGTAGGCTATTCTTATTTTAAAGCTAACGGAACTTTCAAAATTTTTGGATTAAATGATATTTTAAGATCTGAAGGAACATGGTCCATTTCTCCGGATGGCAAAAAGAGAACGCTTACCACACCTACATTCACCCGCGTTGTAGATATTCTGGTCCTGAACGAAACTACGTTCACTTACAGGATTACTCCTGATGCTGTTAATAATCCTGGTGCATTTTATGACATCATCCACACAAAGGTTAACCATAATGAGCCTTTGTAGTGCTTATTGTTTGATATAAAATAGAAACCTGCCCAAATTTGGGCAGGTTTCTATTTTATAAGAGTAATTAATTAAAAAGTTTTTTTTGAACAGTGGGTTTCAGGATCAATGTATTTATCAAATATATTCCTGCCACCATTTTTTCCAGGTAATGGCGCCCAACTGATTGAGGTCTACTTTTTCTCCGATCATTGGAAGAGTAACGGGGACGTTGTTTTCTTCTGCATATTTTGAGGTCAGTTCCAAAGGTTCATACCATGGATGTTGTGCCAGTTTGAATTTTGAGTTATGCACAGGAATAAAATTTCTGGCTTTTAATTCTTTTATTTCCGTGATCAGCTGTTCCGGCAATGTATGAATGTATGGCCATTTTTCATTATACTGCCCGTTTTCCATTATAGCTAAGTCAAACGGACCATATTGTTCTCCTATTTTGCTAAAATGATTTCCATAACCACTGTCACCACCTAAAAACAGATTTTTCGTAGGTGTTTTTAATACAAAAGAAGTCCAGAGGGAGATATTTCTGTTCAGTAATCTCCCGGAAAAATGTCTGGCGGGAGTCAGCGTAATTCTAAAACCATCTGCTATATCAATAGTTTCCCACCAGTTTTTTTCTATAATTTCATCAGGACTCCAACCCCAATACTCAAAGTGCTGGCCGGTTCCCAATCCACAAATCACTTTACCTATTTTATCTTTTAAAGCCAACACGGTTTTATAATCCAGGTGATCCCAGTGATCATGTGAAATAAGCAGAAAATCTATATCCGGCATATGTTCCGGTTTATAATAATCTGCTCCCTGAAAAGCCTTGATGAAACCTGGCATGGGAGAAGCATTTCCACTGAAAACTGGATCTATCAGAAATTTCTTACCATCCATCTGTATGAAATAGGAACTGTGCCCAAACCATACCAGGATATTTTCTTCGGGTTGAAGATTTTTCAGATCCGTTATTACAGACGGAAGCGGCAATCTGGGAGATGTATTTTCCACTTTACACAAACTGTGAAGAAGTGCTTTTGTCATACTTTCGCCTTCTAATAAAGGAGGAGTCGTCAATATATTTTGAAATTTCCCATTACTATAATTGGGAAGTGTATTGAAATATTCTTTTCTTTTTTCATCGGGAAACTGCCCGAGCTGTTTTACTAAATTCATTGCTTTCTTTTTACATTCTAAGTCTTTCCTCCTCCAGATCCAGTCTTGTTAAATAATGTCTTATGTATTCTTCGTCAATATTCGGGTTACGTCTGTTTTCTTCGCGAAGCCAGATACGCTGCTGTTCGAGGGTTTCAAAATAGATTTCTTTGGCTTCATCTGAGAGTTTGTGTACAGAATCTTCTTTGTCTTCCTGCTCCCATCGGTCCATTAGTCTGTTGAAATACTCGTTTTCACTTCTTCTTTCTTTATAATTTTCATCCAGATACTTAAAGGTAACACGACGCATTTCTTTTCGTAAGAAATGTTCTGATTCCTCTTCAGACATATATCCTCCTCCGGAATCTGATAAGTTAAGTTTCTTGATCAATGCCGGTAAAGTAAGTCCCTGGAGAATCAAGGTCACTAAAATCACTACAAAAGTAATAAAGAGAATAAGGTCACGATGCGGAAAAGGCTGTCCATTTTCCATTACAACAGGAATAGACAATGCTGCAGCCAGAGAAACCACTCCGCGCATTCCTGTCCAGCTCATCAGTATCGGTGCTTTCATTCCCGGATCTCTGTCTGCCACATTAATAAAATTCCGCATGATCAGGGTCGTAAAAACGGCTCCAAAGGAAGCGAGAAAACGTACAATGATCAGTACAGCTGTTATTAATAGTCCATAACTTACTGCATCTGATAAACTGATTCCTTCTTTATCCAGTCCTATCATAATTTCCGGCAGATCCAGCCCGATCAGCAAAAACACAATTCCATTAATAAGAAACACAAAGCTTTCCCATACATTGGAACCTCTTAGTCTGGATTCTGAGGTCCTGAAAATCTCATGTCTTCTCACAGAAAGAAATAATCCACCGCTTACAACCGCCAAAACTCCTGAAGAATGAACTTCTTCAGCGGCAATATACATGACATAGGGAGCTGCCAGACTGAGTATAGTATCCATATTAACATCTGTAGGAAATATTTTTTCAATTTTCAAAAAAACAAAAGCTAACAGCAATCCTATGCCTAAGCCTCCAAATACCATCCATCCAAAACTTGCAACTGCATCCTGCCAAATAAACTGCCCTGTTGCCACAGCAACCATTGCAAATCTAAAGATGATAAGCGAGGATGCATCATTGAACAAACTTTCTCCTTCCAAAACGGTAGAAACATTTCTGGAAACTTTTACAAATTTTAAAATAGCTCCTGCACTCACCGCATCAGGTGGAGATACAATGCCTCCCAATACAAAACCTAACGCCAATGAAAATCCTGGAATGTATGTATTGGCTATAAAAGCCACAGATATTGCTGTAAGGAACACTACAATAAAAGCAAAACTGGTGATGATACGCCTCAGCTTCCATATTTCCTTCCACGATACTGCAAAGGCACCTTCATACAGAAGAGGGGGAAGGAATATAATAAAGATAAGCTCCGGATCAATTTTTATGACTGGCAAGCCAGGAATAAAACTGATGATCAAGCCTGCAATAACCAATATGATTGGGTAAGCCACTTTTAAACGGTTGGCAAGCATAATTGCCCCAATAATTACGAGGACCAGCCCTAAATAATAAATAAAATCTTCCACCATCTGTTTTTGAATTAATTTTTAAACCAAATTAAATAATTTTTAATAAATATTCACTTTTTATCTGATTTTCAACTTAAAAATGGTTAAGGTTTCATTGATTTCTGAATACTTTGGGGGAGAGTCCTTTTTTTGCGGAAGATGGGCAGAGGAAAAAAAAATCGATGGTTACGGGTTCAGATTTTAGTCTAATATTATTCTGTGTCTCAAAATCTATGATGTAAAAATCATCACTTTTCAGAGGAGTAATCTTTAACTAGCCACATCTGGAATATTTAATATTTTCACGCTCATTGCAGAGGCTTTTAATAATGGGTAAAATTAAATATTCTGAGCGGTGTTATTATGATACTTGTTCAGGAAAAACAGAGACATTTTACGGTTTTCCTTCTATCACACTATCTTTATAACAATGAGTATTAAGACACTTATCAATAATAAAACACTTACTGTGACAGCAATCTCTATAATGTGTTTCATATATCTTTTCCCATCAAATGTAAACTTTTCTGGATGAATACTAAATTCTTCAAAAACCAATGGGTCTATTCTCAAATCGGGTCTGAAATGAGCAATTCCTTCAACAAATCTGGCCCGAAGAGCTCTTGCATTTTTTATGTAATAGATACTTCCAAGGTGTGTCCCGTCAAACGCCACCTTAGTTTCACTACGATCTATTCCTACAGCAAGCATCCAGCTTTTGCGTCGTTGTGAGATGTATACCTCATAATCATCTGAAAGGCGGGACAGTCCCAACTGGCTGTAAAGAATTTCATCTATGCCTCCATCTTTTTTATAAAAATGAATCCCTTTATCATCTACTATAATTTTTTTTATTGCTATAGCCATATTCTTTTTTACATAATGGAAAAACTGATACATACCTACAGCCCAAGCAGGATAATACAATATAGTAACTACAACAAATACCTTTATACTCCCGGAGACTAAAAAAGGGAACACAGCAAGTGTTATAAACATAATCAACAATACTGCTCCTCCGAAAATATTCATAAGCCAGGTGATTACCCAGCTAGGTTTAGAGACCATTGATGAAAATTCTTTCTTAAGATCCTCTTGCATATGTTCAAGATACGGAAAAAATGATAATAAAAAAACACAATGTTACATGCAGCTCTGTACAAAATTGAAAATAAGATATGTTCTTTAAAACTATGAGATTGTATGTGTTTTTTATGTAATTATACTATAAATTTCTAAAGTCGTATTGTCTACGAACCTCCATTCTGCAACGGCATCTGGAAAAGACGACTGTTAACTAAGGTTTAATTATCTTTTATGGCTTTTTTAAACAAACGCTTAATATAATACATAAAAGTCATTAAATTACTCAAACTCATAAATGAATAATATAATCAGATAGTATGGTCGTTTCTTTTCTGTGGGAAACAATAATGATGATACTATCAGGATGATGATTCCTAATATTATCAATTATCTTTTTTTCTAAAGCAATATCTAAGGATGAGGTTGCTTCATCAAAAATAAAAATCTTGGGAGATCTATATATCGCTCTTGCTATTGAAATACGTTGCTTCTGGCCATCTGACAGAGAGTTTCCGGTATGTGATAATATTGTATCTTTTCCTTGGGACATTTCAGTGATGATATCATTTAAATGAGATAATGATAATGCTAAATCAATATCTTTATTTTCTTCTTTTGTTCCATATTTGATGTTATCGGATACAGACTCATTAAATATCTGGTTATCTCTTTCTATCAAAGCAAAGTAAGAGTTCCAGTCTGAGATTTGATTCAAGTTTAATCCGTTCACTAGTATTTCTCCTGATGTAGGCTCTATAAGCCTGGTAAGAAGATTAATAATTGAACTTTTACCGCTTCCACTCGGCCCAAGAATTGAGTAGGTTTTTCCGTTTTCAAATTGTAAAGTAAGGTCTTTAAGGATAACTTTATTATTAATGACTAATGATATATTTTTAAGGTATATATGTTGAATCTCTATATCCTTAACAGGATAGTTTTCAGAGATATTCCCTAACCCTAATTTCAGATCGTCAAAGAAAACCTGAATTTTCTCAGCCGAAATTGAGGAACTTACAAGCTGGTTATAACTGTTGACTATTGTAGTACTAGGAGCAAAAATCCTGTTAAGATATTGAATAAAGGCAATAAGCACACCTAATGTCATTTCTTTTTCAAAGACTTTATGTCCTCCCACAATAAGAACCAATATTGGTGCTAGTGCAATAATAAACGTAGAAGAGTTACTGTTGATAGATTTATACCGACTATAGGTCATTACTTTATCAATAAATTTTTCATGAATACCGGATAATTTTTTAATCTCATACTGAATGGTATTATAAGACTTCACTACTCGTATATTTTTGATGATGACAATAAAATAATTTTGAATACTACTTTCCAGATCTCTTGCTTCTTTGAAACTCTTTTTAACAAGCGGAGTAAACTTTTTTAATAAAAGCAATAATGCGGGAATAAAAAGTATGCTATATACCGCCAATTCAGTATTCAGATAAAACAGCATTACCACAATACCAATAAAGGTAAAAATATTACTCATCAAGACCAGCACTAAATTCGAAAGGGACCTCTGTACATTATCAACGTCTTCAATCAAGGTAAAAACTACGTCCCCGATTTTCAGATTATTGAAAAAAGAGATTGGTTTCAAAAGTAAACTTCTAAACATTTCTACCCGAATATCCCTTGAAATGCTTTCTCCTAATTTTGTATAAAAAATTTCTGATAAAAGGGAAGAAAATATTCTAATAATATAGATACCAACCAGTGCCATCAGTACTTTTACCAAATCCGAAAAATTGCCTTTAGGAAATATATCGTCAATGATAATTTTCAAAGCGTATGGAGTCGCTAAGGAAGCAATACTAGTCGTTAATAAAAGGAATATAATTATTAATCCGAGTCTCCAATACTGGATGATATACTTGAAAAAATATGTCATTATTAATTTATCTAAAGCTAAACAATCATCGTTCTATGCGGTCTTTTTCATCTGAATTTTTCTCATCGTCATCATATTTTGTCGCCTCTTTTTTCCCTTTAGCAAAGTTATAAGAGAAGCCTACAGAAAAGACTCTTGTAGGGTATTTCGTTCTGGAATATTGATGGATGGTAGCATTATCGGTAATAACTCTTGAATCCAATGAATTAAAGACATCTGTAAGCTCGGCTGATAGTGACATGTTTTTCCAGCTTTTCTTGAAAGATAAATCTACACTATACTGGGGTTTAGATTTATAAATATAGAACAGGCTGTTCCCTTTATAAAAACCACTTAATTCCAACGAATAGTCATCGGGTAAATTAAATGTGTTAGAATTTCTGACAAAAAAGGAAGCTAAAGCATATCTGCCTTTATTTTCCCCCTCAGAAAAAACTACAGATTTATAATTGATATAAGAATAAATATTGGTCTCCCACCAGCTCGCAAATTTTAGAGGAATATTCGATGAAAGTGTATATATGTTTTCAGTACTGATATTATCATAAGTAGTTGCATACACCAAATTATCCTGAGTGGTATAAATTTGTCCTATCAAATTTTTTGTATTCTTGTAACTGAGCGTTAAGCTATATTTTGAACTTTTGATATATTTTAGTTCTACAAGATTTGAGAAGGCTGGTTTTAGGTTTGTATTTCCTGTTTTTATTGAATAAGGATCCTGATAATCAATAAATGGATTCAAAAATTCATATGCTGGTCTTTGAATCCTTAAGACATAAGATAGATTCAAAACCTGTTTATTATTCAATTTTTTTCTAAGAAAGAAAGAAGGAAAAACATCAAATCTGCTTCGCTTAAACCCATCTTCATTGGAAACTCCTTTGTATATTGTATTCTCTGCTCTTAAACCAAGTTTGGCAGTCCAATCCTTTTCAAAAGAATAGATAATATTAGAATAAATAGCCTGTATATCCTCCTGATAATTAAAATGATTAGATCTGGTGTTGTCTATGATATCCTGATTATTTTGTTTTTGAAAATAAATATTGTTATTATCTGTTTTTATAAAACTCAGTTTTGCTCCCGACTGCCATACGAAATGTTCAAACTGCTTATTAAAATCAGCTGAGAAAGTATTTATATTGATTTTTATCGGATTATCAATATAATACATTTCAAACGGAGTAGAATTCTGAGTAGAATTGATATAATAAGAATTTGAGGGATTGTTATAGTTTAAAAAATCATAATTAAGAGTTAAACTGGATTTGGATGAGTCTAATTTCAATTTATAATATACATTAACATTTTGATTATTAATAAACTCTTTTTTATTATTATGAGTCAGCGTTACTGAATCCATCTGTAATGATGAATTAGAATTAACATTCCAGTCTGTATAGTTCAATTGATATTTTGCCCCAATCTTAGAGTTTTTATTGATATCATATTCAGCTCCCACTGTCAATGCATAATTATCATATTTTTCCTTATAATAATAATCTTGATTCAGGAATCTATTCTCTTGTTTATATTGTCTTTCAGATTTGGTTTTACTGTAAAATACATTATTATCATAGTTGAGTACTGTAGAAAAATTCCATTTATTTTTCCTGTAGTTCAAAGTTCCTCCCAGATTGGTAGTTGTATATCTGGTTTGCAGAAGACTTGCATTCAGACTTCCGGAAAATCCATATTCGATATTCTTTTTTGTGACAATATTAATAATAGCATTAGTACCCTGAGCGTCGTATTCTGACCCGGGAGTTGATATTATTTCGTAAGAATTAATGCTTTCTGAAGGGATTGATTTCAGATATCCTTTAATCTGGCTTGAAGGGATATTAATTTTCCTACCATCAATATAAATACTCACGCCCTGATCACCTCTAAAGTTTATATTTCCCAAGGGATCTGCATAGACCTCCGGCAGCTTATTCAATAAATCGTATGAATTTCTACCTGTATCATAAATACTTTTATCAATAGTAATAACTGTTTTATCAGGTTTTTGATCAATAAGAGGTTTTTCCTTTATCAGTAAAATTTCTTTTATATTTTCTGTTTGTATATTACTTATGTAAAAATCTTTTTTAATAGACTGGTTGATATTAATCAGATCCAAAGATTTTACATTTCCGGAATGAAGCTGAAAATAATAAATTCCTTGTGGAATGTTATCAAAAGAAAAACTTCCATTTTCGCGGGACGTCGTTTTATATATTTTGGTGGAATCTTTTGCCAAAGATAACGTAATATCAGACTTTTGCATAGGATTACGGGATATAGAATCCAGAACCTTTCCGTCCAGAGAAAAGTTTTGAGACAGTAAAATATTACTACTGCAAATAATCAGAAAAAATATAATTCTTGATAGATACATTATTTAATATGCTTTTGAACCGTTTCTACTATTGAATCAATACTTGAGAAAAAATCATAATCTACCTCATCATCTTCAAATTCTATTTCAAATTCATCCTCCAGCGAACATGTTATCTGAAGAGCGATAAGTGATTCGGAAATCAACATTTGTAGTTTATCGTCCAGTGTTCCGTCTTCAGGAAAAATATGCGAGATATTATCTTCTTTGAAAATTTCTTCTAGTACGTTTATTACTTTTTCTTTAATAATCATTTTATATATGCAAATTTTAAGGCTAAACTAAATCTTGAAGCTTTACAGATTCTTGTGGGAACACCTCCCAAATGTTCTATATTTCCGGGAAATATAACTAATCTGCCAGGCTTTGGCAATACGGCTGCTTTTGAATCATGACTTTCGTAAAATAAGGTTTCACCTCCCCATTTGTAATCCCATTTATTATTTACATACAACAGTACAGTAATATCTTTTCGATCTATTGGACAATCATAATGAGGAAATTCAACATCTCCATAGTGAGACATATTAATAGAGGAACGATATAACAAGAACTGATCAAACATGTTTATACTTTGTAAATATTCTTTGATTTTTATTCCGATAAAAGTATCATTAATAAATTCTTCAGGAATAAAATCAACACTAAAGATTGGATACTCATCATATTCATCATCTTTTTCCTTTTTTACGAAAGAAAGATCTGAAACATATTCGTAAAAAGCATTGATTTCATCTGAATCCAGAAAGTTGTTAATAATTGTTATTTCTTTATTATCAACTTTTACCACTTCAATTGTTTTTTCTATCTTGGCTAGCTTTTCCATTTTTTTCTAATTTTAAATGATATTCTATAATTTCTAATAAGGATTTTGTACTACTATCAAAGTTCTTTTTAAAATTATCATATACTACATCATAATTTGTTTTATTAATAAAGTTTTCAGTTAATGAGATGGTCAGGTCTAAATTTACAACAGCATGATAATAGCCAGAGGGTGTATACACCAGATCACCTTCATTTTGAATGCAATATAATGGCTGAAGTTTTGGATCTTTATTATTAAGAATATTATCAATTATGTTTTGAATTTTATAAGAATCTATATCAGCTTTTATAATGGAATTTAATGATTTTGGGAAAAAAAACCAAAGTTTCCTTCCTTTTATCAGATAATTCCATGCACTGGTATCCCAAAGATCCTGATGGAGATCTGAAAAAGTATTTTGTTTTCCAACATATAGCCACGATAAAAATAATTTGGGTGGTTTACGATAGTTTTTATACCAACATCTTAATTCATCAGGAATATCATAATCATCAGATAATTCATTAGATGAATGACATTGAGTCTTGTAATATAATTTATTGATGAAGTCATTTTTTAGATATTCTTCCAGGCTTAATTTTTTATCATAACTGTCAAAACTTTCTTTACCAGGTAATTTTAAGATCAAATATGGCAATGTCCATTTCTCCTTAATTTTCCAGTGTTGATATGCATTCCTAATAACTACAGGAATTTTTTGATAGCCGTACTGCTCATTAAAATACTTTTCATCCATACTATAAGAAAAGTCTTCAGAAATAGGCGTTAAATTATTTCTGGTAATCTTGTCAATTAACTGTTGCATTTGAAAAATTGTTTTGGATTAATTCAAGTACTGATGAATAATTATTTTCATCTTTTATGTTTAATACAGGCTTCTCTAATTCTTTTTCCATTCTTTTCCTGCATTCTTCATATTCATCATCAGAAAGTCTATACATCGTACTTTTATCAATAATATTGTTAAGCTTTTTATAGGTATAGGGTGACAAAGAATAGAAAAGGAGCTGCCCGTCTACATACGAAGTGGTTACTGAAATAGTTTTTTTGATAAAATCGATCTCGTCATGTGGACTGATTGTGCAAATAATTGCATCGGGATAAACTCCCAAAATAAAAGCTAATTGTTTTAGTTGAGAACCTTCAAGACCAATATTAACAGGATACTTAGGAATTACTCCTCCTTGAATTCCAGTTATAAAAATTTCGGGTTTTTTTTCTCTCTGAATAGTCTGAAAAGCTATTTGTAATATTTTACTCCATTCCCCGATATTGATATCTATGGGGGGTTATAACCAAATGGGAAAATAAAATCACTATTGAAAAGAACCCCCTGAGGTTCTGTTGAAATAAGTGAAACTTTATAATCAAGCTCTTCCAACAATCTTTTCAATGTCATCTGAACTGTAAATTTCCCCTGTACACTGCCAGTTCCAATAACACAGATTGTAGGTGAATAATATTCCTGTAAAGGTGCTAAGCTGTATAATTTCCCAACCAAAGGCTTATCTACGTTATTGAATATCAGTTGTCCCTGATATGCCGGATAGCTGGTCTCAATCAATTTTTTTAAGAATCTGTATACCGTTTCATCCCATATGATAAAGTTTTTATCAAGTTCAACACAAGATTTTATTAAATTATAACTGAATATTAAATTATGATCTAATAATTGTTCAAGAAAATATCCAATAACCAGGGTATCAAAGCTATTAAGTTCATTGGATGTCAAGTGTTTATTGGTAAAAGGAATGTCGATATTTTCAAAGCAGAAAAGATATGATCCATTTTTATAGCTCTGGGATAACCGATAATAAGAGATATGTTGCAGCTCAACATATCTCTGAATTCTACGATACTCCGCATTTCCTTTTCTTCAAAAGGGAACAAGGCTATATTTTTCACATCGGAAGGCAACTTATAGGCTTTTAATATGCTATTGATTGTGTCTTCTTTGATAAGCTGACTAGATATTGAATGTACTTCTCTTTCAGTATCGGAATTTTTTCGATTAAAGCTTAATATGGAATCATTGGAATTTTCCTCACACCAGGTAACATATTCTTCTACACTATTTACTTCTCCATTTTTCAATACGTTGGCTAATATTCCTGTAAAATGAGCTGTTGCAAGACTTGTTCCTGAGCCAAATTTAAAGCTATTGTTTTTATTGGCAACCCTTTGCAACCCGCCTTTAGCGAGTATATTGGTCGGATTATTTTTCAGGTACCTAAAATGTGTTTTATCTTTAATAATCCCCGTTCCTACTCCAATAACAGTATTAAAATGAGCAGGATAACAAGGTTTTTCTGCAAAATAAAATGAAGACGCGCAAATAAACATATTTTTATCAAATGCTGCTTTACAAACCTTCTCTAATTCGTTGGAAATTGTATCAGAATTAATTCCCATACTGATGTTAATAATATCCACCTGGTAGTGCTCAACAATATGAGAAATCGCGTTGATTAAAAGATTTTCGCTTTTGTTTTCATGATAAGAGCTCAATTTAACCACATATAGTGCAGCTTCAGGAATATGTTTATGAATAATAGAAGCAATACCTGTCCCATGACCGTCATTATCGTCAAATTCATTTTTGATAAGATGAATACTTCCTGTTTCATCTTCATAAATGGTAATTCCTTCAATAAAACAGTTGTTCAAACGGGAATGAAACCTATCAACACCTGTATCTACTATAGCAATTTTCATAGTTAATTATTTATTTGTGTGTCCGGTATTTATAGCAAGATTGCTTACTGGTGATGATATTTGTTCAGGATTTGATCTAAGTCTTAAATATTGCTCTTTAATAAAATCTTCTGCCTTATATTTCCAGTAGGTACACTGAGGAATTGTATTTTTTAAAGCCTGATGAGAGCATGAAATTTGATCACATACCGGAAGGAATTTGCAATTTCTACAGATTTCATTTACATTATACCTGTTAAAATCAGTATAATCTTTAAAATGTTCTTTTTTATATCCTTCAAAAACATTTGAAGGAGCTTTTTTGGCTTCGTGTATTGTTTCCCAACATTTATGAATATTACCCAAAGGATCGATTACGAGTCCGTATGGAGAGACCCAGGTGGGGCAGTCAGATTGAAATTGAGGTAGCTCCCAGGCTAATTTTGCGGTCCTAATATTCTTATTTGTAGCCCATTCATTAAAAATTTTAATTTGAGTAAATCTAAAATTTTGTTTTACTTCAAAAAATTCATCAACGGTTAATCTTTTCTTCTTCTCTTGTTCTGAAATAATTTCTCCATCATACGTTCTCAACCATGCTGGGGAAAAGGAAAAGCTTCGGTATTTAGCCGGCCATATATTATATTTTTGTAAATCAGACAACAAAACAGGAATTGTTTTCGCAACTTCTTTATCTATATTCATTCTCAAGTTGATCTGAAAATTATCAGGAAGAAGTGATAGATTTTCTAAAATTTTAGTATAGTTTTCATCTCCATGCTTTTTTAAAGGCCGATATTTATCATGGGTTTCCTGCGCTCCATCCAGAGTAACCTGGGCTTGATTAACAGCATTTTCCTGTAGTATTTTTACATTTTCAGGAGTGAGAAAAATTCCGTTTGTAATAAGGTCCGTTTCGTAAGCAATATTATTTTTTTCACATAGTTCAATAAACATAGGCGATAAACTTTTTATTGCTTTCATGTTCAGTAAAGGCTCTCCTCCATACCATGTTACAAAAAGTTTTTTAATATTTCTTTCCATGGATAAAATCTCCTGAAGATAGCTTACAATTTTTTCAAAAGTTTTTTGATCTTTCAGCATATCTTTCGGCTTGTGAAACTCAAAACAATATGGACAAGCCATATTGCAAGTGATTGTGGTTCCTATTGTCAAATAGATCCCATTAGCACTTTCAAGCTTTTTTCTTTTAAGGTACAGATTTTCGGCAAAATTGATAAAATCCTGTTCTTTAATAATATAATCTTTGGATAATAGATATTTAAATAAATCTTTATGAAGAGAGGGAATCCGATCTTCATAAATTTTTTGTAAAGACATCAATTCTGAAAGTAATATTCCTTCTTTTTGAGTTAGGATTTCAATTCCTCCTAAAAAGGTATTATACAATAAGAATTCTTCTGTTTCTTCGATAGGAATTAACAGGTTGTAGGGGCTGGCTTTATATTTTTGTGATAACATCGTGTTGTTTTTTTGAAAAAGATAGCTACATCATGATGTAGCTATCCTCCTATATAAGGAAGTAAAAGATTAATATTAAGGTTGTAATTGGCTTAACGTTGTGGATCTGCATCCTGGCTCTAATCCTGTCCCCGGATCTACAGGATTAAGTAACGTTTGTACATTTTGATTCTTAGCAACGATTGACTTGGTAAGTGCTACTTTTTTAATTGTTTTCATAACTTTTGAATTTTAATGGTTAATGTTAAAATAAGATATCAGTATCTGTACCGGTAGAATCTCCGGATTGTCTTCTTAAAGCTCCACAGCTTCTAAGTTCTCCACATAAAGATTCTACTTCTTTACTTTTTTCTGAATTATAGTTTAAAGGCTTTACAAGCTCTTTTTTAACTAAACTGTTTTTAAGTTCTTCTTTTTTACTAATGTTTGATTTCATAATAATTTTTGTTTTTATTTTTACTTCCTTATTATTTTGTTAATTTACTTTTATATCTGTACCACGTTTAGTAGTATCACCGTTAGCCTTTCTTGTATTTACATATTTTCTAAGAACATAGGACTATGCAATTTCACTTACTTCCATCAAATTAAAGGATGAAAAATTTTAAGTTGTTTTTTAAAGTTTGTCTGTTTCATTATGTATTGAGTTTATACTAATTTTTATTTTTTTTCTCATGGTACTGTAACTACCTTTACTGCCTCTGTGAAAACCTTATCATTATAGGGTTGTAAATCATATACATCATTTATATCAACCATTATATCCGGTTCAATACCCACATTTTTGGGATTTTTTAGGACATATTTATAGGGAGCATAACTTCCAGTCAATAATGTTGTTTTATATTTATCACCAAAAGTAATGTTATAGGTAGGCGTGATGGATCCAGCGCTTCGTTCTCTTCCTATTACAGTCACCCTTTTTCTATTCTCCTTTAACGCACGTACAAATAATTCTGCCGCACATGCTGTATTGTGATCCACCAGTACTATTATTTTTTTGTTTTCATCAACCGAAAAAAGAGCTGCATTCGTTGATACCACTAAAGAGTCCAAATTCTTAGTATCTCTATTAAGGATATCTGTATATTTGAAATCTTTATTGATCATGTAGGAGAGTAATCGTGCTCCTTCATTTCCTTCTCCTCCTCCATTTCCCCTCAAATCAATAACTAATCCTTTTGAGGCATTAATTTCTTTAAGATGATTAACAAAAAGTGTTGGTATTTCTCTTGAAAATAAATTGATCTTAAAATAGCTGACGGCATCCGTAACTTTAAACTGCCCCTGTTTCGGCTTAAAATTATCAGGAATCGGATATCCGTCTTTTATCTTAAAGGAAACCGTTTTCTCCACTCCATTTGATTTAAGCTGAACAAGCACTTCTTCTCCTACTTTACCTGACAACAAATAATTTATCTTGTCAATGACTTTATCGTTCAGATAATGATCTTTTTCTTTTTTGTAATCAGAAATTTTCTTTTTTCCTACAGATAACAGTTCACTTCCTAAAGGAACTTGCTGCTGAAGGCCAGAATCTAAATTGGCTACAATAATATACCTTTTGCTCACCTTCTGTACCCTGAGTGGGCTTAATTTTCTTTCACCCTGCCCACATCGGGAATTAATTTTAAAATGAGGATCGTAAAAATTTTCAAACAAAAAATTGTTTAGCTTTTCGGTCAGCTCACAATCATCTATTTCAGTATTTAACAGAGTAGCTGCCAATTTTTCAAATTTTTGGGCAACATTCTTTTTCTTGATCTTTTTCTCTTCATAAAAAGAATATCTTTTAATATTATCTCCAGTAAGTTGAAGTAAGGCCTTTTTATAACTATCAGGGTATTCTATAGATATATTAGATAAGACCATATTTTGTAAATATTCCTTAGGATAATGACTATAAAGCGTATATAACCCAAAGGCAGAGGGAGAAGGTATTGCTGTCAATTTCTCATAGGATGCATTAAAAGGAGAAATATCCTCGTATTCGTTATAATAAGCTATATCCATTCTCCCAATAAAAAACTCGTAAGGTTTACTATCTTCTTGCTTGTAAATCTTATACTCTATACCAAGAATATTGTCTGAAGAGGAAAAAATTTTTTCCACAGGAAACTGATATCCATCCTCGGTATTTTTAACATTCTGAATTTTAATAGTATCTCTTTTTCGAATGATATTAATATCAAACTTTTTAACATTAGCTGTTTTATATTGAAGAATAAAAGATGTCGTTGGGTACTTAATATTTATATTATGTAATTCAATCGGAAGGTAAACAACATCATTTTCTGTCTTTGTTCCTGTTATTGTCTTCAAATCATACCCCTCTTTCTTTTCGCCATACACATTATAGCCGGGAAAAGGCATCTTCATTTTCAAGTATAAGCTGTTGCTCATGCTATAAATGATATTCAGTGTCATATCGTCACGATATTTAAGATGATACTGTGACTTTAAAAGGGAACACCCAATAAAAAAAATAAATATTATATACTTATGATATTTCATTGATATGAATAGTTTCAATATTATAAACATCTGAAAGAGCTTCAAGTAGAGATTTTTCAATAAATTCCCATTGATTTTCAGGAGTGAATCCACTAAATCTTGATCTGCAAATAGTGATCAGCTCCGGAGTAATATTTTTTGTGATCAGGTAATTTTTGAAAGAATTAATTCTGGTGAGAATCTCTTCTTGGGATACCTCTCTTGGACTAGGATATATAAACCTATGATTATTAATCACATAAAAATAACTTCCTTTATTTTCTACAGCTTCAATATTATTTGTGATAAATCTTAAATAATGATATTTATTGGAAAGAAAACTATTGTATTCCTCTTCTGTAATCTCAATAACAACATCCTTTTCATGATAGGGATTATCAATACATGAGAAAAAATCTAAATCAATATCAAGCAGTACCTTATTTGAGGTAAAAACTTTATCTGTATCCGACAATGATAGCTTATGATACTGATAATATTGTGTGCTTTTCGAAATCTGATGAGGAAGCAAAGTTTCTTTCTTTCCCGTAATTAAAAATCGATCATCATCCTGATAAGATTTTAAAAACATATCAAAAGTTTCTTCTGGCTTTCTGTCTATTTTAAACCAAAATATATTATTAACAATTTCTAGATATACAGCAGGAAGCATAAAACTTGCAATTCCCAGTTCTGAATAGGTAAATTCTTTTACCTTCTCAATTGTTTTTAAATGATCAAAAGTAAGAACTGTATTCAGCCTAGGTGGAGACATATCAGAATGATCATCAAAATGCAATAAGTCGTTATTAAGTCCTATTATTTGCTTTTTGTATGCATAGTTCCATACAAAAAAGCTTCATGGTGTTCCTCAATAATGAAAGCAGGTATATTATACATAAATAGTCTTTTAACTTTTGGATTTAATTTTTGAAATCACAATCAGAAATCAACTGATCACTACAAAATGTTTTAGTTAGAAAAAGAAGCTGAATAGTAAAAGAGATATTTTTGAAACTTAATCCTAACAGTTATTGTTTTGAAATTATGCTCAGATAGTATTTCCTTTTCGTAATTGGGATAACTCTTCATTTTGAAGTTAAATCTCTTAAAATTATACAGCTGATTTCCTCATATGTTCTTGAGACAAACATATAGGAGATTTTTTTTAAAACAAAAACAACGTTCCCTAGATTCATAAATCTATTAAAATAGATTTATGAATCTAGGGAACGTAAATAATTGTAATAAAGACTTTTATATAAAGCTTTTGAATTTTAATTATTTGATGTTACAGACTTTTCAATTTCTCTTAAATAAACCGAGAGAAGAGTTCCAGTTCTCTTTTTAAAAGCTAAAGTGAAAGCTTGTTCATTATTATACCCTAGTTCTTCAGCGATAAAAGGAATTTTATATGAACGAAACTTTCTATCTCTTGCTAATCTGCCAATCGCATAATCAATACGAAGATCGTTTAGATAGGCCGCAAAATTTTTTCCTTTATCAGTATTGATTACCTCTGATAAGTACTTAGAATTTGTTTTAATCATTTTCGCAAGAGTTCCAAGGGTGATTCCTTTATTTAAAAACTGCTCTTTACTTTCAAAAATATTAAGTTCTTTTAAAATAGCCTGTGTTATATCTTCGGAAACAGTTTTAGATGTTTTCTCTGTTGCATTTTCTGTTTTTGGTAATAATACATCATCTGCAATTATTTCTTTCTCTATTTTAGATTCCTTTTCAATCTTATTCTCATTCACAGACTGGATCAAATCCTGAGCAATTTTCTTGTACTTTCTTTCAGAATTTTTGTATTTAAAGTAAAAGTTTATTAATAATAAAAGAACTATTATCAAAACACCAACAGCAATATAAAAGAATATTTTTCGATGTTTCAGCTCTTTGATAATGGCTTCCTTTTCCTGTAACAGGTTAGGTGTATCATAACGTCGGGGAAGTTCTCTTGAGATATATCTGAACCGAGTATCTAATACATGATCCACTTCTAAAAATCTTTCAACATAATAAAGTTGCTTCTCTCTATCTTTCTTTTCTTTATAATAATCAATAAGATAGGTATAAACCTCTCTAAGCTCAGGAAAAACATAGTTTGTTTTAAGTACCATGGAATCAATTTTGGCAAAATTTTCTATTGCTTTGGTACTTTCCTGTAGCCCGGCATAAGATCTTCCTAAGTTTAGAAGAGTGTAATTTTGATTTCTCTTGCTTTTATAGCTTGTTGAAAAAAAATATTTTTTACACTGTTGCAAATCTTCAATTGCAATATTATATTTTTTTAATGTAAAATTATAGTAACCTAACAACCCTAAATTTTGATAATAACTATAAACACTTTTATTTTTTTTTGCGGTTTTCAACCCTTCCTGTATTAATATAAATGCCGAATCCATTTTATTAATTTCTATATAAGAGTCTGCCAAATTTAGTTTAAGAAGATTGTGTTCATCCTCATTGAGATAATCGGCATTGTATAAATAATGTCTAAGAGTTTTAGCTGTCTCGGCATGCTTCCCAATATAATTTTTTAAATAAGCAATGCTTATGTTTGCCATTGCTATTTGTCTTTTATTACCTTTCTCTTTAGCATATTTTAGTCCCAATACATAATTGTTCAATGCTGCCTGGAGGTTATCAAACTTAAAATATAAATTTCCTCTTAATAAAAAGGTTCTGGCCGGATAATAAATTTCTTTGGATTTTTTAGTGATAACCTGCAAACTATCAAGATATTTTAATGCATTTGGTAAAGTTTCATCAAAATGCAACATAACATAGGCCTCGGCAATTTGAGTTTCATCATGATCATCTTTGGCTTTTTCAAGATAAGATTTCGCAATATTTCTTTTACCATTGATATCATCCGGTTGAATTTCATAGAATTTTTCTTCCAGTTCCTGATATGTATAATTTTTTAAAACACTCTTTGGAATATTTTCAGTATTATTTTTTTGTGCAAAAAATAAATTACAAATAACTCCCAGCAGCAAAAGCAACCTTGTTTTAAACATCTTCCTCATTTTTTACAAAAATATTATTTAAAAATGAAAGTCTCACTAAAATTAAATAAAACAATATTAAAACACTAACAATCAAAACATTAAATACTCAAAAAAAATATAAATTCATGAATTTATGAAGCCTTTTTTTTCAAGTAAAGGGAAAAAATAACTTTATTTGCGAACAATTAAAAAAAAATTTAAAATGAAAAATGAAAAAAAAGCAAAAAAGAAACTATCTTTAGAAAAATTACAAATCGCAAAAATTGATAATCTTCACAAAGTATTTGGAGGTGGTCCTGGACATGTTGTACAAAATATTGATGGTTGTGCAAATGGTGATGATGGAAGCTCACTTGATGACGGATTAGGAGGACCTAAGATACCTATTACTAAATAATTTTCGCATGCAGTATAAAATATTTCTCATTTCTATTCTTTTAACAACATCCTTAAAAGCTCAATTTAATAATCATGCTCCATCCATTCCAGCTACAGATAGCTATTTTGGATTAAAAATAATTGATGAATACAGGAATTTAGAAAATTTAAAAGATCCTGCAGTAACCAATTGGATGAAGTCTCAATCAGATTTTACAACTTCTGTACTCAGCTCTATACCTAATAGGGATTACTATTCAAATAAAAGGTTAGAATTTGATAAAAGAGAAGGATATTCTATATCCGATTTAAAAGTAACAAGAAATGATAAATATTTTTACTTAAAAAGAAATGTTGGAGAAAAGACTGCGAAAGTTTATTACAGAAATGGTTTTAATGGAAAAGAAAACTTGCTCTATGATCCATCAGAGTTCATTTCCTCAAAGAAAACTACAGCCAACGCCAAAGCAGCAAACTTTATTATCAATCTTATAAGTCCCAGTTGGGATGCAAGCAAAGTGGCAATTTCATTAACACAGGGAGGTAAAGAACTGTCTGAGGTCATTGTAATGGATGTGGATAAAAAAAATATTTATCATCAAACCATTATAAATACAAATCCTTCCACCGTTGGAGGGATTAAATGGTTGGATGACAATAACGGCTTTTTTTATACCTACTATCCCGTGGTCGATTTGCAGTCAAAAGACTTCAGAAAAAACACACAGGCTATATTGTATAAAATAGGCGAAAACCCAAAAGAGCTTAATGATGTTTTTTCAAATACTCATAATCCTGATCTAAAAATCAGCAGTACCGAATATCCTGCTATATTGTCTTTCAATCCGGAAGATCAGTATTACATAGGGATATTGGTAGATGCAGAAAATTTTAGAAAAACATTTTTTATTGAAAAAAAGGATTTATTAGAGGGTAAAAAAGACTGGAAGCCATTGTATGATAAAGACAGTAAGGCATTTTCAATAAGATTATCAGGAAATGATATTTACTTTTTATCAGGATATAATTCATCCAATTATAAATTATGCAAAACCAGTATTACAGCAAGAGATTTTAAAAACCCCGAGGTCCTAATTCCTGAAAAAAAAGATGAAGTAATAAAGCAATACAACATTACAAAAGATGGCATTTATTATGTTACTACCAAAAATGGAGTTGAAGCCAAATTATACTTGTATCAGGATGGAAAAGACATCTCCATCAAATTACCATACGTTGCCGGCAGTGTAGATCTGCAGTCAAAGGGAGAGAGTTTTTCAGATATATGGATTAACTGTTCAGGATGGGCCAATGATGAGCAACGTTTTAAATATAATTTATCAACCAATACTTTTACCCAAGAAAATCTTGTTCCTCTTATAGATTTTCCGGAATTCAAAAATATTATTGTTGAAGAGCTTTCCATAAAATCTTATGATGGAACAGAAGTTCCACTGTCTATAATCTATAATAAAAATAGTAAGAGAAATGGTAAAAATCCCACTCTTATAGACTGCTATGGAGCTTTTGGTGAATCTTCGGTACCTTTTTTTGCAAAAAGTTATCTGTTGTGGGTGAATCAGGGAGGTATAGTTGCCATTCCACATGTAAGAGGAGGAGGAGAAAAAGGAGCACAATGGCATGTTGACGGACAGAAAAATAAAAAGCCTAATACCTGGAAAGATTTAATTGCTTGTACTGAATATCTGATCAGTCAAAAATTTACATCATCTGAAAAAATTGCGATTTGGGGGGCCAGTGCGGGAGGAATAGCCATCGGTAGGGCCATGACTGAGAGACCCGAATTATTTAAGGCAGCAATAATAGAATCAGGAGTGTTGAATACTATCAGATTCGAGAATAATGGTATTCAGGCAACCAGTATTAAGGAATATGGTAATCCAAATGATTCGATAGAATTCAAGGGATTGCTAGAAATGGATTCTTATGAACATATTAAAAAAGGGAAAAAATATCCTGCTACTTTACTCTCTGCAGGAATTAATGATCCTAGAATAGCACCTTGGCAATCAACCAAATTTGCAGCTAAATTATTAGCAAATAGCGATTCAAAAAAAACTATTCTATTAAATATTGATTATGAAGGAGGTCATGGCGGAAGTATTCCGGTAGCCCAAAGATATTCCAATCTGTCTGATATCTTTGCATTTGCTCTCTGGCAATTGGGACACCCGGATTATCAGCCCCTAAAAGCAACAAAAAAATAAATGTCTCATTTTCCTTATCAATTTTTTGAAGACTATGTTTTTCGTACCCCATTATTTTCGCGGAAGAAATTTCAGAAAATAACAGGTAAAGATGAAATTCCTATCGATGAACTGAAATCAATATATGCAGATCCTGTTTTTCAGGAGGCTATTTATCTTGCATCTCCTTACCTTCATAGAAAACTAAATGAGTGGATCAGGTCAGATCAGGATCTTCCCAATAAAGAAAACCAAAAGCTTAAAAATAGTTTTTTAAAGTATTATAGTCGGATGAGTACCCGCTCCATTCCATTTGGCTTATTTACCGAGGTCGGTCTCGGAAAGTTTAGCTCATCCATAAATCTCTTTACTAGAAAAGACCATCTCTCAAGCAATCATCTTTTTCGAGAAACTAAACTGGACATGCATTTCCTGGTTGGTCTGTCAAATCATCTTGTAAAAATACCAGAGATAAAAAGTCGTTTACTATTCTATCCTAACAATAGTATTTACAAAATAAGGAATAGAATCCGGTATTTTGAATATGAATATACTCATGGAAAAAGAGATTATATTATCTCATCAGTCCTCCATTCTGATGAACTACAGGATGTATTAGAATCTACACGTAAGGGCAAAACAATAGAACAGCTTTCAGGTATCCTGATCAGTGAAGAAATCACAAAAGAAGAAGCTACTGAATTCATCAACGAACTCATTGACAATCAGGTATTAGTAAGTGAGCTCGAACCTACAGTCTCCGGAAAAGATTTCTTAGATGTTATCATCGATTCACTCAATAGATTAGGAATAAAAAAAGAAGCAGATATTTTAACTTCTATAAAGATTAAACTGGATGAAATAGACACCAAAATTGGAAATCCTGTTTCGGTATATTCTGATATCGAGAACTTAATCAAATTATTCAATGCAGAATATGATCCAAAATATCTGTTTCAGACTGATCTGTATTTCAAAGAGAAGTTCATTCTACCTTCTTACTGGAAAAAAGAATTAAAAGAGGCAATTTCTTTTTTAAATAAAATCACCTTTCCTCCCAAGGATATTCACTTAAATAGTTTTAAACAAGCATTCTATGATAGGTTCGAAAAACAGGAAATGCCATTAGCTTATGTTTTGGATACTGAGATTGGGATTGGTTACAGACAAGATATTGCAACAAAAGGACTACATCCCTATATTGAAAACCTTGAATATTCTGATGGTCAGGAAAAATCAAATGTACGAATTGAAGTAGATCCTTTTCAGCAAATTCTGAATGAAAAAGTTCAGGAAGCCTTACTAAACCATCAATACAAAATTGAAGTATCTGATAAAGATTTTGAGAATTTTCGGGAAGATTGGGATGATCTTCCAGATACCATTTCTTTTGTAACAGAGATTATTTCTGATAGAAACCTGGAAAAACTTTCTCTGAGTGGAGGGGGTGGAAACAGCGCGGCTAATGTTTTAGCAAGATTTTGTTCAGAGAAATCAGAGGTACGAAATTTAACCAAGATAATAGCAAAAAAAGAACAGGAGTTGAATACAGATTATATTTCAGCAGAAATTATCCATCTTCCGGAAGCTAGAATAGGAAATGTAATAAGAAGACCTATATTGCGATCCTATGAAATTCCTTTTTTAGCTCAGTCAGTTTTACCGGAAGAAAATCAAATTTCTATTGATGATTTATATATTTCTTTGAAAAACAATAAAATTGTTTTACGTTCTAAAAAGCTAAACAAAGAAGTCAAACCTTATTTAACAAATTCACATAATTATTCCGCCAATCCCCTACCTATTTATCACTTCTTATGTGATCTTCATCGACAGAACATAAGACCGGCAATTAATTTTAATTGGGGAGATCTCAAAACAATTTATCAATTTTTACCAAGAGTTGAGTATAAAAATATAATTCTTTCAAAAGCCTGGTGGAAAATTACAGAAAAAGAGTTTACTCAATTTTCAGTATTTAAAAATGATGAAATGGATAATAAAGAGCAATTATTATCAGAAATAAGAACATGGAGAAATAAAAGGCTGATTCCACAATGGATACAATGGGTACAGTCTGATAATAAACTTACTATTAATCTTGAAAATTATGATTTAGTGAAAGTTTTTATTGATACTGTTAAAAAATCAAAATCTATTATTATTGAGGAGTTTCTGTACAACGAAAATAATGATTTCATGCACCAGTTTATTTTTTCAATTTACAATAAAAAAAAGAATAATGGCTGAACAAAAATCTACTATTGCAGATGAATGGCTGTATTTCAAAATTTATACAGGAATAAAAACAGCAGATACTATTTTAGAGGAATCCATTGAGCCATTAGTTAAATATTTGCAGGAAAATAATCATATTTTAAAATGGTTTTTTATTCGTTATAATGATCCGAAGTCACATTTGAGAATACGATTTAAATTAAATAGGACAAATAAAACAGAACACTACGTTAAAGCCCTTGATGAAATTAATCAAACCTTACAACAGTATATAGAAAGTGGTGAAATTTCAACTATTCTAATCGATAGATATAAGCAAGAAGTTGAAAGATATGGATCTAATACAATGGAAGATGCAGAAACATTATTTCATAAAAATAGTGAATTTACGCTTCAATGTCTGCACTACAATAATGTTGAAAAAATAACGGTCAATCTTTTTTATATTGATGAGCTCTTGAATAAGATCAATACATCCATTGAGAAAAAGCTTGAATGGATCATAAATTTAAATAATGCTTTCAAAAAAGAATTCAATGTAGATAAAAGACTTAACAGCCAACTGGATAAAAAATACAGGGAGTTTAAACCACAATATTTAAATTTTATACGATCAGAAGAGTTCTTGGAAGAAAGAAATCTTATTATTGCCAATATAGAAGCAAGCAACACTGCATTTCAAAATATTATCCATCATCATGAAAATCAATCTTTAGAAATACCTTTACAAAGCTTCTTCCAAAGCATATTCCATATGAATATCAATAGACTTTTTATATCTGATCAACGCTTATTTGAAATGGTAATTTATGATTATTTACGAAGGTATTATAAAACCGAAGCCTTCAAAAGTTCCTAAAAGATACAACCATAGCCGGTTGAAAGCTCGAAAGGCACTTATAATTAATCCTATTTAATTACAAAAATTCTTATCTCCAAAAGAGCCAAAGGGAGAAAAGGAAGTATTGTTGCAATTATAACCGGGACTCAGAGTGATTTTGTCATTGCCCATTTTTTTTAAATCAGCAGAAGGCTTCGTATGATGGTAAATGAGATTATTATGGATATGGCAGGTTCATGAAGTATATTGCCAAAACATGCTTTCCTTGTGCTGCTCAGGTGATCGATCCCTTTCATGTTAAAAACTTTACTCTTAAATTTGACCAGTACCTTTACCCATTACAAAACAAAAGCACCTACATTTCTGTAAGTGCTTGATTTAAAAAGTGGTCCCACCTGGGCTCGAACCAGGGACCACCTGATTATGAGTCAGGTGCTCTAACCAACTGAGCTATAGGACCTCAAAACTTGGTTAAATTTTGTGTTTGCAAAAATAGTAAAATTTCTTTCACTACAAAACTTTTTATCGCTTTTCTTCGCAAAGTTCTACCAGCACTCCATTTGTAGACTTGGGATGAAGGAATACAACTAATTTATTATCAGCGCCTTCTTTGGGTTCTTCAGAGATAAATTGAAACCCTTCTTTTTTTAATCTTTTTACTTCTTCCACTATATTTTCAACCCCAAATGCCAAATGATGGATTCCTTCACCCTTTTTATCTATAAATTTTGAGATCGGACTTTCTGGGTTACTGGCTTCCAAAAGTTCTATTTTGCTTTCTCCAGTTTCATAGAAAGAAGTAACTACTCCTTCTCTTTCCACAGTTTCTTTTTTGTAAGATTCTTTTCCCAATAATTTAGAAAAAAGTTCGTCTGAGAACCCTAAAGACTTTACGGCAATACCAATATGTTCTAGTTTCATAAGTAGTAATAAATATAATTAAATCTTAAATTTGATACTGTAGTTGAATTTCAAAGTACCAATTCAAACAAAAGTACTAAATTTGCATAAATTATGGAAAGTAACAGACAAAGAAAAGTAGCACAGATCATTCAGGAAGACTTCGCAGAACTTTTCCGCAAACAGGCTGCAGACAGCAAACAAAGTGTATTGGTATCCGTTTCAGATGTAAAAGTAACGGCTGACTTAGGGATTGCTAAAATTTATTTAAGCATTTTTCCTCAGGAATTCCGTTCCGCTGTAATGAAGGAAATCGAAGAAAATAAACCTCAGTACAGAAACTTCCTTGGCCAGAAAATGGCAAAACAGGTACGTATTATTCCACAACTTAACTTTTACCTGGACACCGCTCTTGATGATGTTGAAAAACTGGAAAGAGAATTAAGAGGCGAAGGCGACAATCCTGTTTTATAGATCTTGAAGAATATTGCATTTTACATAGCATCCAGGTATCTTCTGGCTAAAAAAGGCAGTACTGCAGTTACGTTCATTACGTGGCTTGCGGTAGGTGCCATGACGGTTGCTGTGGCTGCAATGTTCGTTATTATTTCAGTATTTTCAGGGCTTGAAGACCTGAATAAAGACCTTATTTCTAACCTTCATGCTGATCTGACTTTAAATAGTGCTTCCGGGAAAACCATTAAAAATCTGGATGCAGTAAATAAAGTTCTGACCGGCAATAAAGAGATCAGCAGCTTTTCAAGGGTAATTGAAGAGAAGGTCTATATCAATTTCAATGGAAAAGGAGATATTGCCTACCTGAGAGGTGTTGATTCAGCTTATATCAAAGTCAACCCAATCAATAAGGATGTATTCTACGGCACCTACCCTAGTTTCAGATATTCTAATGAGGTATTGATGGAAAACAGCCTGAACAACAGACTTTCCATTCCTATAGATTCTTCCAATCATTACGCAACGATCTTTATGCCTAAACCAGGTACCGGGATTATCAATAAGGATGAAGATATTTATAACAAAAGAGACATTCTCGTAACAGGAGTTTTCCCCGGAAAAGACCAACTTGACAATTATATTATCTCTCCTATTGAACTTACCGAGGAATTACTGAGTTTACCTAAAAAATCAGCTTATCAGATTGTTATTAAATTAAAAAATCCTGAAAATGCAGATTCAGTAAAGCAAAACTTACAGTCGTCTTTAGGGAAAAGTATTGAAATAAAAACCAAAGAAGAAGAAAATGCTGCTTTCTGGAAAATGATTAATACAGAAAAGCTATTTATTTATCTGATTTTTGCATTGGTAATTTTTATTACAACCTTTAATCTTGCCGGGGCTATTATTATCCTCCAGCTTGATAAAAAAGAACAGGCAAAATCCCTTATTTCACTAGGCTTCCCTTTGATCCATTTGAGAATGACCTATTTCTACACCGGAATTCTTATTGTGGTTTCCGGAGTAATTACCGGATTAATCTTTGGTACAGCACTATGCTATTTCCAACTTTATACAGAGTTCTTCAGAGCAAATGAAACACTTCCATTCCCTGTAAAAATTGTCGGGAAAAATTACTTCATCGTAGCTTTTACTGCAGGCTTATTTGGAATTACTATCTCATGGTTTTTTTCAAAAATAAGCAAAGAATATATTACTAAAAACTAATATATTAAGATCCTATATTACATTAAATTAATACACTTCAGTTTCATTTTTTTGTACCTTTACGCCCCAATTTAAAACAATGAAACGAATTTTATCTTTTTTCCTGCTAAACGTGGCATTAATAAACGCTTTAGCACAGGCTCCTGCCAATTATTATAACGGGACAGCTGGTTTAACTGGTCCTGCACTAAAAACCAAATTAAGCCAAATAATTTATCTTGCTCCTAACGTCTATATTGGCTATTCAGCCTTATGGACTGCCTATTATACAACAGATAGAGACACTTATTACGAAGGAGACAACACCGTCCTTGATATTTATACTGAAGTTCCTAATGGTCCCGACTTTTATACTTTTAACATGGGAACCAATCAATGTGGACAAAATGGTCCTGAAGGAACCTGCTATAACAGAGAACATATTGTTCCTCAAAGTTTGTTTGGTTCACAGAATCCTATGTATTCTGACGTTCATTTCATCAGACCTACAGATAGTAAAGTAAATGGTATGAGAGGAGCTTTTCCTTTCGGAAAAGTAGGGTCAGCAACCTATACTTCATCTAATGGTTCTAAACTAGGAGCAAGTGCATCTCCGGGTTACACCTCTACAGTATTTGAACCTATTGACGAATTTAAAGGGGATATCGCCAGAATGATTTTTTACTTTGTAACAAGATATGAGGATAAACTTTCAACATTTCAATCAGGTGGTATGCTTGGAAACACAACATTTCCAGGATTACAGATATGGGAAAAAGACCAATTATTAGCTTGGCATTTACAAGACCCTGTATCACCTACTGAAATTGCCAGAAATAACGCCAGCTATACTGTACAGGGAAACAGAAATCCATTTATTGACCACCCGGAATATGTTACTCAAATCTGGGGAACACCAGTTGTAGATACAGAAGTACCTACAATTCCTACTAATTTAATTGCCAATAATCCTACATCAAATTCTATTGCATTGAGCTGGACTGCTTCAACAGACAATACCGGAGTAGCAGGTTATGATATTTATGCAAATGGTACATTAAGAGCTACTGTTACAGGAACTTCTACTATTGTAACCGGATTATCACCACTTACACAATATACATTCTATGTAATTGCTAAAGATGCTTACGGAAACTATTCTCCACAAAGTACAACAGCTACAGAAACAACACTTGACGGACCTGCTGGAAGCGGAAGTTGTGGAACGGAAGACTTTAGCACAATGCTGGATGGTTCAGGCCAAAATACTTCATACTCTACCAGAACATGGACCAACAATAATATAACATGGACTGCTACATTAGCCAGAACTGACCAAACAATCAACGGTAAGGCAGTTTGTACTCAAAAAGGCACCTTAACAAGCTCTGTGATTTCCGGAGGTGTTCAGACTTTAACATTAACGACTCAACTTAAGTTTGGTGGAAACAACGCAAACTTAAATGTCTTAGTAAACGATGTCTTAGTAGGAACTATTCCTTATAGCGCTACAGTAAATACAAAAACAATCAATGTAGGAGTAAGCGGTGATGCAGTCATTAAAATTGTAAATCCGAACAATGACAGAGTAGCTATGGATGATCTTACCTGGACATGTGCTACATTAGCCACTTCTGAAGCCAAAAAAGACAAATCAAGTTTTACAGTATACCCTAACCCGGTAAGAAACAACGAACTTTTTGTAAAAGGAGAAAATCTTAACAAAATTTCGAAAGCTGATATCTATGATCTTTCAGGAAAATTAATTGAGACAATTGTAAATCCTTTCAAAAACTCAAACAAGATCAACCTTAAAGGGATGGTAAAAGGAACTTATATCCTTAAAGCAGATAATTTCTCTACTAAATTTATCGTAGATTAATTATTAAAAAATATTTCAAATCAAAGACCGGTTTTATCCGGTCTTTTTTTTATTTTTGATCATATGAATTCCAATAAAAAATTAGGGTTGATAGGACGCAATATTTCCTACTCTTTTTCTAAAAAATTCTTCGAAAATAAGTTTCAAAAGCTCATGCTGAAGAACTTCTCCTACGATATTTTTGACCTGAACGAAATCAATGAAGTGGAAAACCTATTTTCTTCTCCGGAACTGTTAGGGTTCAATGTAACCATTCCCTACAAAGAAAAAATCATTCATTATCTCGATGAATTAAGTGATGAAGCCGAAAAAATAGGAGCTGTCAACTGTGTACTGATTCAGGATGGTAAAAAAACGGGCTATAATACGGATGCTTTTGGTTTTGAAAAGACGTTGTTTCTGCACAAAAAACCTTCCCATGATAAAGCTTTAATCCTAGGAAACGGAGGTGCCGCAAAAGCAGTACAATATGTTTTAGAAAAACATAACATTCCTTCTATGATTGTATCGAGAAATTCTGAAATAAACTTTAACAACCTTGATGTAGAGACCGTTCAGGAACATAAAATAATTATCCAATGCACTCCTGTAGGGACATTTCCAAATATAAATGATTGTTTGGATTTTCCTTTTGAGGCACTGTCTCCGGAACACCTGGTTATAGATTTAATATACAACCCCAATTATACCCGATTTATCATCAATGCCTCGGAAAAAGGAGCAAAAACCGTCAATGGGTATTATATGCTTGAACAGCAAGCAGAAAAAGCTTGGGAAATTTGGAATTTTCAAAAAAAATAACATAAATTAGTACTTTAATTGGCCTTACAGCTATATACAAAGGATATTAACGCCACTCACATAAAAGATTTGCTATGATTACAGAAAACAATCTTTCTGAAAACGAAGAAAATAAAAATCCTAACGAAGTATCTCAGGAGACATCAGAAAACACAGTTTCTCATGATGCAGCCCCTCATGATGATGACACAGAACACGTGGAAGAACATGAAGAGGTAGAAATTTCTCTGGCTGATGCTTTAAAGGAAATGGAAAAAATCATCAACACTCCCAACGCTGGTGAGAATTTTAAAAGATTCAGCCAATTGAAGGAAAAAGCAAATCATTACATCCATGATGAAGTGGAAGATAAAAAGCATGAATATGCTGAAGGAGGAAATGCTCCTGAAAATTTCAGTTATGAACATCCTTTGCAAACTAAATATTCCGCTCTAGTCAACATCTTCAGAGAAAAGCATGATGATTTCCAGAAAGGTCAGGAGGAAGAACAGAAAAAAAACCTGGAACACCGCCAAAACATTATTGAAAGACTTAAAAATCTCTATACTAACTCTGAACCGGGAATTAATCTTTTCAAATCCATCCGTGAGATAAAAGAAGAATGGGCAAAAGCAGGACAGGTAGCCAAATCTGAATTTAAAATTCTTAACAACAATTATTTCCACCACCTCAATCAGTTTTATCAGATGCTGGATCTGAATAAAGAATTTTTGGAACAGGAATACAGCCACAATTTAGAGAAGAGACAACACATTATTGCTCGTGCTCAGGAACTGGAAAATGAGCCGGTAATTCAAAAAGCTTTAAATGAGCTTCAGTATCTTCACAAGCTTTGGAAAGAAGAGGCAGAACCAGTAGCAGAAGAGTTCCGTGAAAAAACATGGGAAGAATTCAAAGAAATTTCCAATAAAATCCACGAAAGGAAATCTGAACTTTCCGCTTCAATAGAAAAAGAGCAGAATACAAATCTTGAAAAGAAAAATCAGATTATCACGGAGATTAAGAAACTTTCTGAGCCATCAGAAACTCCTAACCACAACTATTGGCAAAATGCCATCAAAAGAGTGGAAGATCTTCGTTCTGAATTCTTAAAAACCGGAAGTGTACCAAGAAAATTATCAAACCAAAACTGGAATGATTTTAAAATAACACTCAGAGCTTTTAATACCACAAAAAACAATTACTATAAATCCCTGAAAGGTTCTCAGCAGGCCAACCTGGAAGAAAAATTACAACTAATCCAGACCGCACAGGACAACCAAAATAATGAAGAATGGGATATTTCCGTTCCATTATTCAAAAAGCTGCAGGAAGACTGGAAAAAAATTGGCCACGTTCCAAAGAGCATGACCAATAAAATCTGGGATGAGTTTCGTGATGCGTGTAATGCATTCTTCAATAATTACAGAGAAAAGAGCAACACCTCTACAGACAACTGGAAAGAGAATTATAAAAATAAAAAAGTCCTTCTTGATGAACTGAAAACTGTTTCCAATGAAGAAGGAAGCATCGAAAAAATTGAGCAGATCAAAACAGCATGGAACAACATTGGTAAAGTTCCTAGAGATAAAATCTCTATCAATACTGAATTCAACAAGACTTTAAGAGAGAAATTAAAAATCAATAAGATCAATGAGCTTGAACTGAAAGAAGAAGGTTTATCTGAAAACCAACTTACTGACAAAGCAAGAAAGATCAAAAATCAAATCTCTGATCTTGAAGGCGAAATTGTAAAGCTGGAAAACAACCTTGCCTTCTTTACCAAACCGTCAAGAGAAAATCCTTTATTAAAGGATACTTACAACACCATTGATGAAAAGAAAGCTCATCTGGAAACTTTAAAACAAAATCTCCACAACATTATTGCCGGAGAATAAATCTTAACAAAATAAATAAAGGCGGAGCAAAGCAATTTGTCTTCGCTTTTTCTTTTTACAGATATGAACAACGACGAATTATATATCAAAAGATGTATTGAACTGGCTCAGAAAGCATTGGGCAACACCTACCCAAACCCTCTTGTAGGAAGTGTAATCGTTCACAATGGAGAGATCATTGGGGAAGGTTATCACCACAAAGCAGGAGAAAACCATGCAGAAATCAATGCCATCAACTCTGTTACAAATAAAGAACTCATCCCGGAATCAACTATTTATGTATCGCTGGAGCCATGTGCCCATTATGGAAAAACACCTCCATGCGCTTTAAAAATTAAAGAATTGGGATTCAAAAAAGTGGTAATTGGCGCAATGGACTCTCATGACAAGGTGAATGGTAAAGGAAAAAAGATTATCCAGGATGCGGGAATTGAAGTTATTTCAGGTATTTTAGAAGATGAATGCATCAGGCTGAATAAGCGGTTTTTCACCTATCATGAAAAGAAAAGGCCTTATATTATTTTAAAATGGGCCGAGTCAGGAGACGGGTTTCTAGATAAAGATTTTAAACCTACAGCCATTTCTAACAAATTAACTAATCAATTTGTGCATCAATTGAGAGCAGATGAGCACGCAATCCTTGTAGGAACTCAAACAGCCTTAAATGACAACCCAAGCTTAACAGTTAGAAATTTAGAGGGTACCAATCCTGTCAGAATATTAATAGATTTTGACTTGAAAGTTCCTGAAAATTTCAATATTTACAATAATGAAGCACGGACATTCGTTTTAAATTCAATTAAAGAAGGACATGAAGGAAACATTCAATTCATTAAAATCGAAAAAGAAAATTTTCTACCGGCATTAATGCAGGTACTCTACAAAGAACAGATACAGTCTGTTATTATTGAAGGAGGTAGGTTTACGTTGAAGCAATTCATAGATAGCAGTCTTTGGGATGAAACTATTGTTATTAAAAATGAAAATTTAAAATTGGAAAATGGAACAAAAGCACCCAAGTTTGATTTTAATCCTTACAAAATTGAAAGTTTTAGAAATAATGACATTAAATTTTTCAGCAATTATTTTTAACATTTAGAAAGCATAACAACTTTCCCTTATTCATATATTTGTAAAAACTATTAACCCTTATATGAATAAATACTTTACACTTTTACTACTGGGATTTATATCAGTTTTAGAAGCTCAGCAATGGAAATTTTTAACGCCGGTAAAATCTTTTTCCACCATCACTAATTTGGAGATTACACCTGATCAGACATTGTACATGCTCGATCAGTCTGAAAATGGAGTTGTAGCCTCTTCAAAGGATGGTGGAAAAACCTGGAAAAAACTCTTTAGAAATGAAATTTACAGAGATATTCAAATGCTCAATAATAATGTCGGATTTGTATTAACCCAAACCGGAATTTATAAAACCACAGATGGATTTAATACTTCTGTTTACAAATCAGCAAATGCTGCTTTTTTAAGAAGTTTTTATTTTGTAAATGAATCTATAGGTTTCCTTGGAGGTAATTCAGGTGTCATATACAAAACATTAAATTCAGGAAATTCATTCTCTTTTGTTTCATTACCGGAACAAAGTAACATCAATGATATCTTTTTTATAGATGAAAATATCGGGTTTGTGTGTGCTGCCAATGGAAAGATCTATAAAACAACAAACCAGGGAGCAAACTGGACGGCGACAAATCTAAGTTCAACCAGCATCAATAAAATTCTTTTTATTAATAATACTGATGCTTTTATTGTCGGAAATAACGGTAAACTCTTTAAAACAAATGATCAAGGTGCAAACTGGTCTCCTGTAAGCATCGAAGCAACTTATAATTTAAATGATATAAAATTTTACTCCAGCCAACTTTATATTGTGGGGGGCGACAATAGAATTTATAAGTCTTCAGATTTGGGACAAAACTGGACGAATCAGAGATTAATTAATACTTATCCTTACTCCGGTCTTAATTCGATTGGTATTTTAAATGGTAATATGATCGTTGGAGGAGAATCAAATATTTATAAATCCACTGATACAACGAACTGGAGCTTTTTAGTTCCCGGAGTTTATCCTTCCGAATTAAAAAGCATTTCTTTTGCCAATGACAATCAGGGAACTGTCATAGGAAGCGGATCTACCGGATTCTACAGTGTTGTTTACCGCACAACTGACGGTGGTCACAATTGGATCAATCAAGCAGCAACATTTACATTAAATGCTTTTAAAGGTGTACAATTAAAAGAAAATGGAAAAGGTATTCTTGTTGGAAATGGAAGTTATTCTTTAACGTCAAATTTTGGTCAAACATGGAGTAGTTCCGGTTCGACCAATCCAACAATATATCCTTCTGCATTTTGGATTAAAGATAATGGAGATATTTTATTAGGTACTGCATCACCGTATGTAAGCCCTCCCAATGGAATACATTTTATATCACCAACTTCTACAGCTTCTCAATTTACTGAACTAGGAAAAATAGAAACCATTCAGTTCTATAACGATATGATTGGATATGCAGGTGGCTCGAAAAAATTGTATAAGACTACGGACGGAGGAATCACCTGGAATTCTATTTTCGAAGCAACAGGCTATTTAGATAATGTAAATGTAATTAGCGCTGCTAAAATTAGTATATCAGCAAATTATGGAAAAACATATACGACTGATAATTCTGGAGCAACATGGGTAGAAACTACAAATTCTAATCTCGCAAAATTTTATTTCATTAATGAAAATCTTGGCTATTACTATGATTCTAATTATGATCTTTACAGAACTACGGATGGAGGCGCTACCTCACAACTTGTTGTTCCTGGTATAAGTCACGATGATTTAAGCCTTGCCAATATTAATGCCTTCAAATATTTCAATAACAAAATTATAGCGGTAGGAAATTATTCGGATATCTATATAGTTGACTTTTCAAATGCATCTTTAGCAACCAATGAAAATGATATTGTAAACAACACTGACTCAAAACTATTATTATATCCTAACCCAACAACTTCGTCCATTTTTTTTAAAACAAACGTTATTTTAGATAAAGTTCAGATTTATGATACAAATGGAAAAATAGTTCTATTTACCAAAGAAAATAATAGCATCAATATATCACATTTACCACAAGGAGTTTACTTTGTGAAATTTGAATCCAATGGAAAATGGTTGACTCAAAAGATCATTAAAAAATAAAATACATTATTAAGCCATCAACTTAGATGGCTTATTTTTTTAAAATTGCTGGAATTTACAATGCAATTAATATTTTTGTAACATTCAAAGAAGGATATAGAAATGCAGTTCGAATACAAAACGATAGAAAAGCCAGTAGAAAACACTCTTTTAAAAGAAAAAGGCAGCAAATTCATAGGATTTGCGTACCCCGTAAATAATGAAAGGGAATTAAAGAATTCGCTGGAAAAAGTAAGAGAAGAACACCCAAAAGCTACCCACCACTGCTATGCCTTTAGAATAGGAATGAGTGGTGAAAATTATCGTGCAAATGATGATGGAGAGCCATCCGGAAGTGCTGGTTTACCAATTTATAATCAACTATTAGCTCATGAAATCACTAACGTTCTAGTGATTGTAGTCCGCTATTATGGAGGAACAAAACTTGGGGTTTCAGGATTGGTAAAAGCCTACAAGGAATCTGCAAAGATGACTCTGGAAGATGCCCATATTATTACAAGGGAACTGGAAACAGAAATTGAGATTCAATTCAGCTTTAATCAGCAAAATACAATCTTTACACTGCTTTCAAAATTGGATGCCAAAGTTTTAAACTTTGACGCCAATGAAAACTGTATTCTTACAGCTTCTCTGAAACTTGCACAAAAAGAAAACATCTCGGAAAAACTCTCCGAGATGCAATATGTTTCATTTGAATTTATAGATTAATCTCTTCTTCCACCCAGAAGCAAAGAGCCCCAGTAAAGAAGCTGTGCCAAAGACCCCAATGCAGCGACTACATAAGTTCTTGCAGCCCATGTCAAACTGTCTTTAACTCCAACAAATTCTTCGGCAGTTACAGTCCCTGTATCCTTTAGCCACTTCATCGCTCTGTTACTCGCATCATATTCTACCGGTAATGTTACAAATGCAAAGAGAGTTGTCATCGCAAACATTGCCACTCCAATCGCCAGAACAGTTGTATTTCCGTGAGGATTTTCAATCGTTCTTGATGCTGCCATTACTGCGATACCCGCTATAAGGACAAACTGCATCAAATTAGAACTTATATTAACAATAGGAACCAATTTTGAACGCAAATTCAACATAGAATATCCTACCGCGTGTTGTACAGCGTGTCCGCATTCGTGTGCTGCTACAGCTGCTGCTGCCGCATTTCTCTGCATATAAACCCCTTCAGACAGGTTTACTGTTTTGTCTGCCGGATTATAATGGTCCGTCAGCTGTCCGGGAACCGATATTACCTGAACATCATTAATCCCGTTATCTCTCAACATTTTCTCTGCTACCTCTTTCCCCGAAAGTCCATTTCGAAGATGCACTTTAGAGTAATATTCAAATTTTGATTTTAATCTGGATGAAACCCACCAGCTAACCAGCATCGAAATAACAATAATGATATAATAGACCGCCATTTTTATATAGATTTTGTGTTCATTTTTTATCCATAATGATGTAAAAACTGTGCCAAAGTATAGGATATTATTATTTATATTTGTTCTCTAATTCGCACAAAAATCATGTCTACAGTTTCAATTATTGAAGTGAAAACTCCCAGCCAGCTAAAGCAATTTGTAAGATTTCCTATGGATTTATACAAAAATAATCCGTACTATGTCCCATCCTTTATAAAAGACGAAATTAAAATTTGGGACCCAAAAGAAAATCCTGCCCTGCAATACTCAGAATCCAAACAGTTTCTAGCTGTAAAAAACAGTAAGGTGGCCGGAAGAATTGCTGTGATTATTAATCATAAAGAAGAAAAAGAATTAGGTATTAAAAAAGTACGCTTTGGCTGGATAGACTTTATTGATGATACTGAAGTTTCCAAGGCATTAATACAAACAGCCATTGATTACGCTAAAGAACACCGCATTAATACGATAGAAGGACCAATGGGATTCACCAATCTTGATAAAGCAGGAATGCTTACCATGGGCTTCGATAAACTGGCGACCATGATTGGAATCTACAACCATCCATATTATCCTAAACATCTTGAAAACCTTGGCATGACCAAAGAAAAAGAATGGGTAGAATATGAGATGAACTTCCCTAAAATACTTCCTGAAAAAGTAGAAAAATTCAGTGGCTTGATCGCTCAGAAATACAAACTTAAAGTTCTCCGATTCAAGTCAAAAGAAGAAATCCTTCCTTATGTAGAACCTATGTTTAAACTATTGGATGAAACCTATAAGCATCTTTCTACTTACACCCCAATCTCAGAAGAACAGATAAAAACATATAAAGAAAAATACTTCCCTTTCATTGACAAAAATTATGTAATCTGTGTGGTAGATGAAAATGAGCAATTGGTTTCTTTTGCCATTACAATGCCCTCTTATTCCAAAGCTTTACAAAAATCGAAAGGAAAATTATTTCCATTTGGATGGTGGCACTTTTTACAAGCCGGAAAGAAAAATGACCGTGCCAACTTTTATCTTATCGGAATTCATCCTGAATATCAGAGACGTGGTGTAACTGCCATTATTTTCAAGGAAATTTTTGTACGGTTTACAAGTATGGGAATTAATTTCGCTGAAACTAATCCTGAATTAGAAGAAAACAAAAGTGTTCAGCTTCTTTGGCAAGATTATAATCCTGTGAATCATAAAAGAAGAAGAACATATTCTATGATGATCAATAATGAATAGCCCAGTGGCTGCCTTACTGTCAGCTACTCCATTTAACGGTCACTCGTACCTAACTATCCCCTTACCTATCCCTATGAAACCACAACTTATCATCTTTACCGTTTTAATTGCCGGGTTTATTATTTACAACCTGTTTTTTCAGTTACAGGATGACAGAATGAATACCATTATCAATATTGCTTTAGCCAGTATTCTTTTTGGATATATCTCATTTATGGCCTATTCTCTGCTTAAGAAAATGAAGAAATAAATGTTATTTTTATTGATTCTAAATTATCGGTTTTCTCCATTTTCATCCGACTTTTAAGCTGATAAATTTCATGCTTTCTTGTTTATTCGCTAAATTTGCAAATTGAGATAATAATGCAAAAATGAATTTACCTGAAAGTTATATTCCAATCCTTATCCAGGCAGGGGTAGCAGTGGGATTTGTCGCTGTTTCTTTGCTTGGTGCACATTTCTTAGGTCCACAACAGAAGAAAGGAGATTCTGTGAAAAACCAGAGTTGGGAATGTGGGGTTCCTAGTGAGGGAAATGCAAGAACACCATTTTCTATTAAATATTTCCTGACTGCGGTATTGTTCGTACTATTCGATATTGAAATCGTATTTTTTTATCCATATGCGGTAAACTTCAGAGAATTCGGTATGGAGGGATTCCTGGCTGTACTTACATTCGTTGCGATCTTCTTCGTAGCGTTTTTCTATGTTTGGAAACGTGGCGCGTTAGATTGGGATAAATAAAGTAAAATTATGAATTGTGAATGATAGATTTTGAATGATAATAATTCAGAATTTATAATTCAAAATCTAAAATCAAAGAAAATGTCAGATAAAAAACCAGTAATAAGAACAGATGCACCTGCTCCCGAAGGCTATGAAGGAGAAGGGTTTTTCGCAACAAAACTGAGCAGTGTGATCGGGATGGCAAGAAAGTTTTCACTTTGGCCATTACCATTTGCAACCTCTTGTTGTGGTATCGAGTTTATGGCTACCCTGAACCCGACCTATGATGCTTCAAGATTTGGTATGGAAAGAAACTCTTTCTCTCCAAGACAAGCAGACATGCTGATGGTTTGTGGAACTATATCAAAGAAATTAGGACCAGTCCTGAAAGAAGTGTACACTCAGATGGCTGAGCCAAAATGGGTAGTAGCAGTTGGGGCTTGTGCTTCAAGTGGTGGTATTTTTGATACCTACTCTGTTCTTCAGGGCATAGATAAAATTATTCCTGTAGATGTATATGTTCCAGGATGTCCTCCAAGACCAGAACAAATTATTGAAGGGGTAATGCAGGTACAGGCTCTTGCGGAAAGCGAAAGCATCAGAAGAAGAGATATGCCTGAATATCAGAAATTACTAGATTCTTACAACATAAGCAACTAAACGGAAATGACAAACGAATTTGTATTAGAAGCAATTACCAGAGAATTTCCGGAATCTGTTATTTCAAGCTCAGAACCTTATGGAATGCTGACCATTGAAGTGAAAAAAGAAGATATTAAGAAAATCATTCACTATCTTAAAGATTCATCATTGGAAATCAATTTCCTTACTGATATCTGTGGAATTCATTATCCTGAATTTCCGGAAAAGGAAATAGGTGTTGTCTATCACTTGCATAATATGATGATCAATTTCAGATTACGCCTGAAAATCTTTATGTCCAGAGAAAACATTGAAGTAGATTCTCTTGTTGAGCTATATGCTGGTGCTAACTGGATGGAAAGAGAAACATATGATTTCTATGGGATTAAATTTAAAGGACATCCGGATCTCAGACCTATTTTGAATATGGAAGATCTTGGATACCACCCAATGTTGAAAGAATATCGCCTTGAAGATGGTACCAGAACCGACAAAGACGATAACATGTTCGGAAGATAAAAAATAATGCAATAAGCAATAAGCAGTAAGCAGTAAGCTTAAAGCCTAGAGCCTATAGCCTAAAGCATTTAAATTATGAAAGATAACTCATTATCTAATATACTAAACCAGTACGAAAGTAAGGAACAGATTGACGGGCAGCTATATACCCTGAATTTAGGACCTACCCACCCTGCTACTCACGGGATTTTCCAGAATATCTTAACGATGGACGGAGAAAGAATCCTTCACGCTGAACAAACGGTGGGATATATCCACAGAGCATTTGAGAAAATTTCTGAAAGAAGAAACTATTCTCAGATTACTACACTTACTGACCGTATGAACTACTGTTCTGCACCAATCAATAACTTAGGTTGGCATATGACAGTAGAGAAGCTGATTGGCGTTAAAGTTCCAAAGCGTGTAGACTATATGCGTGTTATATTGATGGAGCTTGCCAGAATTGGTGACCACCTGATCTGTAACGGGGTAACCGGAATGGACTCAGGAGCAATTACAGGTCTTACTTATATGTTCATCGAAAGAGAACGTATTTATGATATGTATGAGCAGATCTGCGGAGCAAGGATGACCACCAATATGGGAAGAATTGGAGGATTTGAAAGAGACTTCACCCCAAAATTCCATGAGTTATTACAAGATTTCTTAAAAACATTCCCTGCAAGATTTAAAGAGTTCGGTACTCTATTAGAACGAAACAGAATCTTTATGGACAGAACCATCGGTACAGGAGCTATTTCTGCCGAAAGAGCACTAAGCTACGGTTTCACAGGTCCCAACCTACGTGCAGCAGGTGTAGATTACGATGTAAGAGTGGCAGAGCCCTATTCATCATACGAAGATTTCGACTTTATTATTCCTGTAGGAACTTCAGGAGATACGTACGACCGTTTCATGGTTCGTCAACAAGAAATCTGGGAATCTCTTAAAATTATCAAACAAGCCTACGAAAACCTTCCTGAAGGACCATTCCACGCGGATGTTCCTGATTTTTATCTTCCTGAAAAGGCGGATGTATATCAGAAGATGGAAGCACTAATCTACCATTTCAAAATTGTAATGGGAGAAACTGATGTACCGAAAGGAGAAGTGTACCACGCTGTAGAAGGTGGAAACGGAGAATTAGGTTTCTATCTTGTCAGTGACGGAGGAAGAAGCCCTTACAGACTTCACTTCAGAAGACCATGTTTCATCTACTATCAGGCATACCCTGAAATGATTACAGGTTCTGTAATTTCAGATGCCATTGTAACGATGTGTAGTATGAATATTATTGCGGGAGAATTAGACGCATAACAATTGTAAAAAGTACAATGTAGGATGTACAATGTACTTGAAAATATAAATAGTTAATAAATACTTTGTACTTTGTACAATGTACATTTTACAACAAAATAAAATGAGCGAAACAATAGCTTTTAAACCGGAAAGTTTAGCACAGGTACACAAAATTATCGCAAGATATCCTGAAGGAAGACAAAAGTCCGCCCTTCTTCCTGTACTTCACTTAGCACAGAAAGAATTCGGAGGATGGTTAGATGTTCCTGTAATGGATTATGTTGCAGAACTATTAAGTATCCAACCGATTGAGGTATATGAAGTGGCTACTTTCTATACGATGTTTAATATGAAGCCGGTGGGTAAATATGTTTTGGAAGTTTGCAGAACAGGACCTTGTATGGTTTGTGGAAGCGAAAAAATCCTAGACCATATCAGAACCAAACTGAACATTAAGGATGGAGAAACTACTGAAGACGGGATGTTCACATTAAAGCCAGCTGAGTGTCTTGGAGCGTGTGGATATGCACCAATGTTGCAGCTAGGTAAATTCTTCCATGAAAATTTAACGATAGAAAAAGTAGACGAAATCCTTGAACTTTGCAGACAGGGACAACTTGCTTTAGACTAATAATGGTTTAGAATCCTGGATTTTTGGATTTCAAATCAGTTAATTTTTAAAATAAATACAAAAAAGCTAAAAGCATAAGCCAATAGCTAAAAGCATAATAAACAATGAGTAAAAAACTTTTACTTAAAGACGCACATATAGAAGGTATCCGTTACTTTGAAACTTACCGTAAACAGGGAGGTTACACTGCAGCTGAAAAAGCCTTGAAGATGACCCCTGACCAAATTCTTGAAGAAGTAAAAGCTTCAGGATTAAGAGGACGTGGTGGAGCTGGATTCCCAACCGGAATGAAATGGAGCTTTTTGGCAAAACCTGAAGGCGTTCCAAGACACCTTGTTGTGAATGCCGATGAATCTGAGCCTGGAACATTCAAAGACAGATATCTGATGGAATTTCTTCCTCATGTACTGATTGAAGGAATGCTGATCTCATCTTACTGCTTAGGTTCAAATGTTTCTTACATCTACATTCGTGGAGAATATTCATGGATTCCTGATATCTTGGAAGAAGCTATTGAAGAAGCAAAAGCTGCAGGATTTTTAGGTAAAAACATCATGGGAACAGGTTTCGATTGCGAAATTTATGTTCAAAGAGGAGGTGGAGCCTATATCTGTGGTGAAGAAACCGCATTGCTTGAATCTCTTGAAGGAAAAAGAGGTAACCCAAGATTAAAACCACCATTCCCGGCTGTAAAAGGTCTTTGGGAGAGACCAACGGTGGTAAACAATGTTGAGTCTATTGCAGCTATTGTCCCAATCATTGATATTACAGGTGCTGAATATGCTAAAATTGGCGTTGGAAGATCTACAGGAACGAAATTAATTTCTGCTTGTGGAAATATCAATAAACCAGGTGTATATGAAATAGATATGACCATCACTGTAGAAGAATTTATTTATTCTGATGAATATTGCGGTGGTATTAAAGACGGAAAAAAATTAAAGGCTTGTATTCCTGGAGGAAGTTCTGTTCCTATTGTTCCTGCTAACTTATTGCTGAGAACGGTGAACGGAGAGCCAAGATATATGAACTATGAATCATTGGCAGATGGTGGTTTTGCTACCGGAACTATGATGGGTTCAGGAGGATTCATCGTTTTAGATGAAGACCAGTGCATCGTAGAACATACAATGACTTTAGCAAGATTCTATAATCACGAAAGCTGTGGGCAGTGTACGCCTTGCCGTGAAGGTACAGGATGGATGTACAAGATTTTAAAGAAAATTGAGAAAGGAGAAGGTAAAATGGAAGATATCGATCTACTTTGGGATATCCAGAGAAAAATCGAAGGAAATACGATCTGTCCATTAGGTGATGCAGCAGCCTGGCCTGTTGCAGCAGCCATTCGTCACTTCAGAGATGAGTTTGAGTGGCATATAAAAAACCCTGAGTTATCTCAGACACAAAATTATGGACTGGCACATTATGCTGATCCTATTCCTGCTGTTGAAAACAATGCATAGATGAAAAAGTTATTGGTTGTCGGCTTAATGATGTCGAATTTTGTATTTGCCCAAAAGGCTAAAGATACATTAGTAGTAAGAGAGTTTGATGGTTCTACCGGCCCTGTTCGTAAACAGAAGCCAGCACCGTTAAGCAAGAAAGGTCAGATGTTCGTTTTTTATGGCTGGAACAGAGCTGCTTATAGTAATTCTGACATCCATTTTAGTGGAAACGGATATGATTTTCAATTGAATAATGTAACAGCACAAGACAGACCTACAAAATTTGGAATCGTTTATTTTGATCCAAGTTGGTTTACCGTAACGCAGTATAATTTCAGAATAGGATATTTTATTAAAGATAATTTAGCACTTGTTTTAGGGATTGACCACATGAAATATGTGATGGATCAAAATCAAACCGTTAACTTTAAAGGACATATCTCAGATCCTGAATACGCAGCAATGGTACAAAACGGACAGGTAAACCTGGCAGACGAGAAGTTCCTTACTTTTGAACATACAGACGGATTGAATTATGAAAATTTAGGTCTTGAGAAATACAAAAACCTTATTCATAAGAAAAATATAGATTTAGTATGGTCTTACGGAGCCGGTATTGGGTTCATGTTTCCGAAAAGTAATGTAAAACTTTTTGGTAACGAAAGAAGCGACCGTTTTCACGTTGCAGGTATGGGAACCGATATCAGATCCAGTCTTAACTTAGTTTTCTGGAAAAACTGGATGCTTAGAGTAGAAGGAAAAGCCGGGTATATCAATATGTGGGATATTAAAACCACATTAAATAACAAACCTGATAAAGCACGTCAGGATTTTGTCTTCGGACAAGTTCTAGCAGGAATTGGATATACATTTAACACAAAGAAATATAAATAACAAAGCCTATTGCTGAACGCATAAAGCTTAAAGCATACAATATGAGCGAAGAAGTTAAAAAATTCAAAATAACTATAGACGGACAGACTACTGAAGTTTTGCCTGGTACTTCTATTTTGGAAGCTGCAAGACAGATCGGGGGTAAATCTGTACCTCCCGCTATGTGCTACTACAGCAAATTAGAGACCAGTGGAGGGAGATGTAGAACTTGTTTAGTTGAAGTTTCTAAAGGATCTGAAGCTGATCCACGTCCTATGCCAAAATTAGTAGCAAGCTGCAGAACTAATGTAATGGACGGCATGGAGGTAAAAAACCTTACGTCTGAGAAAGCTCAGGATGGAAGAAAAGCGGTTACTGAATTCTTATTGGTCAATCACCCGCTAGACTGCCCTATCTGTGATCAGGCAGGAGAATGCCACCTTCAGGACTTAGGCTATGAGCATGGGGTGGAAAGTACAAGAACAGAATTCGAAAGAAATACTTACGAAGCTGATGATCTTGGACCGAACATCAAATTAAACATGAACCGTTGTATTCTTTGTGCAAGATGTGTGCTTACAGCTAATCAGCTTACAGAAACAAGAGAACACGGTATTCTTTTCAGAGGAGATCATGCTGAAATTTCAACCTATTTAAATAAAGCTTTAGACAATGATTACATCGGAAATATTATCGATGTGTGTCCTGTAGGAGCATTAACAGACAGAACAGCTCGTTTTGCAAGCAGAGTTTGGTTTACAAAACCAATGAACGCTTCTTGTAAGTGTGATAAGTGTTCCGGAAAAGCGGTTGTTTGGATGAAAGGTGATGAAATTGTAAGAGTAACAGCAAGAAAAGATCAATGGGGTGAAGTAGAAGAATTCATCTGTGATACCTGCCGTTTCGAAAGAAAAGCATTATCAGACTGGAATATTGAAGGTCCTAGACATATCGACAGACACTCTGTAATTTCATTGAATCACTACGAAAAGCCTAAGGACGAGCTAAGAGTTTTAGACAACCCAATGGCTAAGGAAATCAGTGAAAAAGACGAAAAATAATTTTAATTAAAGACAATTAGATTTCAGACACTAGACAACAGACCTTATCTTATCTCTAGTCTCTGACATCTCACATCTAAAAATCTTTACAATAAAAAATGGATTTACTTACATTTAAACTTATACTTGTATTAGCACTTTTCTTGCTATCGTTAACGATCGCAGCCTACTCTACCTGGGCAGAAAGAAAAGTTGCCTCAATCATGCAGGATAGAATTGGTCCTAACAGAGCCGGACCTTTCGGATTATTGCAACCTCTTGCTGATGGTGGAAAGTTTTTCTTTAAAGAAGACTTTACCCCTGCCAATGCTGAAAAATTCCTTTTCGTATTGGGACCAGCTTTAGTAATGTTTATTTCATTAATCACAGGGGCGGTTATTCCTTGGGGTAAAAGTTTAAATATTGCAGGTACTTCTTTTGATCTTCAGGTTGCCAACATTGACGTTGGAGTACTTTTCATCATCGGAATGGCTTCAATTGGTGTTTACGGAATCATGATCGGAGGTTGGGCTTCCAACAACAAATATTCATTATTAGGTGCTATCCGTGCTTCTTCTCAGATGATTTCTTACGAACTGGCAATGGGATTGGCACTTCTTTCAATCATCATGATGTCGGGAAGTCTGGATCTAAAAGTAATTACTGAAAGTCAGACTTCAGGAAAACTTTGGGGATTAATTCATATTGATGGTATGAACTGGAACATTTTCTACCAGCCAATCGCCTTCCTTGTTTTCTTTGTAGCAGCCTTAGCAGAAACCAACAGACACCCTTTCGATTTACCTGAATGTGAATCTGAATTGGTAACAGGATATTCTACAGAATACTCTTCTATGAAGTTAGGATTATATATGTTCGGAGAATATGTGAACATGTTTATCTCTAATGCATTCATGGTGGTTCTTTTCTTCGGAGGGTACAACTATCCTGGTATAGAATGGGTAACTCAGCACTGGGGTGAAAACACTGCAGGAATTTTGAGTATTGTAGCATTCCTTACCAAGACAGTAATTGGAATTTTGATCTTCATGTGGATCAGATGGACACTTCCAAGATTCAGATATGATCAATTAATGCATTTGGGATGGAAAACGTTGATTCCAATGGCATTAGTAAATCTATTAGTTACAGGAGCTGTAATTTTAGCATTTGCAAACTAGGAAAATTTGAAAATGAGCTGATTTGAAAATTTGATAATGAAATCAAAGCTTTATCTTTAGCGTGTCATATTCAATCATCAATATTAAATAATTAAGATAACAGACAAGATTAGTCTAAGATCTAATGTCTAACATCTAATATCTATAATTAAATGAAACTTACAAACAGATCAAAAGTTGTTTCCAATAAAGAGATGACCCTTGCTGAAAAAATCTACCTTCCTGCCATTTTTACAGGGATGGGGATTACCTTTAAGCATGCTGTAAGAACCGTGATAAAGGGTGCTCCCGCAGTATATTCGTATCCGGAAGTACAGAAACCTAGAGCTACTATCTGGAGAGGCCAGCACGTTTTAAAAAGAGACGAAGAAGGCAGAGAAAGATGTACAGCTTGTGGACTTTGTGCGGTAGCTTGTCCTGCAGAAGCCATCACGATGACTGCTGCTGAAAGAACCAAAGAGGAAAAAGGTCTTTACAGAGAAGAAAAATATGCTTCAGTATATGAAATTAATATGCTGAGATGTATCTTCTGTGGAATGTGTGAGGAAGCTTGTCCTAAATCTGCCATCTATCTTACAGACAGATTGGTGGATGTAGAAACCAACAGAGGTTCTTTTATCTATGGAAAAGATAAATTAGTTGAAAAAATAAATGAAAGGATTGACATTACGACAAGACAATCCGAGAAACAAAAAAATGCGGTAAAATAATGGATCAGTTTTTATTTTTCTTGGTGGCGTTTTTAGCAGTTGCAAGTGCTGTTTATTTTGTATTTGCAAAAAATCCTTTATATGCTATTTTGTCATTGATTGTTACGATGTTTTCAATTGCCGGAATGTACATCCTTCTGAATGCACAGTTCTTAGCAATTATCCAGATTATAGTGTACGCAGGTGCCATTATGGTACTTTTCCTTTACATCTTAATGATGCTTAACCTTAATAAAGGAGACGAAAGTAAGAAGAACAATACTTTAAAGTTTGTTGGGGTTTTTACAGCAGGTATTCTTCTAGTAGGTGTGCTAGGTGTATTCAGAGGCGTAAGAGACAACCACATTGTTGTTGAAAATGTAGACAGAGGGGTTGGTCTTACTAAAAATCTGGGTAGACTTTTATTCAATGAATATGTTTTACCGTTTGAGCTTGCTTCCATCCTAATTTTGGCAGGTATCGTAGGCGCGGTATTAATCGGTAAAAAAGATTTATAAAATTATGGGAGAAGTAAATACATTTATACAAAGCATCCCTTTGGACTACTTCATCATTCTTTCATCAGTTTTGTTCTGTTTGGGAGTGATGGGAGTATTGCTTAGAAAAAATGCTATTGTGATTCTGGGCTGTGTAGAGCTTATGCTGAATTCTGTAAACCTTTTGTTGGCAGCTTTCTCAGCATATAAAGGCAACGGCGACGGACAACTTTTAGTTTTCTTCATTATGGTGGTGGCTGCTGCTGAAGTAGCAGTAGGTCTGGCAATTATTGCTATGCTATATAGAAATACCCGTTCTGTAGATGTAAGTATATTTAATAAATTAAGAGGATAAGAATGGAGAATCTAGTATATGCAATAGTACTTTTACCACTTTTAGGGTTTCTTATTAACGGTTTATTTGGAAAAAATCTTCCAAAAATACTGGTTGGTTCTTTGGCCACTGCAGCAGTATTCGGATCTTTCTGTATCGCTGTAAGTCTTTTCATGAATTTCAATTCTGAAAGCCAGCCTGTAATCGTAAAAGCTTTTGAATGGTTTAGAGTAAATGGAGTACAAATTAATTTTGGATTCCAGATTGATCAGCTTTCATTAATGATGGTAATGATCATCACGGGTATTGGATCATTGATCCACCTATACTCTATCGGATATATGAGTCATGACAAAGGATTCTATAAGTTTTTTACTTATCTGAATCTTTTCATCTTCTCGATGTTACTTTTAGTGATGGGAAGCAACTACCTTATCTTATTCATTGGATGGGAGGGAGTAGGTCTTTGTTCTTACCTGTTGATCGGATTCTGGTATACCAACGAAGAATACGGTAAAGCAGCAAGAAAAGCTTTCATCATGAACAGAATTGGTGACCTTGCTTTGTTGATCGGCATCTTTATGATCGCCTCTCAGACAAACGCTGTAGATTATCTTTCTGTAGCAGAAAATGCTTCAAAATTTGAATTAGACGGAACAGTGATTATCTTTATCACAGCGAGTTTATTCATCGGTGCTACCGGTAAATCTGCTCAGGTTCCACTATATACATGGTTACCAGACGCGATGGCGGGACCAACTCCGGTATCAGCATTGATCCACGCAGCAACCATGGTAACTGCAGGGATCTATTTGGTAGTAAGATCAAATTTCTTATTTACTTTGGCCCCTACAGTACAGGGAGGGATTTTATTCATCGGATTCCTAACGGCAGCTTTAGCAGGATTCTATGCACTACGTCAAAACGATATCAAAAAAGTATTGGCCTACTCTACCGTTTCACAACTTGGATTTATGTTCATCGCTTTAGGTCTTGGAGCGTATACAACAGCAATGTTCCACGTAATGACGCATGCATTCTTCAAAGCTTTATTATTCTTAGGTGCCGGTTCTGTAATCCACGCAATGAGCAACGAACAGGATATGCGTTTCATGGGAGGTCTTAAAAAATATATTCCTCTTACCCACGCGACATTCCTTATCGGAACATTAGCAATATCAGGTTTCCCTTTGCTATCAGGGATGATTTCTAAAGACGAAATTTTAGTGGCAGCTTTCGCTAAGAATCCTATTTACTGGGTTATCTTATTCATATTAGCAGCAATCACTGCTACGTATATGTTCAGACTATACTATCTGACTTTCCACGGGGAATTCAGAGGTACAGAAGAACAAAAACATCATTTACATGAAAGTCCGTCAAATATGACAATACCATTGATCGTATTGGCTGTTCTTTCTGTAATCGGAGGTTTTATCAACCTGCCGCACTTCATCGGGCACGGGCACTATGCTAAGCTGATGGAATGGTTAAAGCCTGTTCTTACGGAACAAAGCTACAGCCAGATGGAAGCGACACTTTCAGGAGTGCCTTTCAATACTGAAATGATCTTATTGGCAGCTACAGTACTTATGTTCTTCTCCGTATGGTTTATCGTTAGAAATACCTATGTGAAAAAGAAAAAGATGGCTGTTGCAGAAGAAAACTACACCGGATGGGAAAAGCTTTCTGCTAAGAAATTATACGTTGACGAACTTTACAACGCATTGATTGTAAAAACTGTTGAAGGATTAGGACGCGGAGGAAAGATGTTTGATAAGGGAATCTTAGACCGTTTTGTAACCTTTGTAGGGGATGGTGCTGAAGACAGCGGAAAAGCTATGAAGCGTGTTCAAAACGGAAATGTAGAGACGTATATTCTTATCATGTCTTTAGCTGTGGGAATTATATTAATTGTTAACTTTTTATTACAATAATAATGTCTTGTTTATTATTAACATTATTACTTTTACCTCTAGTAGGTTCGGGATTAGTTTTTGCATGGAAGAGTAATTCCAGCAAATATTTGGCACTGGGAATTGCATTGGTCCAAATGCTTCTTACATTTTATATACTTTCGGATTTCGATTTTACTCCGACCGTAGATAGTGTATTGCAGCATGAAATCAATTATCCCTGGTCACAATTTATGAAGAGCTCTCTTCACTTCGGTATCGATGGGATGAGTATGCTTCTTTTATTGCTGACCAACATTTTGGTGCCAATCATCATTTTATCTTCTTTCAATGAAAGTGTAAACTACAGAAATACATTCTACGGTTTGATTCTGCTCATGCAGTTCGGTCTTGTAGGAGTATTCACGTCTTTAGACGGATTGTTGTTCTACATTTTCTGGGAAGTAACATTGATTCCAATTTGGTTTATCGCCGGACTTTGGGGACAAGAAAATAAAAGGTTTGAATTCACTACGAAATTCTTCGTATATACATTCGTTGGATCTTTATTTATGTTAGCCGGATTGATCTATGTGTACAACCACTCTGCATCATTCGCTTTAACAGATCTATATAATGCACAACTGAATGAAGTACAGCAGACTGTGGTATTTTGGTTTATTTTCTTTGCATTTGCAGTGAAATTACCGGTATTCCCTTTCCATACCTGGCAGCCTGATACCTATACCTACTCTCCTACTCAGGGATCGATGTTGTTATCCGGTATTATGCTTAAAATGGCAGTTTATGGTCTAATGCGTTATTTACTTCCAATTACTCCACTTCCTATTGCAGGAATTTCCGGACAGATTGTGATCATCCTTGCTATTGTTGGAATTGTCCACGGAGCACTGATTGCGATCATCCAGACGGATATGAAAAGAATTATTGCTTATTCTTCATTCTCTCACGTAGGATTGATGGTGGCAGGGATCTTTGCTTCAGCAGTAGTTACTCTAAGAGGAACATTCAATGTGGAAGGTGCTGAAGGAGCATTAGTACAGACTTTCGCTCACGGTATCAACGTAGTGGGATTATTCTACTGTTGTGATATTTTATACAAGAGATTTAAATCAAGAGATATCAGACAAATGGGTGGGTTAGCAAAGGTGGCCCCTAAATTTGCAGTATTGTTCTTGATCATCATATTAGGTTCAATGGGAGTTCCATTAACCAATGGATTCATCGGAGAATTCATTCTATTGAAATCAGTGTATGATTTTAACGGAACAGCAGCAGTAATTGCTGGTCTTACGGTAATTCTTTGTGCAGTGTACTTACTGAGATTCTACGGAAAAGCAATGTTTGGAGAAGGAGATGCAGCCGTTCTAAGTACAGCAAAAGACTTATCGGGTGTAGAATTTTCTGTATTGGCAAGTTTAGCGGTATTTGTGATCTTATTGGGTATTTACCCACAACCGGTAATCGACATGGTGGGTAGTTCAGTGAAGTTTATCTACACCGCAATGGCTAATTAAGAATTAAAAGATTTAAAAATTAAAAATTTAAGAGATTAGAAGAGAAAAAGAATAAAGAGAAAAAACAAAGACTTTAAGGAAATGGTTTACCATCATCGCAAGCTTTCAGTTTTCAACTTTAAAACTTTCAATTTTAAAATCTCACATCTCAAATCTATATTATGAGTGTTTTAATTATTGTTTTCCTAACGGCAGTTATTGCGTTATTTTCAGGAGTTTTTGAACAGGGAAAATTCGCAAGATACATTGGAATTTTAGGATTAATCATCGCATTGTACGTAAGTTTTATGCCTGAGTGTTCATTCTTTGATCATTACAAGCATATGTATGAATACAGTGCCAATGCTGCATTATTCACTAAAATATCAATTGTAACAACATTATTGTTATTCTTTCTGGGAGGTTTCGCATTCAGCAATCACAGAAGCCACCAGTCAGAATTATATGCATTGATGCTATTTGCATTATGTGGTGGGATCACCCTTTTCGGATATCAGAACCTGGTAACATTATTCCTGGGAGTTGAAATCCTTTCTATCCCATTATATGTAATGGCAGGTGCCAACAAAACTGATTTAAGATCAAACGAAGCTTCGATCAAATATTTCTTAATGGGTGCATTCGCAACAGGTTTCTTACTGTTTGGTATTGCGTTCATCTATGGAAGTACCGGAAGCTTTGATCTCTATAAAATTCATGACTTTGGAGTTGCAAATGCTTCTAATGTAATGTTTATCTTAGGAGTATTATTGATCCTTTGTGCATTAGCTTTCAAGGTAGCTTTAGCACCGTTCCATATGTGGAGCCCTGATGTATATGCAGGTTCTCCTTCATTGATCACTGCTTTTATGGCGAGTGTAGTAAAAATCTCCGGATTCTTTGCACTGTTCAGATTAATGACAATTGGTTTTGCAGGAGTTACTCATGAATGGATTAATGTTTTAGGAGTATTCTTAATCATTACATTGCTTTTGGCAAACGTTATGGGGCTTGCTCAGACCAATGCAAAAAGAATGTTGGCTTACTCTTCAGTTTCTCACGCTGGATATATCGGATTGGTATTCTTCGGAATGACAAGCCTTTCTACTTATAACTTAGCATTTTATTTATTTGCTTATTCTTTATCTACAGTAGGAGTTTTCATGTGCCTTATCTGGGTAGAAAAATTAAAGAGAGAAACTTCTTTTGGAGCTTTCAAAGGATTGGCAAAAACTGAACCTTTATTGGCAACAGTAGCAGCAATCTCTATGCTTTCAATGGCAGGAGTTCCGCTGACAGCTGGTTTCATGGGGAAATTTGCTTTATTCTCCCAAGCCATGAACGGTGCAGCTTTCTTAGTATTGGTAGCCGTTTTAGGTTCTGCCTTATCAATAGCTTACTATTTAAGATTAATTATTGCAATGTTCTTCTTTAAAGAATCAACATTCAAATCATCAGAGAAAGTTACTCTTACTTACAATATCGTTGCAGTAATTGTAATTGCTTTGATTATCATCCTGGGGATCTTCCCGGATCTGTTTGCAAGAATGTTCGGACTATAAAATCTGAATTCCAATATATAAAAAGACACAACTTTCCAGTTGTGTCTTTTTTATTATAAATAGTTGATGTATTCATGTACCTCTGGATAATATAAAAAAACAAAAACCTATATTTGAAAAAACAAACCAAATAACCCCTGTATAAATTGGACATTCTAATTGATGTTAAATTTATACATCCATCCTCTTTTTTTTATTACCATGAAAAAGCTTTTTCTCATCATTACATTTGCTTTAATATCGGTCAGCTGCAATTCTCAGCACAGTAAAGATTATAACTTAGGATTTGAATCAAAAACAAATAATCATAAATTACCAGACGGATGGTTTGCCTGGGGAAATAATATTGTAAAAACAGATTCGCGACTATTTCATTCCGGGGAAAAATCTGCGGTGATTGAATCTGATACAGCAGATCACTTGGGTGGTATTGCTTATATTATGATTAATACATTTCAGGGAGAAAATGTAACTCTGGAAGGATATGTTAAAACAGAAGGAGTAAAAAATAACGCAGGACTTTTTATCAGTCTTCAAGAAAATGAAGAAGTTCACCTTGAATCGAAAGATGTAAAAGCTGAATATATCCGCGGAACTACAGACTGGAAAAAATACACCATCACCCTGCCACTAACAAAAAAATCAGGTAAAATTTTGATTGGAGGCTTCCTCAAGGGAAAAGGAAAAGTATTGCTTGATACTTTTAAAATTTACATTGACGGAAAAAACATTGAAAAGATCTTTCAAACCGCTCAGGAACTTTATCAATCTCCTGATGAATTTTTCCTTGATTCCCGATTCAGGATAGATCGTCTGAATAACCGGCAGATTGATAATCTTTATCAGTTAGGGAAAATCTGGGGCTATCTGAAATATCACAGTCCGGAAGCTGCAAAAGGAAATATTAACTGGGATTATGAGCTATTCCGTTTTCTTCCCAATATCCATTCAAAAAATTTTGACAGCCTTTTATACAGTTGGAGCAGATCCTTCAGCGGAGGTGTCAATGCAGGCAGTAAAGAAAATTATTATATAGATTTTGTTCCAGATGCAGGGAACCCGATCTTTAAAAATGAAGAATCTTACAACCGTATGCAATGGGATGATGATGGGATGAAGCTGCTTGCTCTTTTCCGTTACTGGAACAGTATCAATTATTTTTTTCCATATAAGGACATTATAGGAAAAGATTGGGACAGTGTTTTAAAAGAATATATCCCAAAATTGGTTCAGACCAAAGATGAACTAACCTATAAACTGGCCTTATTACAACTTATAAAAGAGATTAATGATTCGCACGCTTTTAATTCCGATTTCAGGAGTACTCTTGAGGAATTTTATGGAACCAATACGGCACCTTTGGGGGCTAGATTCATTGATGACCAGCTTGTTGTCACTTACATTGATAACCAAAAAAAGACTTCTGCTCTTATGGTTGGAGATATCATTACAGAAGTTGATCACAAAAAAGTCGGCGACCTTCTGACAGAAAAATCCAAATATGAAGCGGCATCCAACAGACCTGCCCTGCTCCGGAATATGAGCGCCAAAATAGTACGCACCAACGACAACAAGATTACTCTTACGATTAAAAAAACTAACGGGAAAGTTGAAACCACCACTGTAGAAACAGTTCCATATGAAACATTTACTGTAAGAAAGAACATCCCTGCTCACAAAGAGATAGATCATAATATCGGCTATATTTACCCTGAAGTTATCAGGAAAGACGAAATTCATACTGTCATGAAAAAATTTATGAATAAAAAAGGAATTATTATAGATCTACGATGTTACCCCAAAGAATTTTCGACCTTTATTATTTCTGATTATTTCTTTCCCGATTCCAAAGAATTTGCACAGTTTAAGGCCACATCCTTACAGCATCCGGGAAAATTTCAGATAAGCGAAAACTCAAAAATTGGCAAAAGAAATAGCAATTATTACAAAGGTAAGTTGGCTATTTTAGTGGATGAAACTACACAAAGTGCATCAGAATTTATCGTTATGGCATTGCGTACCGCTCCGAAATCTGCAGTTATCGGCTCTCAGACAGCAGGTGCGGACGGAGATTTGTCATATATACAACTTCCGGGTGGCATGGGTACTTATATAAGTGGATTGGGAGTCTATTATCCTAATGGAAAAGGAACCCAAAGAACGGGTATTGCTATTGATCTTCAAGCTAAACAGACTCTACAATCCATAAGAAATGGAGAAGATCCTCTTATCCAAAAAGCCATAGAATTTATTAATCGCTAATACTGGCATCACTCTTTCCAAAAAACAACAACAAATTTCAATATAAGCCATATTATAATTCAAGAGATATCTAAATAATATACAATAAAATCAAATTTCCGCCTTATCAATATTCTCCTTTTTTCATAACTTTACTATAAATTTCAGCTCTTGGCCAATCTTTATAAAAAAGACTCTCCTTTTCAGGTTTATATATCGTTCAACAAATATTTGGATGTGCTGGAGCATATCCGATATAATGACCGCCTGGAATATAGGGTGAACTACGCCGAGTCTCTGATTGACAGTACCCGAAACTTCAAAGAGCTTAAAGAAGGATTTCAGGATATCAAGCTTCTGGAAAAAAATGAAGACCTCATCAGAGTACTTCTTGCTGATCTATTTCCTACAGGACTCACCAAAAATGAAATAAAAGCGGCAAGTATTCCCCTTTCCAATATTACGTTCAACTATACCGAAAGATTTAAAGATATTCTTAAAGATGCAGGAAAAGACTTTGAAATAGAGCTTAGAAATATTACAGACAATGAATTTTATGTTTTCTGCTGCTGTCTGATTCTTCAGAGCTACTTCAAGAAAGATATCAAAAGTACGATACCCTTTTATTATGATATCCCAAATAAACTGGGGATCATGAAGCATTATAAAATTACGGTAAACTCAGATTTTACTGAAATTTTCCCCACCGAAGATGCAAAAATTCCATCAGATGAAATTCTGGATATGCTTTTGGAAAATCTGGATGATTTTAAACTCTGGAAAAAATATTTTCCTTCTCAATCCTGGATTCTGAAAGGGTTTACAATTATTTCACTGGTAGACTGTACTTCTGAAGTGGCATTGTCTGATCTTAAATCAAGTATGATAGAGATCGATCCTGAAAATTTAAATCCCAATGAAGACCTGACCGAAATTTTCAAATCTTACTTTGATGTTTCACAGCTCAACTTTGGGCTTATGACTTTCAATAAGAAAGAGCAGAAACTTGACAAACTTCCAATTTATGAAAGCCTTCTTACCAATCATATTCTTGATTTCTGGATCAATACTTTTGATGAAGAGACCCGTAAAACGACTTTCAATAATTTAAGCCACAATTCAAAATCAATTGTCGTTTCCAATGTCAATAATCTGGATGAGAATGTAAGAAATCTTCCTTCCTTCAGTATTTTAAAGGATAATAACATCAATAGCTTTATGGTCATTCCCATCATGAAGGATAATGAGCTGCTTGCCATTATGGAGTTTACATCTCCTATTGTAGGCAGTTTCAATGGGTTAAAACTCAAAAAAATGGAGTTCTTCACCGATATGATTCTTTTCTCTCTCAGTAGATTTTACTTTGAGAAAAATTACCAGATTGAAGCCATTATACAGCGGGAATATACCACCATCCATGACAGTGTTGTATGGAAATTCAGAAATGAAGCTGAGAAATATTTCACAGCATCTCTTGCAAGAAAAATACATACTTTAAAGCAGATAACCTTTAAAAACCTTACTCCGTTATTTGGAGTTTCAGATATCCGTTCCTCATCAGAGAAGCGTTTTAATCTTATGCTTAAAGATCTCAATCAGCAGATTGATTCACTTAGTGCTATTTTAAAGCTTACCAACTCTGATTTTGAAAAATTTCAGCTGGCACTGGATATTTTTCAAAATGAGCTGAACAATGAGATTAAGGCTGATACAGAACAGCGTTTTCAAAGATTACTGCGGGAGGAAGTTCATCCCTTCTTACAGGGAAAACTGGAAGTAAGAACCTCCAGAGAAATAAAAGCAAAAATTAAAGACTATTTCTCACAGATTCTGCCTCAGACTGCTCTGTTTTACAGCCACAGAAAAAATCTGGACGATTCTATCACCCTTCTTAACAGGAAGTTTGCTGATATGCTTGATGAAAGCCAGATCAAGGCCCAGGAGATTTTCCCTCATTATTACGAACGGTTTAAGTCTGATGGTGTTGAGCATAACCTTTACATTGGGCAGTCCATTGCTCCGGATATGCATTACACTTCAAAAGTAGTGCACAAATTGAGATACTGGCAGCTGAAAACCATCTGCAAAATGGAACAGGAATTTCAGTCTTTCAAACTTGATCTGCCGGTTCAGATGGAGATTGCCTCGCTGATCTTTGTATACAATGAAAAAATAGATATCCGCTTCAGAATGGATGAAAAGCGCTTCGATGTAGACGGCGCTTATAATTCTTATTATGAAATCATAAAAAAACGTCTCGACAAAGCACATATCAAGGATTCCTCAGAACGGATCACCGCTCCTGGAAAAATTACCATTGTCTATTTCGGAATGGAGAACCAGAAAGAATACCTGGATTATATTTCCAAACTGCAGAAAAAAGATATTCTGCAGCATAATGTTGAGTTCTTAAAGGTCGAAGACCTACAGGGAATTACAGGATTGCTGGCACTGAGAGTTTCAATCAGCCAAAATACCATGGATAATTAATCTGAGCCTGTCTATTTAAAGACTCAGAAACGCAACCCCGAAAGACAGTACAGAAATAATAATTCCTGCCATAAAGATCTTATACGTAATTGATAAAAGCTTATATTTTCTCTCAAGAACCTTTCCAAGATAGTATAAGTCCTTCACCATAGAATCGTAAATATAATCTCTGTCTTTGATCAGATCCTTCATGGCATTGTGATAATCTTCAAACAGCATCTGCTGAAAATTTCCAAAGAATAATAAGTTTACTTTTCTGTTCACAATATCCTGTGCGGTAAACGTTGTTTTAGTCACATTCGGCTTTGTAGACAGGATTGCAAATATAATTGTAAGTACACTTGAAAGTAAAAGTATAAAACTTGGGAGGATAAGATGTGAGTTTTTCGGGGCATCTAATTTGGGAACCAGTACAGAAAGACAAACCGAAATAATAATCGCATTTACAGATAACAGGATATTTGCTTTGCTGTCCGCAATATCACTAAGCCTTGTATGATTATTAAGGGTTACTCTGAAAAGCGTATCTACACTTCTATCTGATTTTTCTTTATCTTTTTTTCCTTCAGAATTATCTTTTTTCTCTTCTTCCTTTTCTTTACCAAGTTTCTTTTCAATCTTCTTGATATTTTTCTTTTTTAAAGGCTCCCAGTTTTCCTTGGCATAGTCGGTATAAAAGGTATGCTTATTTTTCAGCATATCAAGATTACCGGCATTCCACTCATCATTAGAAAAGCATCTGAAATTGGTCAATTCCCACTCTTTTCTTAAAGCATCGGAAATATCATTATAATCGTGTCCGGCAAAATGACTGAAATCTGCATCTTTTACAATTTTTTCAAGTAAAGTCTGAGGTACATACGTAATTTTTGTTGCCAGGATCAGCTTTTCAACATCTGCAATATAGCTTTCAGGATAGTTTTCACTCTGCAAAAAGTCCCTCATCACCTCTACACTCCTCTCTTCGTGATTCTGAGCACATTCTATATAACCTGTATCATGAAACCATAATGCTACAAGTACCTTCTCCTGATCCTCTTCCGAAACAGGAGTATTTTTCATGATTTCCTCTGCCTTATTAACAGTATAGGCAGTATGGATAAAATTATGATAAAAATATACCGAAGATAACTTATCTTTGAATAAGATTTCAACATAATTTTTAGCTTTGTGTAGAATGCTCATTCCTGAATTTTTGTTAATGTAAATTTATGAATTTATCCTTTAAAACTCATCTAAAAAATACTTCTATTGTTCTTAGAACAGTATTATCTGCCGGAGCACTTTACTCCTGCGCTACATATAACGTACAAAAGGGCAAAAACTTATATGAAGTAAAAGATTCCGACATAAAATCTGAAACTGATTTTAAACTTTTTCTGATCGGAGATGCCGGTAATGCAGATGAACCTCAGGCACAGAAGACTTTAAATTTATTAAAAAACAAACTGGATTCCGCCGACAGTAATTCTATGCTGATCTTTCTGGGTGATAATATTTACCCTAACGGAATGCCTGAAAAAGGTGATAAAGACTATGCCTCTGCAAAACAGAAACTGGAAAATCAGCTTGATATAACCAAAAATTTCAAAGGGAAAACATTAGTGATCCCAGGAAATCATGACTGGTATAATGGACTGGAAGGACTCAATACTCAGGAAGGTATTGTCAAAAAATATTTCGACGATAAGAAAGCTTTTCTTCCTAAAAACGGATGCCCCATTGATGATATTAACATCACTAAAGATATAAAATTAATTGCCATTGATACAGAATGGGTTATTGCCAACTGGGATAATTATCCCGGAATCAATAAGAACTGTAATATCAAAACCCGTGAAGATTTTTTCACTGAGTTTAAAGATCTCATCATTAAAAACCAGGGGAAGAGAATTATTGTAGCATTACACCATCCTGTTATCAGCAGCGGAACCCATGCGGGATTCACCTCTGCAAAATCACATCTTTATCCACTCAACAGTAAAATCCCTGTTCCCGGTGTTGCTAGTCTGATCAATATCTTAAGAAGTTCTTCGGGAGCAAGCCCTGCAGATCTCAACAATCAGCACTATGCAGATCTGGCTAACAGACTGAAAAGTATTGTTCAGGATAAGGACAATATTATTTTCGTTTCCGGGCATGATCATAATCTTCAGTACCACGAAGATGGAAATATCAGACAGATCATCAGCGGAGCCGGCTCTAAAGTTGATCCGTCTACTATTGTGGAAAACACAGACTTTTCTTACGGTGGCAGTGGTTTTGCCATTTTAAATATCAGAAAAGACCAGAGTACGGATATTGAATATTTTTCTACAAAAAATGCTCAGGCACAAAAACTCACCCAAATTTCTGTAATTTCAAAACCGGATGTATTTGTGAATAACTTTCCCAATACTTTTCCGCCAACATTCTCTTCAACCATTTATCCTGTGGCTCTTACTGAAAAGAGAGGGTTTTACAGATGGCTTTGGGGTGAACATTACAGAAAATATTACGGGATCCCTATAGAAGCACCTACGGCCAATCTCTCTGAGCTGAACGGTGGTTATAAACCATTCAGAGAAGGAGGAGGAAATCAATCCAACAGTTTAAGATTAAAAGCAACCAACGGACAAGAGTTTGTAATGCGCGGGGTAAAGAAAAGTGCAATCCGTTTTCTCAATAATATGGCTTTTACAAAAAGTACCTTAGGAGAAGAACTTTCGGATACTTTCCCTGAAAAATTTTTATTGGACTTCTATACCACCAATCATCCGTTTACACCTTTTACCATTGGAAATATGGCAGAAAAGCTGAATATTTTCCACAGTAATCCGAAACTCTATTATATCCCGAGGCAACAGGCCTTAGGCAGGTATAATGAAAACTATGGTGATGAAATGTACATGATTGAAGAACGTTTTTCATCAGATCCTACAACATTGGCTTCACTTGACAATGCTAAAGATATTGTTTCAACTGATGACGTTTTAAAAAACCTTACCAAAAACTATAAATATTCTGTAGATAAAGAATCTTACATCAGGGCCCGCTTATTTGATATGCTTATTGGTGACTGGGACAGACATTCTGATCAGTGGAAATGGGCAGAATATGAAGTTGGGGGTAAGATCGTCTATAAACCTATCCCGAAAGACAGGGATCAGGCTTTCAGTAAGTATGACGGTGCTGCCTTTAAACTCATTATGAATGTTCCGGCAATCCGTCATATGAAAACCTTTACCGAAGATATCAGCAGTGTCAAATGGCTGGCTATGGAACCTTATCCTATGGACCTTGTTTTTCTGAAAAATTCTACTCAGGAAGAATGGGAAGCACAGGCTAAATATATTCAGGAACATCTTACAGATATGGATATTGATGATGCTTTTCATAATCTTCCGAAAGAAGTACAGGATGAAACCATTGCAGATATCCAGAGAAAGCTTAAAATACGAAAAACCAAACTACAAGGGTATGCCTCTCAATATTATGATGTTCTTCAGAAAAAAGTTCCTCTGGCAGGAACGGTAAATCCTGATAGATTTGTCATCACTAAAAATGGTCATTCTGTATTGGTACAGCAATATAATCTGGGAAAGAATAAAGATAAAAATGAACTTGTCTTTGAAAAAACCTATCATGATTCAAAAACAAAAGAATTATGGATCTACGGCTTGGAAGATGATGATATTTACGAAGTCATAGGAACCGGAAGACCTAAAATGAACATCAGACTGATTGGAGGATACAATCACGATGTATACAATGTTGCAGATGGAAGAAAAGTAAAAATTTACGATTTTGAATCTCAGAAAAACACCTATAAATCGGGCAATGCCACCAAAAATATTACCAATGACTATGATATCAACAGCTACAATTACAAACATCCAAAGTATAATTCTGTGGCAGGCTATCCAAATCTGGATTACAACCCGGATGATGGCGTTATCGTAGGGGTTCTGGCCAATTATACAGTCAATAATTTCATTCGTGATCCTTATACCCAAAAACACAGCTTAAAAGCTAATTTTTATACCGCTACTGCAGGATTCAGTCTTACCTATAAAGGTGTTTTCAAAAAAGCAATTTCAGGTTGGGATATCAATCTGGATGCCTTTTATACCACTCCAAGATTTTCACAAAATTTCTTCGGTCTTTCCAATGAGAGCGAGTATGATAAAGAAAATACGGAAAGAGAATACAACAGAGCAAGAATTTCCAAGTTCAATTTTTCACCTTCGATCACGAAAAAAAGCTGGATGAATCTTAGTCATCAGATTCAGCTTACTTTTGAAGACAATAAAGTACAGAGAAAAGACGGACGCTTCATCAATCAGTCTCCCGATGTAAGACCTGAGGTATTCAACAGCCAGCAATTTGCAGGAGCCAATTATACATTCGGTTATAAAAATGCAGATAACACAGCCTTCCCTACGCTGGGAATGGAATTCATGCTGAATGCTGACTGGAAAGCTACCCTTTCCGACTTTAACAAGAACTTTCTGACATTGAAAGGGAAATTAGCAATTGATCACAGAATTGACAAAAAAGGAATTTTTGTATTCGCCAATTCCAGCAATGTCATGTGGATCAATAATAACAACTTTGAATTCTATCAGGCTGCCGCTATTGGTGGCAATAACGGAATGAGAGCATTCAGAAATGAGAGATTCTCCGGAAGGTCCTATTTTATCAATAATTCTGAGGTCCGATGGGATTTTGGAAGAATCAGGAACAATATTGCTCCTGCGAATATGGGAATCCTTATAGGCTATGATGTCGGCAGAGTTTGGGATGATGGCGAAGATTCCAGAAAATGGCATCAGTCTGTAGGAGGAGGATTCTGGCTAAGTATTGTAGAAATGATATCGGCAAGGCTGAATTATTTCTATGGTTCAGATGGAGGAAGAATCTCTGCAGGAGTAGGAATGAAGTTCTAAAATTTGCTGATGCAACACAAATGAAATTAACTCTAACTTTTTCAATCAGAGTTATTACGTGAAATGAAAAATAAACAACTGTAAATCAAATTATTAAAGCAGTACGAATTGATTTTTATAAAAAAAGTCAATATAAATAAAATTTAATAATTCTAATTTTCAACTCACATTTCTTATCAATAATATAAATATGGCTTTTATTTAAAGGCCATATTTTCAGCAATATAGTCCAAATCTACCCATAGCTTAATATTCTTATCAATTCTTTAAAAAAAGCACATTTTAAAAACAGTTTATATTTGTTCCCACAAAACAAAAAACCAACAATTGAATGAAAAACAAGCTATTATACATGGCATTATTTGTTATGTTTGTAAATTCTAACGCCCAAGTAGGGATAAAAACTCCTACTCCCCAAAACACTTTACACGTTAACGGCTCGCTTCAGATAGTGAAAGACCTGAATGTAGGCGGCGATGCCAGAACAGCAGGAAATTCCGGGAATAAAGGAGAATTTTTAATGTCAAACGGAACCGGAAATACACCTGTATGGAAAACTATTGAGTCTGAGAACTTCTTAAAGGTGGTTTATGTAGGAAATAAAACAAATATAAGCCCTGCTAACGGAAGCTACACCGGTACACACAACACCCCGGTTAATACCCATGAAAATTACTCACAAACCTATATCTTTAATGTAACCAATAAGATTGACACAGCTTATCTTACTTATAATTCAAGCACAGGACTTTTCACAGTAGTAAAGCCAGGGTTTTATAATATTGTCCCTTATGATACCTATGACCTCAACCTGAATGGAAACGGACAGACAGCGGGAACTGCGAATTCCTATATACAAAAAGTAGCTCCGGCAGTAACAACCCTTGCGGGTATATCTACAGGACATGGGGAGCGTACTACAGGACTAAATCATAATCTATCCTCTATCAATTTCTTTAATACTGGTGAAACTTTCAGAATACGCTGCCGGTATACCCAAAACTTTAGGTTATCAAGTGGTAATATTCACATATCATATCTTACGCCTTAAAACTTTAACTTTAATCACTTTAATTATATTTTCAAAAAAATCCACAGATATTTTTCTGTGGATTTTGATTTATTTTCATTCTCAAAGTGAAAAGTATAATAATATCTGATCTTGGTGATTTTAATTATAAGTCCATTGACTGCCTGATAAGAATAGAGGCTCTAGAACGGAAATGTATATACGTTTCCTCCTTCTCCTTTAGTCTTCTCATCAGCAATCATTAATGTTTTATCATCAAAAAAAACAATAGCTTCCTTCTGAGAATTATGATGTAATGGAATTTTCTGAATCTTTGCAGCACTGAAATTATCAGCCGTAAATCCGGTAAGAACATGTACATTTTTGTGCGTCAGCAATACTATTTTATCTTTTGTACTGTTGATTGTTGCTGATGTAATAGCTGCATCATTATAGCCACCCTGAAGTTTTAACCTTCCTATTAATTTAGCTTCAAAATTTCCTTCTGTATTGGGAACTTTGAATACCAGAAAAGTTCCGTCAAATCCTTTACTCCTGTTTTTGGTAAAGAGATAGAAATTTCCGTTCATTTCTACAAAGGCTTCACAGTCATATAATAAATTAGATTTCTTTGGCGGAAACTCTGTCTGCCCCTGATAATGAAACTTTGTAGTCTGAACCACTTTTGTACTTGTCTGGTCACTATTTTTAAGATCTGTTTTTAAAATAGCAAGGTCTTGTCTGTCATTATCATTATTCCCAAAATCTCCAATATAAATATTTCCCTCGGTATCTGATATAATATCTTCCCAATCTGTATTTTCAGCGTTTATAACGGGTACTTTAGCAATCATTTCTCCTTTCTCATTAAGCCCGTATACCGCATTTTTATTCCCTCTGTCTTCAATTACCCAGGTTGTCTTTTTATCTTTGGATAAAGTCATTCCGGAAACTTCCTTTAGCTTTTTAGGCAAAGAATACTGTACTTTAAGTTCATCGTTTTCAGCGGATGACTTTTGGGCTTTTGGATTACAACTCAACAAAAACAAAGCGGGTAAAATAAGAAAACGTAACATATTTTATTTTTTTAAACTGAGAATAAAAAGCATTAATCATTCCAAGTAAGATTTATGAAAGCTGTTTGGCTTTTTCCCAAAAAACATCCATTTCTTCCAGAGACATATCTGCAAGATTCAAATTCTTCTCACTGGCAAGTTTTTCCATTTGCTGGAATCTTGAAATAAACTTCAGATTGGTTCTTTCCAATGCTGAATCCGGATTGATTCCCGAAATTCTTGCATAGTTAATCAATGAGAAAAAAACGTCTCCCAGCTCCAGTTCTTTCTTATCAGGATCTGTTTCTTCATGAAACTCCCGAATCTCTTCATCCACTTTTTTCCAGGCATCTTCTGCATCATGAAATTCAAAACCAATACCTTTTACTTTATCCTGGATTCTAAAAGCTTTTACCAAACTAGGCAGACTTTTCGGAACCCCTCCTAAAATAGATGTATTGCCTTCTTTCAATTTTAGTTTTTCCCAATTCTGTTTCACTTCTTCTTCATCTTTCACCTTGGTATCACCATAAATATGAGGATGACGGAAGATCAGCTTTTCATTAAGTGAGTTAATAACATCAGCAATATCAAAACTTCCCTTTTCAGAGCCTATTTTAGAGTAAAAAACCAAATGAAGCAGAACATCACCCAGTTCTTTCTTTATTTCCTGTAAATCGTCCTGTAAAATAGCATCTGAAAGCTCATAGGTTTCTTCAAGAGTAAGGTGGCGAAGGGATTCTAAGGTCTGCTTCTGATCCCATGGACATTTTTCACGCAAATCATCCATAATATCAAGAAGCCTTCCGAAAGCTTCTAATTTTTCCTGTTTCGTATTCATAAGTAATTGGCCATTCAATCTTATACAAATGTAAGGGTTATTTTGGGAAAAGTAAAAAATTGGAAATTGAAAGTTAAGAGTGAGAAATTGAGAGTGTAGAGTTAGCGTTTTTTTTAGTTTTCTGAGGTTTAAGAATTAATGTTGGGAACAAAAATTGGTAATGAAGAGAAATAGACCTCCGACTACTATCTTCTAAACAAAAAGCCTTGTTAAGAAAATTCTTAACAAGGCTTTATTTATAAAATTCAATAAATGAATTATCCTTTTTTAGTATGTGTACTTTTAGGAGCTGATTTTGCTGCTGAAGTAGCTTTTACTTTTGGAGCAGCAGGCTTTTCAGCTTTTGGAGCCGCTTTTTTTGTTTCTTTTTCAATGCTTATTTCTTCGGCAGGTTCACCTTCCAGAGTTTCAGGTTCTGCTTTTACAAAGCTATCCGGAGTAATATATCCAGCTTTGTGAAGAATGTTGTACCATTGCGCCAATTTCTTAATATCAGAAGCATATACTCTTTCTGTATCATAGTTAGGAAGAGAGCTCAACATAAAGTCCTTCAATTCCGAATCAGAAGATTTGTGAGAAATAGTCTCCTTATAGTCGTTGTTTTTTGCAACATTTTCAAAAACTTCGAACAAAGGAACTTCTTTATCAAATGTAAACATTGCAATATTATCCAATAAACTTACCTGGCTTGAATTTCCAATGCTAACTTTTTTCTTGTTGGTAACATCTTCAATGATGAATCCGTTTCTTAATTGAGAAACTAATTTGTAAAGTCCTGGCTTTCCAGAAATTGAAATTATTTTTTCTAACAGCATAATTTTATTTTTTGTAAATTCTGCAATCAGCACTAAGCCTTTTGCTTTTTATTATTTTTTTATCCTTGTTTTAATTATTTTGGAAATCTCATTTTATAACCGATGCTTACATCACCCTGAGAGATTTTTGACAGTTTTCCTTTTACCAGCTTCTTTTTCAAAGCACTTAGATGGTCGGTAAACAGAATCCCTTCAATATGGTCATATTCATGCTGAATTACGCGGGCTCTAATATCGGAAAAAGTTTCTGTATGTTTCACAAAATTTTCGTCATAATATTCAATAACGATTGTACCCTTTCTTTTCACGTCTTCACGCACATCCGGAATAGACAGGCAGCCTTCATTGAACTTCCATTCTTCACCGGATTCTTCAAGAATTGTAGCATTGATAAATACTTTCTTGAAGTCTGCCAGCTCATCTTTAATATCCTCGTAATCTTCATCTTCTGCAAGAGGCGTTACATCTATTATAAATACACGTATATCCAAACCGATCTGAGGTGCAGCAAGACCAATTCCGTTTGCACTGTACATCGTTTCGAACATATTATCTATCAGTTCCTGTAATCCGGGGTAGTCTTTTTCTATATCTTTTCCTACTTTTCTCAAAACAGGATCCCCAAAAGCTCTTATCGGTAGTATCATCTTAATCTTTGTTCTAAAAAATTCTGCAATATGATCGTTGCACTTACTTTATCTATTAATCCTTTTTCCTGTCTTTTCTTCTTACTCTTTCCACTTTGGGAAATAAAAAAAGAAGCCATTTTGGAAGTAAATCTTTCATCCAAACGGTGAACCGCAATATCCGAAAATTCTTTTTTAAATTCTTCAATGAATTTTAAAATATCTGTTTCGACTTCTGAAATATTTCCTTTCAAATCTGTGGGAAGCCCAATTACTAAACCATCTACCTTATTTTCTTTGAAATATTTTCTCAAAAAATCCAGTAATGAGCGGTTCTCTACAGTCTCCAGCCCACTGGCTATAATCTGCATATCATCCGTTACAGCAATGCCACAACGGGCCTTTCCATAGTCTATTGCAAGGATTTGTCCCATAAGTTTGCAAATTTAGTAAAATTTACTGATTTTATTCATAACGCAGTTTTTTTATATAAATCATGTTTTATTCCATTATTTTTTTTATAATTTTAATCTTCCAAAAACATATATATGAAGAGACTCATCCTCGTAAGACATGCAAAAAGCGACTGGCCGGAAGAAACGGAGGACTTTGACAGACCCTTGGCAGACAAAGGTTTGGAGGATGCTATGAACATGTCCCGATTCTTAAAACATAATAATATTTCTATCGATTATTTTGTATCCAGCCCGGCAGTACGTGCGCTGAATACCTGCAAAATTTTCAATCAAACTTATCAGTTGGGCTTTTCTACTGATCAAAAATTATATAACCCTTCGGAAACAAATTTTGAATCTGTAATCTATGATCTGGATGATAACTTAAGCTCGGTAGCTCTTTTTTCCCATAATAATGGAATTTCTAATTTTGCAAATTCTATTTCCGAAGATATTTTTCACTTTCCGACGTGTGGTGTAGCCGGCTTTGAAGTAGACTGCAGCTCGTGGTCGGAATTTGATGGTGCCAAAAAGAAACTTCTGTTCTTTTATGAACCCGGGAAGATATAGCTTTATCTCTACATTTTTTTGTTCCGTACTATTGATGATTCTTTTTTCATGCCAGAAAAAAGAAAAGACCTATTTCGAAACAATAGCCATCAATGATATACCGCTTCCAAAACCTAAGCCTGGAACCTGGAGATATAACCATGATGAAAAATTCCAGCAGTTTGAGGATTTTCAGAAAACAAGAAAAATTAAACCTGAACCCGGAAGAAATATAATTTATCTTCAACCTATCGGAATATTTAATGAGCTTCAGAAAAAAGAAATAGAACTTACAAAAGCATATCTGAAAATATATTTCCAGCTGGAAACTAAAGTGCTTCCCGCTTTACCTAATAGCATTTTCCCAAAAAAAGTAAAGAGAATATCTAAAGAAGGACAGGAACAGATATTGGCAGGATATGTACTGGACAGTATTCTAATAAAAAGAAAACCTAAAGATGCTGTTATCCTGATGGGAATTACAGAAAAAGATCTTTTTCCGACACCAGAATGGAATTATGTTTTCGGACTTGCATCTTATGATGACGGTGTGGGAGTAACTTCTATGTATAGATTTGCCAACGGTAATCTTACAGCATCCAATTTCAATAGAAGCTTTCTGCGGCTAATCAAAATCAGTTCTCATGAGATCGGACATATGTTTGGAATCAACCATTGTCTGAATGCCAACTGCGTTATGAATGGAACCAATTCCCTCACAGAAACGGATTATCATCTTGCAAGAGCCTGTTCACTTTGCCAGAGAAAATTAAATTCAAGTTTACATTTTGACAATCAAAAAAGGCTTCTGGAATTAAAAAAATTCTTTGAAAGGCAGCATCTTAATACAGAATTATCCTTTGCACAACAGGATCTGAATCGGCTTCATTAGCCCAATATTTCTTTTATACGTAACATATTTCCCCTTCTGGAGGAATGCAAAAAAATTACCAGACTGGTTATTTTTTGGATAAAGCCATTATCGACTGCATATAAAAAAGACGGGCTAAAGCCCGTCCCTATTGAATATATTTCGCGATTTTGCCTTTCTTATTTTTCGCAGCTTACTTCTTCTTCAGATCGAGATCATCAAAATCAAAACTGAAATCCGTTACATCAGAAATAGCTTTTAGCCTTGCTGATTCTGCTTTGCCATTCTCATCATAGTTGAAAATAATATAGGCATCTGCATCATAGCTTCTGTCATCCCATTTGATGATGAAAGAATTATTAGAATAAGGGAGTAATTCTCCTTTTAACCTTGGAGAATTTTTACATGAAATTCTGTAAGTACTTCCCTGCCGGGCAATTTCAACATCACCAAACCACACATCATTATACATCCCGATAAACTGTTCTGCTTTTGGCTGAAGAGCTTTTTCCTTTTTAAAGGCATCAGATCTCGCAAAAGATTCTTTCTTCTGTTTGTCATATTCAGCCTCTGCTCTAGACATTCTCTCTCCATATGTTTTCAGCCAGTTTCTGTCTGCTACTCCCAGATATGAATCTTTAACCGTATTTGTGATCGTATTAAATGCTGCTCCTGACTGTTGATTCGTTAATACAACGATTCCCAGTTTTAAATCCGGGATTAAAGTGAACTGTGTTACCGTCCCGATCAGTCCCCCTGTATGCTGAACTTGTTTATGCCCTTTAACATCACTAAGGAACCATCCTAGTCCATATCCGTAAAAACTTGTATCATATGGGTTTTTAGCTGCCACTCTATCAGGAATCTGCAGACTCCAAAGCTGCTGGGCATTTTTATCAGACACCAATTTTTTACCGTCTTTAGTGGTAAAGTTATTTAAGAGGCATTCTGCCCAGGTCGTCATATCTTTGATGTTACTCATAATTCCGCCTGCTGCATTTGCTGTTTCATTCCAATCATGAGGAACGGCAATTGCTTTCCCGTCTACAGGTGCGTGAGCATCAATTTTATTGGAGGCTGCTTTAGCTCTGTTGTAACTTCCAAAGCTGGAATTCATCCCTACAGGTTTCATGATTCTCTGCTCAATAAATTCTGCCCAGCTTAACCCGGAAATTCTGTGGATGACTTCTCCCGCAACAATAAACATGATATTATTATAATCTAATTTCGTTCTGAAAGGATTTTCCGGTTTCAGATATTTTACATTGCGTACAATATCATTAACGGTTAAATTTCCTCCTTCCGGAAAAAACATTAAATCTCCCTGTCCCAACCCTAGCCCCGCTCTGTGAGTAATCAGATCCTTTATGGTTATATTCTTGGAAACGTATGGATCATACATTTGAAATTCGGGAATATATTTTGAAACACTATCATCCCAGTTCAATTTTCCTTCATCAGCCAGGATGGCTAATGCTACACAGGTGAACCCTTTGGAATTGGAAGCGATCCCTACCAATGTATTGTCATCCATAGGTTGTTTAGTCGTAAGAGAACGGACTCCGAAGCCTTTAGAATAGATTACTTTGCCATCTTTTACAATTCCTACTGACATTCCGGGAACGTCGAAAGTTTTCAGGGTATTCTGGACCAGTTCATCCAGTTTTTTCTCTTCAACCTGCGCATTCGCTAATCCCACGGTCAAAAGAAAAATGAAAAAAGAAAATTTCTGTTTCATTATTATTTTAATTTTCCCAAATTTAGCAAATATTAGATGACCCCCATTTTGTTCGTGTTAAAAGTTTACCTATTTTTCCGGCAAATCAGTTTTTAATATCAATGAAAAAGTCAATTTGTATTTTTCTTCTCTCTTTTTTTGCGTTCAGTTTTATGAAAAGCCAGGATAAGGTTTCTAATCCTCTCCTTTTACAAACCTGGAATTTAAGAAACTCAGACACCTATATTTATACCTATGAAAAGCAAAATGCTTTTGATAAAAAGAGACAGGGTCTCAGATTTCAGAAAAATGGAAAGATAACAGGAAACCTGGGAAACTCTCAACGCAAATACGATACATTAGAAGAAATTACTCCTAAAAATTTAAAATTCGAACGTTATATAGGAGATTGGAAAAAAGTATCAGATACAACACTTACTGTAGTATTTCCTTCTAATTTCAGTATGAACGGTACTTTCATAATTTCAAAGCTGACAGAAAATGAATTAAAATTGAAAAGATTATTCAGCGCTGATGTAGAGAAGAAACTTGATTCTATACGCAGAACCAAAAATATTGCTGACTGATCTTCATGAAATGTATCCGGGGAATACGCTTACTTGATAAGTTTAGTAAAGCTTCTTTATATTTGCAGTATAAATAGTACTAAAAATGACCGCAAACCAATTATTGGCTTTCTTCATATTGATGATAAGCAGTAATTTATATTTTTCTCAGGAAGTTGTTATTAAAAATGATAAAGTTCTTCTGGATGGTAAACAGATCCTAAAGGCTGAAAAAATCAGCCTTGCTCAGTATTCATTTTTTTCTATGAAGGATGATGAAGAAATTTTACTTTATAAATATATGGATAACGAAACACCAAGTTATGTAAGTGATGATTACTTCATTCTTAATTTCTTAACTGAAAAAGTGAAGGTAGAGTCCACAGATTTGGGAAAAGTCGCCAATTTCATGAATTCCAAAAAAGGAATGGAAAAAATAATAAAATGGCTGCTAAAGGAAAGAGTTCTTAATCAGAATGGTGAACTAAATCCTGACCGTGTTATAGTATTTAAAGAAAAATACGACGAAAATATTACTGCAAGAACCCTTAGATAATGACAAAAATCCTTCTCCTTTCAGACTCCCACTCTTATATAGATGACCGGATTTTAGAATACGCTGCCCAGGCAGACGAAGTATGGCACTGTGGAGATTTCGGAAGCATAGACGTTATTGAACAGCTGGAAAAAATAAAACCTCTGAAAGGTGTTTATGGAAATATTGACAATCCTAAAATACGTGCAGAATTTCCGGAAGTTAGCCGGTTTTTCTGTGAAAAATTAGAAGTTCTAATGATTCATATTGGTGGTTATCCTGGAAAGTATACGCCTTTAACTAAAGCAGAAATTGAAAAAAAAGCTCCCAAATTATTTATTTCGGGACACTCTCATATTCTGAAGGCGATGTATGATGAAAAAAATAGTCTTCTGCACCTGAATCCCGGAGCATGTGGAAAACAAGGCTGGCACAAAGTGAGAACAATGATGCGTTTTGTAGTGGATAGTGAGGAAATCAAAGACCTGGAAGTTATTGAATTGGGTTCCAAAGTTTGAGAAAAGAGAAACAGTTTAAAAAATTATGAAAATTGGCGATAAAGTTTCGGTAGTAGATGAAGATTTAAGCGGAGTTGTGACTTCCGTTAAGGGAAATATTGTGGTTTTCAAAGATGGGTATGGCTTTACCCACCAATACGCTAAAGAGAAGCTTGTACCTAAAGACCCCGATCTTTATGAAAATATAAGAGTAATAAAAAAAGCTGAACCCAAAAAAGTAATTTCTAAAAAACATCAGAAAAATCATTTGGTTTTAGACCTTCATTTTCATAATTTGGTAAAAAATCCAAGTGACTATGACAGTTTTGAAAGATTGTTTATTCAAAAGGGAAAACTGATTGAGGTATTGGCCTTTTGCAGAAAGAATAATCTCAAACGGCTGGAAATCGTTCATGGTATTGGTGATGGGGTATTGCAGAGGATGGTTAGGGATGTATTAGAAAGCCAGGTCAATATTGATTTTTATAATAAGGAAATACTTCACCATCAATCGGGTGCGGTAATGGTAGAATTTCACTAAATTTGCAGGAATTGAAATATGAACGTACTTAATTTACTTTTTACCAAAGACGGATTGATTTACCAGATTGTGAAAAACAAAAACATTCTGGAGGAGAAATCTTATTTTGTTACTGAAGAGACCCCACCTAATCTTATTGAAGCAAAACTTGATGAAATTCTTATCAGACAAAGGTTTGATGAAATTCAGGTGATTTCTGCTTTTAATCACTTTACGCTGATGCCAGAAGGTTTTTCTGAGCATGATGCCGGATTTGATCTGATTGCCTTCAATGCTCCCAGCGACAGGGAAAAAGAGGAACTGATGCTTTCCATCAACAAAAAATTCGGTATTCAGTTTTACTATACTTTTCCGAAAAATTATTATAAAAAAATAAAAGAGCTTGCCATACCGGTGCATTTCAATTTCTCCGGAGAAAAGTTTCTAAGTTCAGTTCATAATAAAAACAGTAAGGAAATTCACATTAACCTTTATCATAATCAATGTGAGTTTTTTGCGATTGATAATAAAAAGATCATTCTTTATAATAATCTGGATGTCAACTCAGAGGTTGATTTCCTGTATTTCATTATGTTTACTTTGAGCAAAATAGGTTTTGGAATCAATGAAACCAGCTTTTATGCTTACGGAGAGACTACGGAAAATGAAACATTTATTTCCGAGCTTCAGAAATTTGTCAAAAACCTGAAAATTGTATTTGACAATATCCCCAATAAGAATTTTATATTAAATTAGATTACAGATTACGATCTATCAAAAGGGCCAAACCCAAAAAATAGCTGTCTGTAATCTATTCCTAAAACCCCTAACAAAAATATGTTCAGAATAATATCAGGCAAATGGAAAGCCAAAAAAATTGCCGCTCCTAAAAACTTTGAAGTAAGGCCCACAACTGATTTTGCTAAAGAGGCTTTATTCAGTATTCTGGAAAACAAATACGATACGCAGTCAATATCCGTACTTGATCTTTTTGCAGGCATCGGTTCTATTACATTCGAATTTGCTTCCAGAGGATGTCAGGATGTAACGTCTGTAGAAATGAACCCAAAGCATACTGCATTTATCAATTCCACGGCTTCAGATCTTGGTATGGGAAACCAGATCAATGTACAGAGAGGTGATGTTTTTGACTGGCTTAAAAAATTCAGAAATAAAAAATCTTTCGAAATCGTTTTTTCTGATGCTCCTTTTGAAATGGAAGAGAAAAAATATTACGAACTGCTTTCTCTGGTTTTAAAAAATAAATATTTAAAGCAGAACGGAGTTCTTATTGTAGAGCACCAAAGCCGTATGAAACTGGAACATCCTAATTTGATAGATACCCGAAAATACGGAAACGTGAGTTTCAGTTTTTTTGAACCTAATAAAGAAGATAATCAGGAAATTTAATTCCTGATTATTTTTTTTGACATATCCGGAGATTCCTCGCCCCATCTTGTTATCGCCTCCAAAACAGGCAGCAGAGTTCTTCCAAAATCCGTTAATTCATATTCAACAACTAAAGGAGGTTTCTCTGTAAAAACTGTTCTGCTGACAATATTATCATCTTCTAACTGCTTTAGCTGAAGGCTCAGTGTTCTTTCTGTAATAGTGGGGATTGATTTTCTCAATTCGCTGTATCTTCTTGCACCACCAATTAAATGGTGTAAAATTACTGCTTTCCATTTACCACCTATAAACCTCATTGTTACGCTGGTACAGCAAGGATAGGATTTATTATCTACTGTATACATTTATACTATCATTTTTTACCGTTATTGCAAAGTTACTAAACTTAAATTAATTTTGTAACTATAAAAATGATAGTATAAAATTATGAACTTTTTAGACAAAATGAATACGAGGTATACGGTAAAAAAGTATAACCCACAGGGAAAAATAAGTGACGAACAAGTAGCAGTACTGAAAGAAATTTTGAATCTCAGTCCCTCTTCGATCAACAGCCAGCCATGGAATTTTGTTTTTGTAAATGACCATTCTAAAGTAAAAGAGCAATTGGCGGAGGCTTCTTACTGGAATAAGGAAAAAGTTATTGAAAGCAGCCACCTGATTGTTTTTCAGGTCCTTAAAAATCCTGAAGATTTCGAAAAACAAATTGAAGAAAAACTGCCTGAAGGGTCTGTAAATTATTACAAAAATTTTGTAAAACCTAAAGGGGAAGCCGGAATCAAAGCATGGTTGAAGCATCAGGTTTATTTATCATTAGGTGTCTTTCTTTCTGCCTGTGCTGACATGGGAATAGATTCTACTCCTATGGAAGGAATAGAACCTGAAAAATACGATGCTATTCTGAATAATGAGAAATATGAGACTCTTTTTGCGGTAACCATTGGTAAAAGAGACGAAACAGATGCCAATCAGCCAAAATTCACTCCAAAGACAAGGCTGAACGCTGAAAAAGTGATCGTAGAGGCCTAAGGCTCCCCCCTGATTAAGCAAATACTTGTGGACAAGTCTGCGAAAATAAAAAGCTGTTTCATCTGAAACAGCTTTTTATTTATAATACTTTCAATTCTAAATCAATAGTCTTTCCAAAAAATTTCTTAGAGATTTTCTCAAAGTTCTTGGTAAGATCCGAAAGGTAGAAATGATAATTCGGTTTTGGGTTATTATCATTCATAAGATTATACTTATCAAGAATAATCTTCAGATGATTGGCTACAATATTCGGGGAATCTATGACACGAACCCTGTTTCCATAATACTGCTTGATCTCATCAATTAAAAGAGGATAATGAGTACAGCCCAGAATCAGCGTTTCTATATTCTTTAGTTTACTATTACTTAAATAATTATAGATAATAGCATGGGTAATCGGATGGTTTTTGAATCCTTCTTCAATGGCAGGAACAAGTAATGGGGTTGCCAGTTCATCCACCTTGATCCATTTATTATGTTTTCGGATGCTCTTCTTATACAGTCCGGAATTTACAGTTGCCTTTGTAGCAATAACTCCTACATTATTATGAATTTCGTAAGATACTTTTTCTGCAACAGGATTGATAACGTCTATTACAGGAACTCTTCCTGCCACAGACTGCATAACTTCGTTCAAAGCGTTTGCTGTAGCGGTATTACAGGCAATCACAATTGCTTTACAATTCTGCTGCAGCAGAAAATTGGTGATCTTTGTAGAATATTCAATAATCGCCTCTTTAGATTTTTCTCCATAAGGAAGGTGTTTGGTATCCCCAAAATAAATAAGGTCTTCATGCGGAAGGAGTCTCTTAATTTCTTTGGCAACGGTAAGACCTCCTACTCCACTGTCGAAAATTCCGATAGGCTGGCTTGGTGAAAGGTGCGAATAATCTTGTCTCTTAGTTTTCAAATGAGCTGAAATTTTATACAAAAATAGTGAATTTTATGGCACATTTATATATATGCAAGTATTATACAAGAAACAAATCTGAAGCAATACCATCTGCCATAAACCAATGCTTCTCAGGAATTTTTAAATGGTAATTTTCAATTATTAAAATACCATCTTCTATTTTGAGCTTTATTTCTCGTTGAAAATGATCAAGAAATCGGTCATCAAATTTATTTTTCAAGCTTTGAATGTCTACTCCCCAAATGGTACGCAGGCCAATCATAATCATTTCGTTAAACTGATCTTCTTTGGAAAGGATTTCTTCTTCTTTTGCAAGGGTTTTATCATTAAGTTTTTTAATGTACTGCTGATTATTAGCTACATTCCAGCTTCTCACATCAAAACCGTTATATGAATGTGCAGAGGGTCCTATTCCCAGGTATTCCTGATATTTCCAATAAGCAGAGTTGTGTCTGGAATAAAACTCTGGTTTTGCAAAGTTCGAAACTTCATAATGCTCAAAACCTTTATCTTTCAAGAAATCTGACAGATAATAAAATTCCCTGTTCTGTTCTTCTTCCTTAGGACTTTTTACTTTTCCTTTTGATATCCAGTTTTCCAAAGCGGTTTTCGGTTCTACCGTCAACGCGTAAGACGAAATATGAGGAACCTCTAATGCTATTGTTTTATTTAAGTTTTCTTTCCAGATCTCAAGATTGGAAGTAGGAGAACCGTAGATCAGGTCAATACTCAGATTTTCAAATCCGAAATCCTGAGCCCTTTTGATAGAGCCTTCTGCTTCAGACGCACTATGGGCACGGTTCATCAGCTTTAAGTCTTCTTCGAAAAAACTTTGTGTACCAATTGACAGACGGTTAACAGGGGTTCCGGACAGTTGTTTCAGGAAATTTTTGTCCAGATCATCAGGGTTGGCTTCCAAAGTAACCTCAATGTCTTTGTCAAAACTGAAATACCGCAGTGCTTCATCAATTAAAGAATTGATTTCGTCTACGGAAAGTATAGAAGGAGTACCACCTCCAAAGTATAAAGACTTCAATGTCTTGTTCTGCAGTTCATCTTTTCGAAGCGCTATTTCAGTCTTCATTGCACGAATCATTTCATCCTTAAAATTCAAAGATGTTGAAAAATGGAAGTTGCAATAGCTGCACTTTTGTTTGCAGAACGGGATGTGAATATATATCATAAAAAAAGCTCTGAAAAATCAGAGCTCAAATTTATTTAAATTAAATTGATTAATATCTAAATCCTCTAACATTAATAAAGTTGTCAAAGTTATAACCCAGACCAATCATGAAGCTGTTTCCTCCATAGCTCTGGATATCAGAGATTCCAAGGTTATAGGTTGCTCCGATCATGAATTTGTTGAATCTCACTTTTACAATTGGAGAGATACTCAGGTTCTGGTTATCAAATCGGTTTTGAACAGTTCTGTAGCTTACCCCAAAAGAGAAAGCGTTGATATCATTAGAGAATGTCGCCATAAGGTTCCAGTCAATCATTCTCGTTGAGTTTGTATTTAGGTTGATCAATGCTGATGGCGCTAAGGTAATGTTATCAGCGATATTCCAGTTATATCCTAAATTTAAGAAGAATTTAATTGGAGAAGGCTCGTAGTTGTTAACGATGGAAGCATCATTACTTAATGCAATATCATTCACGGAAACACCCCCGAATAAGCCTCTATAGGTAGCAGCCAAACCAAAGTTTGCATACACCATAAAGATGTTACTCTCTTCACCTCTCAATAATGGGTCTCCACCTTCTTCAGTATTGATTTTTGAATAATCAAAATTCATGTTATAGAAGTTAACACTTGTACCGAAAGAGAACTGGTCTTTTCTGTCTCCTTCACTACTTAGAGGAATAAAATATGAAGCACCAGCTGTAATACCTCCCGCAGAAATAGGACCATTACTGTCTCTAAACACGGAAATACCAGCACCTACTCTATCAAAGATATTCGCATTAATCCCAATAGACTGAACATTCGGAGAATTACTGAATTTTGAAAATTGTTGTTGATAATTGGCGTTGAGCTGTACGTAATCTGTTTTTCCGTATTGAGCTGGGTTGAACAGGAACTCACCATCCAAAAGATATTGCTGATAGTATGGTAGTGATTCTTGTGCTTTGTATGCATTTGACAAAAGAGCTAAACATACGATAGCATATAGTTTTCTCATAACAAATCTTGATTTCAATTCAACAAATATAAAAAAATTCTCAATATATTTTTAGTTTTCTAAATAATTTCTCCATTTTTTTACGGCATCCGTCATATCTTTGGGCATTGGGCTCTCAAAATACAATTCCTTTTTAGTTGTTGGGTGTATAAATCCGAGGGTATGCGCATGAAGAGCATGTCTTGGTAAAATTTCAAAAACATTTTTAATAAACTGCTTATATTTGGGAAGATTCACTCCTCTCAAAGGAGTATGCCCCTCATATCTTTCATCATTAAACAAAGTATGGCCAATATGTTTGAAATGAGCCCTGATCTGGTGCGTTCTTCCTGTTTCAAGCTTACATTCAACCCAAGTCATATATCTGAATCTTTCCAGCACTTTATAGTGCGTAACAGCGTGTTTCCCGTGACTTCCGTCTTCATAGACAGACATCTGCATTCTGTTTTTAGGATGTCTTCCAATATGTCCTCTGATGGAACCTTCTTCTTCCTGAAGATTTCCCCATACAAAAGCCCAATACAGTCTTTTGGTAGTCCTGTTAAAAAACTGCTTTGCCAGAAAGCTCAATGCATATTCATTCTTTGCAATAACCAGCAGTCCGGAAGTATCTTTATCAATCCTGTGAACAAGCCCCACTCTGTCAAGGTCAGACTTTTGTCCGTTCTTTTCGAAATGATAAGCTAATGCATTCACCAAGGTTCCGTCCCAGTTTCCAAATCCGGGGTGTACTACCATTCCGGGCTCCTTGTCTACAACCACCAGATCATCATCTTCATAAATGATATTGATAGGAATATCCTGAGGAACGATGACATTCTCTCTTGGAGGGTGCGTAAGAAGTACTGAGATTTGATCTCCGGGTTTCACGCGATAGTTCTGTTTTACCGCGATTCCGTTCACTATAACGTTTCCAGCCCTGCAGGTCTGTGAAATTTTATTTCTTGAAGAATTCTGTCTGTATATTAATAGGAATTTATCAATCCTTAATGGTTCCTGTTTGTTATCAACAGTGATATTAAGATGTTCATACAATCCCTTATTTTCTTCATCAATATCGATATTCTCAATACTGTTGGAATCTAATAATTCTTCATCTAAAAAATCTTCGTTATCTTCTGACATTGTTTTATATTTTTTACAGAAAAGGCTTCAACATTTTGCAGTTGAAGCCAGTATTTTTTATATTAATTTGATCTTATTCTACGACTACTTTCTTAGCTTTCGGCTTTTGAGCAGGTTGCTGTGCAGCAGTTGAAGCAGCTGGTTTTGCTGTATTTCCTGCAGCAGAGGTATTTGCAGACGTTTTAGGTTTTTCAGTCCCTGAAACAGCTGGTTTTGGAGTTGTAGTCTGAGGCTTAGGAGTCTCTACCTTTGGGGTCTCTGGCTTTGGAGTTTCTTTCCTGGGTACAGGAACAGGTACTACAGGCGCTTCATAGCTTGGTTCATTATGAACTTCTTCATATCGTACCGGAGGCAGAGAAGTATCTACTTTCATACGGTAGATGGAGTTCAGCTGTTCTACTTTAGCTCTAAGTTCCGCAGGTGTTCGCTTACTTGCCCAAAGGTCAATCTGCATTCCCTGATCACGAACATCTCCCGATGCAGGATCCTGATAATAAATAATATCAGATTCATCCTTACTTCCGTCTTCATGCTCTACAAGTCCTACTTCAAACATACTTTTTGCAATAACTGCTCTTGCTTCTTTTACAGAAAGTCCTACCACATTCGGAATTGAGATATTTCTCATCGGTCCTGATCCCACTACTACATCAATAACAGAGAATCTAGGTAAACGGGCACCCGGATTTACAACATTTCCTTTATACAAAATTCTTAAAAGAGCATCTTTCTGAATACTTGGTTCATAGATGGTATCCCCGATTTTAAGACCTACCTGATCCAATCTCTGGAATGCCAGACCTGAATATTTATTGATAACATCAGGAACAGCAATCTGTGCCCATGTTCTAGGATTTACTCTAAGACGCACTGTTCTTCCGTCTTTTACACGGGATCCAGGTGCAGGATAGATCTGAAGAACCTGAAAGGGTCTGTATTTAGGGTCATAATTGGCACTGTCTACTTCATACTCCAATCCTGTATCATCCAATATTTTAACAGCATCATGTATCGATTTATTTACAACATTGGGAACAGGAATTTCCTGACCATGGTTAGTATGGTACTCCAACCAGCGAAATGTGAACCATACCAGCGCTACAAAAACGCCGATGGCTACTACTAAATTCAGTAAAACTTTCCAATTGAAAAGTGATTTAAGCATACTTAAAAATACTTTAATTATAACGGCAAATATAGCTAATAATTTTAGAATGGGGTTTTTATTTAACACATTTCATTTTTGATTTTAAAATTTACCTATTTCCATTATTGCATTCCATAAAATGATTAAATTTGCCTTAATTGATACTATATGGTTATGAATAAAAAAAGTGTTGCCGTAGTAATGGGAGGCTATTCTGATGAATATGTAGTTTCCTTAAAAAGCGGGCAGTTGATCTATGATTCTTTAGATAGAAATCTCTATGATGTATATAAAGTAGTAGTCCTTAAAGATGAGTGGTATTTTTTAGGTGAAAATGATAAAAAACATGAAATCAATAAAGGTGATTTTTCTGCTATTCTAGATAATGGGGAAACATTGAAGTTTGATGTATGTTTCAATACCATCCATGGAACTCCGGGCGAAAATGGCATTCTACAGGCTTACTGGGATGCAATAGGTCAGAAATATACCGGTTGTGATTTTTATCAGAGCGCGCTTACCTTTAATAAAAAAGACACTCTTGCTGTATTATCAAAATATGGAATCCCTTCTGCCAAAAGTATCTATTTAAGAAAAGGAGAAACCATCAATGTAGATGAGATTGTAGCAGAACTAAACCTTCCTGTTTTTGTAAAACCAAACCAATCCGGATCTTCACTGGGAATTTCCAAGGTGAAAGATAAATCTGAATTGATTGCCGCTACAGAAATAGCCTTTAAAGAAGATGATGAAATCCTTATTGAAAGTTTCTTAGACGGCATGGAAGTTTCCGTAGGGGTTATCGATTTCAAAGGAGAAACTATTGTTTTAGGGATCACGGAAATTGTTCCTACCAATGAATTTTTTGATTATGAAGCCAAGTATGAAGGAGCTTCTGAAGAAATTACCCCTGCAAGAATAGATGAAGAAACCACAAAAAGAGTGGAGGAAATCTCTAAAAGAGCATACAATTCATTAGGAATGAGCGGTTTTTCAAGAAGCGAATATATCTTAATGGATGGAATTCCTTATATGCTTGAAATGAATACCAATCCGGGATTCTCCCCTGCAAGTATCCTTCCTCAGCAGGCAAGACATTATGGAATTTCCCTTATGGATCTTTGCGGAAATGAAGTTGAAAAAGCCTTAAATAAAATCAATAGATAACAGAAGTTTAAAATTAGAAGTTTGAAGTGAGTATAAGAATGAACTGATAACTGACAATTTATCACTTAAAATTCATAATTCATACAACATGAAAATTGCTGTTTTTCCAGGGTCATTTGACCCCATTACATTAGGACATTACGATATTATAGAAAGAGCGGCACCGCTATTTGATAAGTTAATTATTGCCATCGGGCAGAATTCTCAGAAGAAATATATGTTTCCCCTCGAAAAGAGAAAGGAATTCATTCAAAATTCTGTTGCCGAATTCCCCAATGTAGAAGTAGACTCTTTTGAAGGCTTAACGGTAGATTACTGCTTTGAGAAAAATGCTCAGTACATCATCAGAGGATTAAGAAACCCTGCAGATTTTGAGTTTGAAAAAGCAATTGCCCACACTAACAGAACTTTAGCCCATAAAAAACTGGAAACGGTTTTTCTGCTTACTTCTTCCGGGAAATCATTCATCAGCAGCAGTATTGTAAGAGAAATCATTACTCATGGAGGAGAATATGAGCTGATGGTTCCGGATTCTGTGAGAGTAGAGAAATAAATATATAAGTAATGAGCAATTCTGACAGGATAGACTGTAACCCAATTTTAAGATTGACCAAACTCAGTTTTGTTCTGAAATTATTGATAATTAGAAGATTTAAATCCGAAAAAAAAAATTTACATTTAAAAACAGAATCTGAAGAATTTGTAAAAGTTATGGCTCGATATAAGTCTAAACTTTCTCAAATTTAAATGGCATAATTTTTATTATTACTGATTGCTCATTACTTATCATTCATACCCATAATATATGCACGAACAGTTCAATTTCGCAATAGAAGTCCTTGGGACCATTGCCTTTTCCATGTCGGGAAGTTTTGCAGCGATGCAGAAACGGCTTGATCCGTTCGGAGTGCTTATTATTGCCTTTGTAACCTCTGTGGGAGGAGGAACTGTAAGAGATCTTCTTCTTGATATCCCCGTATTCTGGATGCATGATCTTCTGATGTGCTCCCTGATCCTGATTACCAGTATTTTTTCAATGATTTTTAAATCTATGGAAAAAAACTTCAAAGTAACGCTGTTTATTTTTGACAGTTTTGGTTTGGGACTATTTACCATTATCGGAATTCAAAAAGGACTGAATGCAGATATCCACCCTATGATCTGTATTGCACTGGGTACAATTACCGGCTGTTTCGGAGGAATTATCAGGGATATACTGCTCAACAGAATTCCGTTAATCTTCAGGAAGGAAATATATGCTACAGCATGTATCATGGGAGGAGCAGCCTTCTTCCTGATGACCAAATACACTGCACTTTCTTATACTTTCATACAGGTTTTTACTATTTTGCTGATCGTTGCTATCCGGACTTTTGCAGTAAAATACCATTGGCAGATGCCTAAATTTTATGGTTATGACCATAATTCAGAAATGTAGAGTGATAAAGACGATGACAGAAATTCTATACAAATAGTTTTCAGAACCTCTTTCAGAAACAGAATATCCTGCTCGCTTCAGGAAACACCTTCAATCCAAAAGATAATCTCTTCAAACTCCCCCCACCTTGCATGGTAAAAAAACAAAAAGTCCTGAAAAAATCAGGACTTTTATATTGTATATCAGAATGGATTAGAATTTCCCTCTCTGTCTCATATTCGGATTGTGCATATGCTTTTGCATAGATGGCATTTTCAACTGATCTTTCATCATTTTGATCTGATCCGTCATCATCCCTGCGCTATCTAGTCTTTTTGCTTCTTCCAAAAGCTTCTGTCCTTCCTGTCTTCTTCCTTTGGAAATAGCCGCTGCAGCAAGATTTAAAGTAGCCATAGCTCTGTCGTGTTTCATATTCAGACCATACTCCAGTGCTTTCTTCATTAAAGGCTCCACTTTTGTAGGGTGGTCCTGAGCTTGGGTCAATCCCAACAAATAGTGGAAATAACCATATTGAGATTTATAAAGCTGTCCCTGATAATCTGTTATTTTCGTTAACCATTCTCCAGCTTTTTCCATATTCTGTTTTCTCAGTTGCCAGAATGCCAAAAGTATATATTCATTTTTAAAGAAAAGTAAAATCGGAAATGCGGCAAGAAGAAAAACAACAATACCCCAGCCAAGATTTCTTGTGAAAATCATAAGATAAAGTCCTGCAAGGATAAGAAGTGCTGCTATTGCAATTTTTATGTATTTATTCATTATTAAATTTTAGAAGTGCAAAGATAAAAAATTTAGAGGTTAGAAGCCAGAGTTAAAAGTTAGATTTCTATCCCCTTACTCGCTTTTAATTTTTTCAAATGTCTGGAAACAGAAATCATAAGCGTTTTTCTCATCTTTCTCATGGCAGACTTCGTTTGTTTTTTTCCAGATCTTCTCATTTATTTTCGGGAAAAAAGTATCTGCTTTCAGATCAGCTTTTACTAAAGTAACCTCTAATCTGTCTGCGATATCCATAGTCTGTTCATAGATATTACCTCCACCGATAATAAAGACTTCTTCATCAATTTTTTTTGCAAACTTCATTGCTTCCTTGATGCTGCCTACAATAAGAATCCCTTCTTCAAACCAGTTTTTCTTTCTTGAAACAACAATGTTGGTGCGGTTCGGAAGGGCTTTTCCAATACTTTCATAGGTTTTTCGCCCCATGATCACCGGATGTCCTGAAGTAATATCTTTAAAATGTTTTAAATCTGTAGGAAGATGCCAAAGCAACTGGTTTTCAAAACCAATTTCATTTTTTTCTCCCATTGCCACCACTATTGTTGTCATGCAAATATAATTTTTTACAAAATTAGCACATAATTTGTATATTTGATTAGCACAAAAAATTAAAAAAATAAACTATGAAAAATAAAGGATGTCTGGGTGCAGGAACCATTGGTATCGCCCTCCTTATTATTGTTGCCGTTTTATTCTTCTGGGGAAAAAGCGGATATAACAGTTTTGTTAATAAAGAACAGACTGTCAACGCAAAATGGTCGAACGTAGAAACTGTATATCAGAAAAGGGCCAACCTTATTCCCAACCTTGAAAGAACGGTAAAATCGTATTCAAAATTTGAACAGGAAACTTTAACGCAGGTTGTTGAAGCGCGTTCTAAAGCAACTTCTATCAACATCGATCCTACTAACATGACTGATGCTGATATTGCTAAATTCCAGGCTGCTCAGGGAGAACTATCAGGAGCATTAAGCAGATTGATGGCAGTAGTAGAATCTTATCCTAATTTAAAAGCAGACCAGCAGTATATCAATTTCCAAAGAGAATATACCGCTATTGAAAACAGTATCAGAACAGAAACTGTTTATTACAATGACGCTGCACAGGATTACAACACTTCTATAAAGACTTTCCCGAATAATATTTTGGCGAATTTCACCAATTTTAAAGAAAAACCTTATTTCAAAGCTGATGCAGGAGCTCAGAAAGCACCTGAAGTATTCAAATAATAATGGGTAATTACCTTACAAATCAACAGATCGCTTCCCTTGTGGAAGCGATTCAGTCTGCGGAAGATCATTCTACGGGAGAGATCAGGGTGCATATTGATTCCAATACAGAAGACCAGATGGCAAAAACAGCTTTTGAAGTCTTCAGGGAACTCTGTATGGATAAGACAGCCGATAGAAACGCAGTGCTTTTTCATGTTAATTTTGAAAAAAAGTACCTGACTATCATTGGTGATATCGGGATTCATGAAAAGGTAAACCAATCTTACTGGGATCACCTGCATGATTACATTACTGCAGAATTTGCTAAAGGAAATTATTACAAAGCACTGAAAAGTGCTATCCTGGAAACAGGAATTGAACTCAAAAAACATTTTCCTGTAAAAGGAGAAAACCCAAACCAACTCCCAAATGAAATTACGTTCTCTTAAAATAGTATTTTCATTTCTATTGCTTTGCTTTTACACATTTGTATCAGCACAGTACACCGTTCCCGAAAAACCAGCAATACTCTATCCTGTTTTTGATGAAGCCGGTCTTCTTTCTCAGCAGCAAAAAGATGAACTGAATAATAAACTGATCAAGTTTGCCGATTCTACCTCAACAGAAATTGAAGTAGTGATCATCCGCTCCACCAAAGGAGAAGATGTCAACTTTCTGGCAACCATGTTTGGCGAAAAATGGAAAATCGGAAAAAAAGGAATAGATAACGGAGTGGTATTCCTGATTGCGACAGAAGACCATACAATGTCTATCCAACAGGGACGGGCTGTAGAACAATATCTGACAGCTTCAGTAGCAGGACAGATCCTTGATTATATTGTTACCCCAAATTTTAAGAAGGGACTTTGGTACGAGGGAATCAATGGCGGAACCTCAGCCATTATGGAAGCTGTTCAGGGGAAATTCAAGCCTGTAGCTACTACAGCACCTTCCGGTAATGGAAGCGCATTGAAAGTGCTCCTGATTGCTTTTGTTATTTTTATCATCATTGCGATCCTCTTTGGCAACAAAGGCGGCGGTGGTGGCGGTGGAAATAATGACGACGACGATGATGTGATCATTACCCGCAGAGGACGCAGAAACTATCCCGGAGGCTTTTTCCCATTCCCTGGTGGTTTTGGAGGCGGTGGATTCGGTGGTGGCAGTTCCGGTGGCGGTTTTGGAGGCTTTGGCGGTGGAGGAAGTTTCGGAGGCGGTGGTGCTTCCGGAGGATGGTAAGCTAATAAATAATTTTATTTATAATACAAAACACATCAGGTCTTAACGGCCTGATTTTTTTTATTTAAAAAACTAAAATAACGTCTATTTTTTAGTTTTTATTAACGTTAAATTGATCTTTATGTGTTAAAAAGTTAACAAAAACACATAAAAACCACCTTTTATTCAATATTTTTTCACTATATTTACTGAAAACAGGATTATGAAGAAGACGCTGGTAGTATTTGCACACCCTTATCTGGAGCACTCCAATTCGAATGTAGAGCTTATCAATTTCTACGTCCGCCACCAGCATTATACCTTGAGAGATCTTTACGAAGAATATCCTGACTTCCATATTGCCGCTTTCAGAGAAAGAAAACGCCTTAAGAACTATGACCGTTTCGTATTCCAGTTTCCATTAATATGGTTTGGAATGCCTCCCCTCCTCCGCTTGTGGATAGATGAGGTTTTCGATAGAGACTGGCTCAAAGAAGGCGAGTACAATCCATTAGAAGGAAAAGAGGTCTATATCCTGATTACAACAGGCGGTAAAGAAAGATCTTTCAGTAAAAACGGAACTTATGGATATACCATTGATGAACTCATCAGCGGGCTGATTGTTTCACTAAAGGTTTTCAAGGCTAATATCAAACATATTAAGATCGTATACGAAGCCAATAAGCTTTCAAAAAAAGACATTATTTTACACAAAAAAGAATTTACAGAACTACTCAATCAATAGCATATGGAATCCAGCTTAGCGATGAACACATTAATTTTTCTGGGTGTAGCCATTATTATGGTTCCATTAGCCAGAAAATTCGGATTGAGTTCTGTTATCGGATATATTTTAGGAGGAATCATTATAGGACCCTATGTACTCAGACTCACGGGAAATAATGTAAATGATATCATGCATGCCAGTGAATTTGGTGTAATTATGCTCCTTTTTATTGTAGGTCTGGAACTGGAACCCCGGAAATTCTGGGAAATGCGGAAGAAAATAATGGGATTGGGTCTCTCTCAGATGCTTCTCACCATTTCATTACTCTTCATAGTATTTATCACTGTCGGATGGAGGGTAGATAAAGCGATAGCTGTTGCTATGTGTTTTGCCTTATCTTCTACAGCTATTGTTCTGCAGACATTACAGGAAAAAAACAATCTTAAAACCACAGCAGGAGAAGCCTCATTCTCTACCCTTTTATTTCAGGATATTTCTGTCATTCCTATTTTGGCAATTCTTCCCATTATTGCCAATTATAAAGCAAAACATCATGATAACGAAATCCAGATCCTGATACAGAGACTTCCGGAATGGCTTCAGGCAGGCACTGTAATTTTCGGGGTTGTTTTATTGATTTTATTAGGCAGGTATGTATTCGTACCTTTTCTACGCTACGTTTCTAAATCCGGGATGACGGAACTGTTGACCGCTTCGTCTTTATTTCTTGTTATTGGTGTCTCTGAACTGATGATTGTTATTGGGCTTTCTCCTGCATTAGGAGCTTTCCTTGCAGGGGTAATGCTTGCCAACAGTGAGTTCAGGCATGAACTGGAAGCACAGATCAATCCGTTTAAAGGACTGCTTTTAGCTGTTTTTTTTGTCAGTGTTGGCTCAACGATCAATTTCAATATCATTCAAAAAGATCCTTTATTTATTTTCAGTACTGTTTTTGCGGTACTAAGTGTGAAGTTCGTCGTTTTGTATGCTATCGGAAAATTTTTCAAAATAGATACTCCACAGAGTTTTTTCTATGCTTTTGCCCTTTCGCAGGTAGGAGAATTTGCTTTTGTCCTGATCAACTATGCTTCGGACCTCTATCTTCTAAGTCCGGAACTTAATGCACAATTAATGGCTGTTACAGCTATTACGATGTGCATCACTCCTATCCTTCTGATCATTAATGAACGTTTTATAACCCCGAAATTCATTAAAGAAATACCTGAAGAAGATCATGATTTCAATATTCTCGACAGTGATGTAGCTCAAAAAAAGATCATCATCGTAGGATTCGGGCATTTTGGAAGTACCGTGGGACGTCTTTTAAAAGCGAATAAAATTTCGGCCACTGTTCTGGACAGAGATTCGGACCGTGTGAAGCTGCTGAGAAGCTATGGCTTTAAGGTTTATTATGGTGATGCTACCAGAATTCCTATTTTAAGAGCTGCAGGAATTGAAGATGCCGAGATTCTGGTGTTGTGCCTCGATGATCCTGATGACAATATGTTTATTGCAGAATTGGTACGTGAGCATTATCCCGATGTGAAAATTTTTGTAAGGGCAAAAAACAGAATTGATGCCTATGAATATCTTAATAACGGAATCAATCATATTTACCGTGAAACATTAGGAACAGCCGTGGATATGGCCGTAGATGTACTTCATGAAACAGGAATGAGAAAGTATGCTGCCAGACGTCTTGGACAAAGATTTATGGCTATTGATAAGGCCTCTGTAAGAAAACTGGCAAAAATGGCAGAAGACCAGGATGTTACTTTATTCAGTACAAAAGAAATCCTCCAGCGTGAGGAGGAATTATTAGCTTATGATAATCTTAATTTTGATCATAGAAACTGGGACTCTTCCTCATCGGCTGAAGAAGATGAAGAAGAATCTCAGGAATGATTTACTGGATGTTTACACTTCCTCCACTGCTTTCTTCTTTGCTGACATTTTTGAGCTCTCCTTTCTTAGCAATATTCACACTGCCTCCTGAAGATGCACTTGCTTTCACGCTGGAAGCAGCTCCTATTTCAATGCTTGCCCCACTGGATGCATCAGCTTCCACATTTTCTGCAATGACATCTTTTGCTGAAATACTGCTGCCTGAAGAAGCACTGATATCTGCATGTTTTGCTTTTCCAGAAATATCAAGACTAGAACCTGAGGATGATTCAATATCAAGATTTACAGCCCATATCTTCCCGCTGAAACTACTGCTGCTGCTGATATTAATATCCATATCATTAGCTTCCAGGTTTCCTGAGATGCTGCCGGCACTAGATACTTCAATATTTGTTTTTTCCTGAGTAAATTTATCTTTCACATCAATTCTTGCTGCTGAGTCAGCAAAAATTTTACTAAAATCTTTAGTATAAATCTTTGCAGTCACCTTATTGATATTCATAACTCTGATTCCAGGTTTATAATGAATATGAAGCTTCCCTCCTTCATTTTCCACCAAAATTTCATTGATGATGCTTTGTGGAGCTGAAATTTCCACCTTCTCTGTTTCTGATTTTATGACTTCAGCCTCAATAGCCTGGGAAACCTGAATTTCATCAAAATCTCCTGTAAATTCCTTATGCTGTATCGGGCCACTTTCTGTAGTAACCACCTTCTCTACCCAGCTGCTTTTTTCGTTGTTTCTTCTCTCGTGTTTTTCATTACAAGAGGCTAAAACCACTAAGGCCGAAAAAATAAAAAGAGTTCCTTTTTTCATGTTTATTTATTTTTTAGATTATTTAATTAATTTCTTATTTAAAAGACAACTAATTTATAAAAAATATTACATTACAATTGAAAATAGTGTCATTTTCCATAATGCATATGGTAAGAATAAAAATAGTGAACTTTATAACGCTTGGTTTATTCTCCTGAAAAACACCCATTACGCTATTTCAGCAAATACATCTGCCAAAATAGATTCTATGATGCAAGTTTTTAATATCTTTATGCTTTAATAACAACTATATTTATGAAGAATATTTCATCGGTATTATTAATTTCTGCCTTGGCGTTCAATCAATCTTGTACTACAATGAAACAGACCGATACACAACAGGAGCTTCCTGCACCTGACCCGTCTTTATCTTCAAATCCTTTCATGAAGAAGAGCAAGCTTCAATATGAAGCTCCGGAATTTGACAAAATCAAAAATGAGCATTTCAAACCTGCTTTTGATTTTGGTTTAAAACAGCACGAAGCTGAAATTGTAAAAATTGCCAACAATCCAGCTGCACCTACTTTTGAAAATACAATCGTTGCTCTGGAAAAAAGCGGTGAAGTATTAAGAAGAGCACAAATTGTATTCTCTAATCTTACCAGTGCAAATACCAACCCTACTCTGCAGGCTTTAGATGAAGAATATGCCCCTATTTTTGCGGCACATTCTGATAAAATGTACCTGAATGAAAATCTTTATAAAAGAATAAAATCCATCAAAGAAGATGGTCTTGACCCTGAAAGTAAAAGACTTGTACAATTTTATAAGCAAAACTTTGAAATTGCAGGAGCTAATCTCTCTGAAACAGATAAAGAAAAGCTGAAGCAGATTAATCAGGACCTGGCCTCTCTTTCCACGCAATATGCCAATAAACTGTTGGAAGCAAGAAAGCAAGGTGGAGTATTCTTTGCTGATGCAAAAGAACTGGACGGACTTTCTTCTGATGAAATTGAAGCCGCCGCCGCTGATGCCAAAACTGCAGGACAGCCTGGAAAATACCTTCTGGCTCTACAAAATACAACACAGCAGCCTCTTTTACAAAACTTAAAAAACAGAGCCACCAGAGAAAAGCTGTTTAAAGCTTCGTGGACAAGAGCTGAGAAAGGAGATGCTAATGATACCAGAGAAACGATTGAAAAACTGGCTAAACTGAGACTGAAAAAAGCTCAGACTCTGGGTAAGAAAAACTTTGCAGCATGGAAACTTCAGGATCAGATGGCAAAAACTCCGGAAGCTGCCACTAAACTGATGAACCAGATTGCTACTCCTGCGGTGGAAACGGCAAGACGAGAAGCAAAAGATATTCAGGATCTTATCGACCAGCAAAAGGGAGGTTTCCAGGTAGAGCCCTGGGACTGGAATTTCTATGCTGAGCAGGTAAGAAAAGCTAAATTTGATCTTGATGAAAGCCAGATAAAACCTTATTTTGAAATCACTACTGTTCTTGAAAAAGGAGTTTTCTTCGCTGCAGAAAAATTCTATGGCCTGACCTTCAAAAAAAGAACAGATCTTCCTGTTTATCATCCTGACGTAGTTACATATGAAGTTTTCGATCATGACGGAAAATCTATTGCTATCTATTATCTGGATTTCTACACAAGAGATTCTAAAAACGGAGGTGCCTGGATGAGTAATTTTGTTGAACAGTCTTATTTATTGGGAACAAAACCTGTCATTGTAAACTGCTACAATTACCAGAAACCGGCTCCTGGAAAGCCGTCATTAATAAGCTATGATGATGTTTCAACAATCTTCCATGAATTTGGCCACTCTATTCACGGAATGTTTGCAAGCCAGAAATATCCTTCTCTTTCTGGGACAAACGTACCAAGAGATTTTGTGGAATTCCCTTCACAGATTAATGAGCATTGGGCTTTAGACCCTGTAGTTCTTAAAAACTATGCGGTACATTACGAAACAAAACAACCCATTCCTCAGGCTTTAGTAGAGAAAATTAAAAAGGCAGCGACTTTCAATCAGGGGTATATGACCACTGAATTGGTTTCTGCTGCTGAACTGGATATGGATTGGCACACAGTAACTAACGAAAGTCAGTTTATTCCTGTTCTAGATTTTGAAAAACAATCTCTGGCAAGCCACGGATTTACTTTAGCAACAGTTCCGCCAAGATACCATACTCCTTATTTTGCCCATATTTGGGGTGGTGGATATTCTGCTGGATACTATGCTTATCTATGGTCTGAAACATTGGATAATGATGCATGGGAATGGATCAGTAAGAATGGTGGACTAACGAGAGAAAATGGTGACCGTTTCAGAAAATATATTCTTTCTGTAGGGAATTCTGTAGACCTTAATCAGGCATTCAGAGATTTCACAGGACATGATCCGGATATTAAACCTTTATTAAGAAACAGAGGGTTTATTAAATAAATACATCAGAAGCATTCTTTAAAAGAGTGCTTCTTTTTTTATGTTTCGGCTAAAGCCGTTGGAACTATTTATTTATTTTTTTTAACGGGCCAAAGCCCGGTTCTGCTGATATTTGTTATTTTTGCCGTTTACAATTTTAAATACATTATATGAATTGTCCCTGCTGTTCAGGAAAATCTTACGAAGAATGCTGCAAGCCTTATCATACGGGAGAAAAGCAAGCTCCTACCGCTGAAGCATTGATGCGCTCAAGATTTTCAGCTTTTGCTATTCCTAATGGAGAATATTTAATGGAGACTACTCTTCCTGGAAAACGAAAATACCACAATAAAGCAGATCTTCAGGAATGGGGAGAAATCAATCAATGGACAAAACTGGAAATCATAAGAACTCCTGCTTTAAATCAGGTAGAGTTTAAAGCCTATTATACAGATCAGGACGGGCATCCACAGCTCCACCATGAATTCTCTTTTTTCCAGAAAATGCATAACCGCTGGTATTATGTTTCAGGTGAATTTTTGGATTAATGAAGTGAAGAAAAAGATTATTTAGACTTCACTGATTTTGTGTTGCTGGTTCAGCTGCTTCAATATAGTCATTGTATATGCTAATCAATTTCCGGTTCAGTATTCCGTGAAAGATCAGAATGGTTTTAAAATCAATTCTAATTCTAAAATTATAGTTCCCTTTAATACTTTATGATAATAACCGGCAAATAGCTAATTATAGCCTATAAATAAGAATAAACCACAGAAGTCCTGTGGTTTATTTTTTCTTTACTGGTATTATAAAAAAAATGTCCGAAAAAACCGGACATTTATATTATTTTTTAGTGTGCATCTGTTCCGTCAACTCCATGAGCATGACCGTGTGCCAATTCTTCCTCTGTTGCGGGACGAGTATTTAAAATTTCCACCTGGAAATCTAAAACTTTACCAGCCATTGGGTGGTTAAGGTCTGCCACTACAGCTTCCGGAGTTACTTCTACCACAAACGCCTGGAAATTATTCCCCTGGTTATCAGATAAAGGTAAAATAGCTCCTACAGGAGGAATTCCAGATTCTTTAAACATATCAATTGGCAATTCTGCGATAGCATCAGGTTGTTTCTCACCATAAGCTTCTTCCGGCTGAATTGTAAAAGCAGCTTTATCACCAGCTTTCAAACCAAGGATATTTTGTTCAAACTTTGGAATCATCATTCCTACACCGTACAAAAATGTTAGTGGATTTTCTGTTGTTGTTTCTTCTACAAGAACCTTGCTTCCATCCTCTTCAATTGTATGAAGTATGTAACTTACAGCTACAACATGATTGTTTTCAATTGTCATATTTTCTATTTTTTTTCGCGAATCCTTTCACGATTAACAGCACAAATATACTGTTTTTTGATTGTTTAGAGAAAAGGGCTAAAAGAAGAATTTCAAAGCAACATCCAGCTTTCTAGTTTCCTTTTTTTGATTCGTCTCTCTTTTTCTGTCTCAGCACAAAAAGATACAGACTTTCAACTTTTGTTCTTGCCCAGGGCGTTTTCCTTAAAAATTTCAGTGAAGAATTGATACTAGGATTGTCTGTAAAACATTTTATATTGATCTGCTCTCCTAATTTCTCGAAGCCTTTGTAGTACTCTACCAGCTCTTCAAGAATCGCATCAAGCCTTTTTCCGTGTAAGGGATCTTTTGATTTCTCTTCCATAAAGCAGTAAAATTAAAATATTTTATCAGACTTAACAACTAAAATTGTTTAAACTCTTAATCTTTAGTATTTTTGATGAAGCTATTTCTTACCAACAAAAATTATTCGTTACAGAAAAATATGAGCAAAAATAACGAAGCGAACAGGAAAAAAAATAAAAAGAAAATTGATCAGAAAAAACGTAAAATACAAAATGCAGAAGCAGAAAGGAAAGCACGTTTAAAACAAATTCGCGAAGATTTCAAAGCAAAAGAAGCCGACAATACACTATGAAAATTTTGCGGCCTCAAACAGGAGAATTTTTACCTCAATATATTTCTTGATCCATTGAGGTAAACCGCATTTTTAAAATTAAAACTTCATTTAACTTTGGGTATTAAATAATGATAAACTTTTTATGAAAATCCTCCACACAGCCGACTGGCATCTGGGAAAACGGCTGGATCGTTTTTCCCGTCTGGAAGAGCAAATTCTGGTGATGGAAGAGATTACGGAAATTGCTGATAAAGAAAACATTGATCTTGTTCTGGTTGCCGGAGATCTTTTTGATAATTTTAATCCGGGCGTAGAAGCCGTTGAACTTTTTTATAAAACATTAAAACGTTTATCACAGAATGGTAAACGTCCTGTAATTGCTATTTCCGGAAATCATGATTCTCCGAATCTGATTAATGCTCCAGATCCTTTAGCCAGAGAATGCGGAATTATTCTCATAGGCCATCCAAAAGCTGAAATCATTCCTTTCAGTACTGATTATTTTAAACTAACAAAATCAAAAGCCGGTTTTATAGAATTGGCTATTGAAAACATAAATTTTCCTGTAAGGATACTGCACACTCCTTTTGCGAACGAAATCCGTTTAAAAGAATATTTTGGAGAAAATAAAGAAGAAGAAATCAACAAAGTACTTTCACAAACCTGGAAAGAACTTGCGGATGAATTTTGCGACTCTTCAGGGATTAACTTTCTGACCGCTCATTTATACATGAATAAAAGAGGAGCGGAAATACTAGAGGAACCGGAAGGGGAAAAACCTATCAAAATCGGAAATGCAGATCTGATATTTTCAGACAGTATTCCGGAGCAGATTCAATATACAGCGTTAGGACATTTACATGGTTTTCAGAATATCGGAACAAAGGAAAAACCTGTGGTCTACTCTTCTTCACCTTTATGCTACAGCTTTAGTGAAGCCGGACAGACTAAATATGTTTCTATTATTGATGCAGAACCTGGAAAAGCTGTCACTTACGAAAAAAGAGCTTTGAAAAGCGGAAGAGCTTTAGTCCGAAAAACATTTACTTCCGTTGCAGATACTGTTCATTGGCTGGCTGAAAACCCATATACTTTTATAGAGCTGACTCTTGAAAGTGAAACTTTTCTAACGGCTGATGAAAGAAGAGAGATTTATCAGTCTCATAATGGTATCGTTCATCTTATCCCAAAAGTCAAAAATCAGGAAATTACAGAACAGCAGAGCCAGGAAATTAATTTAAATCAGAATATAGAAATATTGTTCAAAGATTATTTTAAATCTAAAAATAGTGGCCAGGAAGCCAATGAGGAGCTGATGAGTTTGTTTAATGAAATTTTAAATGCTTAAGTTATGATTCCTGTTCAATTAACTATCGAAGGATTATACTCCTACCAGGAACGTCAGACTATTGATTTTAAAAATCTTACGGACGCCGGATTATTTGGTATTTTCGGTGCGGTGGGATCTGGAAAATCATCAGTTCTGGAAGCCATTTCATTTGCTTTATATGGTGAAACGGAACGTCTGAACATGCGTGATAAGAGGGCTTACAACATGATGAATTTAAAATCGAACAGTTCTTATATAGAGTTTGATTTTATCAATTATGAAAATAAACTCTTCCGTGCTACCAGGGATTTCAGGAGAAATTTAAAAAAATTCGAAGAGGTAAAGCCTAATGCGGTTACGTTTTATCAGCATATTGAGGGTAAATGGATTCCTTTGGATCATTCTAATGCAGAATCTATTATAGGTTTAAGTTATTCCAATTTTAAACGAACCATTATTATTCCACAGGGACAGTTCAAAGAGTTTCTGGAATTGGGTGCCGCAGAGAGAACGAACATGATGAAGGAAATCTTCAGTCTGCAGCGTTATGATCTTCAGTCTAATGTTTCCACCCTCCATATAAAAAACAGGTCTGAGCTGGATCAGCTGGAAGGCCAGTTAAAAGGTTTTGAAGAAATCAATGAAGAAAAAATTCAGGCCCAGAAAGAAGTTGCAGCAGAGGAACAAAAAAGACTTGCTGAAGCTCATGAAAAGCTTGAAAAAATGTCCGATATCTATCAGCACCTGAAAAGCTTAAAAAATGATTTTGAAAGTTTACAGCAGAACAAGGAAAAATTCGGAAAGCTGTCTGAGCAGAAATCTAAAATAGATGATCTGGAAGCCAAAACTGAATTATATGATCGTGTCTTCAGACTTTTCAATCCTTTAATTGTTGAGAAAAATAAGCTGTCAAAAGAAATTGCAGATCAACGGAATGAGCGGGAACAGCAGATAAAAATACTGCAGGAAACCGAAAGACTCTTCAGTGTTGTAAGAGAAAAGCTGTCTGTTCTTGAACCACAGTTTAAAGCTCTTGAGCAAAGCAAAATACAGGAAAATGATCTTCATATTATCATTCAGATTCTTACATTTTCCGGTGAAATAAAAGTTCTGAATGAAAGAACTCAAAAGGGTTCTGAAAAGGTAAAAGAGGTGGACCTCAACAGAGAGGAGATTCAAAAAAAGATTGACGAATTTTCTACTGGCGTTAAAAGTTTAAAGGAACAAAAGCTGGATTCGGCATTACTTTCTGAGGTTGGAAATTGGTTTATTCAGAAAAAGAATATCAAAAAGGCGAAGGAAGAACAGCTGGAAAAAATTGGAAAACATCAGAAACATATTGAAGGAATAACTGAGGAATTAAAGCTTTATTTTTATCATGAAAACTTTAAAGAAGCTTTCAACACACAAAAAGAAACGTTAGAAAACAGAAAAAAAGAATTTTCTCAGAAACTGGATCATCTCAAAATTCAAAAAGAACTCTCCCGTTTTGCCAGTGAACTTCATCATGGTGAGGATTGCCCTCTTTGTGGTTCCAGAGAACATCCGCATATTGTGGAATTTCATGATGTGAATGCTGAACTGCAGGAAACTCAGGAGAAAATAACCACCATTGATCAGGAGATTGTCAAGATTCAAAAACAGGAATCTGACATTGAAAAAATTCTGGATCGCAAAAAAATATTTGAAGAACAGCTTCTTTCAGAGCAGAAAACTTTACTTCAGATTGAAAAAGATCTTGAAAATCATATTCAACATTTTAGCTGGAAACAGTTTTCTCCCGAGGAGGAAGATGAATTTGAAAAAAAACGTTCTGACTCTTTTGCTTTAGAGAAAAAAATAGAAGAAATTGACCGAAATATAGCTTTGGAACGTAAAACTCTTGAAAAAGAAACTCAACTTCTGGAAAAATATAAAACAGCACTGGACGATTTCAGACAAAAAGAAATTTCTAAGCAGGAGCAGATCAATATCAGTAAATCCAGTCTAAAAATACTGGACTGGAATCTATATAGTCAAAAAACGGTGGCAGAGGTTGAAGAAGCTTATCAAAAGCTCTTGCTATCCAACAAAGAAACGGAAGAAAATTACCAAAAGGCATTACAGCAGGAAAAAATACTTTCTCCACAACTGGCAGAACAAAAAGGTATCGTCAGCCAATCTGAAAAACAAATTGCAGCTCTTGAAAAAGAAATTTCAGATAATGAAAACAGCTTGTTAAAAACGCTTTCGGAACAGAGTTTCACTGATTTTAAAGAAGTTGAAAACATTTTACTCCAAGAGATCAATGTTCAGACGGCCAGAACTGAAATTCAAAATTTCAGAATTGAATTTGAAACTTTAAAGAAATTTATTGAAGAACTGAAATCAAAGCTGAAAGATCTTTCATTTGATAATGAACAGTTTTCCCAGACTGAGAAGCAGTTTGGCGAAGCGCAGTCAGAACACAAACAGATCAGTGATTCTGTGGTCACAAAGAATGCAGAAATAGACCGGCTGGAAAAGGAATATATAAAAAAAGAACAGCTTCTTAAAGATCTTGTAAAGCTTCAGAAACGTTCGGAAAATTTAAAACTGATGATAAATCTTTTTAAAGGAGCCGGTTTTGTACAATATGTTTCTTCTATTTACTTAAGGCAGCTTTGTGATCACGCCAATGTGCGCTTTCACAGAATGACGAGAAACCAGCTGAGCCTCCAGCTTAATGAAAATAATGACTTTGAGATTGTTGATTACCTCAACGAAGGTAAAAGCAGAAGTGTAAAAACACTTTCCGGCGGCCAGGCCTTTCAGGTATCACTGAGCCTTGCTCTGGCATTAGCAGAAAGTGTGCAGGCCAATGCACAGGCTGATAAGAATTTCTTTTTTATTGATGAAGGTTTCGGAACTCAGGATACAGAGTCAGTCAATATCGTATTTGAAACGCTGACCAATCTGATGAAGGAAAACAGAATTGTAGGAATTATTTCTCATGTAGAAGAACTTAAAGAGAAAATTCCTACGGCCCTCAATATTGTAAAAGATGAGGAAAGAGGCAGCCTGATTGAGATTATCTAACATAAAGTTATTAATTAACATCTATAAAGTACACTTAAGGGAATGTAAAGACTTAAGTGTACTTTTTTTTTGTTTTCTGTTTTTGAAAGAAAATTGTTGACCAGAATTACATCTCGTTTTATTACATTTGAAATTAGAAAGAACTATCATTCATTTTCTGGCTTATAAGAGATAATTGATTTTTAAATGATTATACTGCGTGAAAAAAATTGCTCCCCATATTATCCTTATTCTTTTACTCTTAACCATTCCTATTGTTTCCTCTCCAGATTTTGACGGCACATTATCGGTTTTCAGGGTTTCTCCGTTTCAGAGGGAATTTATCCGCTTTGTGTTTGTTGTTCTCTTTTTTTACTTAAACCTGAACTTATTTCTGCCCAAACTTTACAGTAAGAAAAAATACTTTCTGTTTATCATTTGTCTTCTGATCTGTTTTGGGATCATGGTTTTCATTCCCAATTATCTTACTTCAGAAAACGGAATGTCTGCCCATCATCTTCAGATGCAGATGAAACCACATTCTATGGGTTCCCCGGAAAATATACCGCTTCCACCAAGGGAAGGACAATTTCCTGCTGAAAATACCGGGTACAGAAATCACAATCCCTACAGCCAGATGATCTTTTCTTCTCTTCTTCCTTTTCTGTTCTCATTCTTATCTTCTCTTTACATTTTTAAAAATATTGAGAAAAAAGAACTGGAACGCTCCAAGGCGAAAGCAGAATTATTAAGTTTAAAATATCAGTTACAGCCTCACTTTTTATTTAATATCTTAAACTCCATTTACTCACTTGCCCTTCTGAAATCAGATGATGCTCCCAATGGAATTTTAAAACTTTCTAATGTAATGCGTTACGTTGTACAGGAAAGCAGTAAAGATTTTGTAGGACTCAGCAAGGAGATTGAATATTTAAAAGATTATATTGCTCTTCAGCTGGTAAGAACAGACAGCAGCCTTGATTTTTCTTATACTGAAACCGGAATCATAAAAGATGAGCAAATTGCACCTTTTATATTGGTTAATTTTATTGAAAATGCCTTTAAATATGGTTTCAATGCTGAAGAAAACTCAAAAATATCTGTAAACGTCATTATTAAGGACGGAGTATTGAATTTTAATGTTTTTAATAATATTGTAAACCGGAATATTAGTGATGAAAACAGTTTGAAAATTGGAATGAAAAATACAATCGAGCATTTAAATCATGCCTATTCCGGAAAATATACATTAAATAGCCATAACAACGGAAAAACATTTGAAGTTGATTTAAAAATTAATTTACTCTGACAATGATCAAAGCTATTGCTCTTGACGATGAAATTCTCGCCTTAAAAATCATTGAGAATTATGCTGAAAAAATTGAAAATCTTTCTCTCGAAAAAATTTTCAATACGCAAATTGATGCTCAAAGGTACCTCAACAAATTTCCTGTAGACCTCATTTTTTTAGATATAGAAATGCCTTCCAAAAACGGGATGGATTTTTATAAAAGTATCTCCCAAAATACAAAGGTCATTTTCACTACTGCTTATTCGGAATATGCGGTGGATGCTTTTAATATCAATGCTGTTGATTATCTCCTGAAACCGTTTTCTTTTGACCGATTCAAAGCCGCTGTTGAAAAAGTGAAAATGAATACTGAAGCTGACGATGTAAGGCATCTTTCTATCCGCGCTGATTACAAGCTTCATAAAATCAACTTTGACGATATTCTTTTGATTGAAGGACTGGATGATTATATCCAAATCCACTTAACTGATCATTCTGTAATAACTGCACGTTCTTCTATGAAAAATATTCTGGAGAAACTTTCTGAAAAAGACTTCGTGAGGGTTCATCGTTCTTATATTGTTCCAGTAAAAAACATCAAAACAATTGTCAATCGCAATATTCACATCGAAAACTTTATTATTCCTATCGGAGAAACCTATAAAGAGATGGTGATAAAACTGGTAAACAGATAATCTTTTTTGATGCAGAATTATGTTCCTCAAATCTCAGAATATCTGCATCTGCAATTCTTAACGTCTCCTAAAAAACACTCATTTACCGACACATTTTATTTGTTTACCTCATAAATTTTACTGTATCATTTTTTGAGAATATTTTTGGATAAGAAATTCAAGAGGATGAAGAACTTATACTCATTGTCTTTTAAAGTATTAACCTTAAAAACCCTGTATTATGAAAACAATGAATAGAAAGGGCTTTCTGAAAAGCCTGGGTTTAGCAGGGGTAACTGCCGTTGCCGCTCCTCTTTTAATCCATTGCGGAAGTGATGATACAACAGATTCATCTTCCAATACTTCTTCGGGATCAGCATCCACAGGATGTTCTGTCACCAATAGCGAAACTGAAGGGCCTTTTCCTACAAAATCACCCTCAACCTTAGTTCAAAGTAATATTGTGAATGACAGAACCGGAATACCTTTTTCCATCACCATTACAGTCCAGAATGTGAATACAGACTGTGCTGTTTTGCAGGGTGCTTTTGTAGATCTCTGGCATTGTGACAAAGATGGAAATTATTCTGAATACGGAGGATCAGGAATGCAGTCTACCAACTACACAGCGGTTCATTTTTTAAGAGGAAGACAAACCACAGATGCTAACGGGCAGGTGAAATTTACTTCAATTTTTCCGGGTTGGTATAATGGAAGAGCTACCCATATCCATGTTCATATTTATAATTCAGCAGGGCAGTCACTGCTGGTTACGCAGATTGCTTTTCCTGAAGGAAGTAACAGTGCTGTAGTTCAGGTTGCAGCAAGTACCGGCTACAAAGGAATGAACGGTTATACATACAATGCGAATGACAATGTTTTCAGTGATGGAACCTCCAACGAAATGTCCGTTATTTCAGGAAGTGTAAGCGGAGGTTTCGCCCTTACCCATACTATAAAAGTTTCTGGCTAAAACCCAGGAGGATTTTTTTTAATCTTAGTGTTTTACCCATTTCCACAAAAAGCACAGGCATCATGATAATTCATATATACCCGAAGTGTAAAATCAAAAGCAATGTACCGGTCTGTGCTTGGTGGAACTATTAAGTTCAAAAGAATATGTTGGTTCAAACCCCGTCAAAGATTTTAAAGAACGATTTCAGAGTTTGGAATGAAACCGAACAGTATACAATGACTGAAATTTTCAAGAATGAAGAAAAAATTAACGCTTTACTCAGTGTAAAAGAAGCGGTTTTGAATATTGGAGGAGAATTAAGGCTTAATTTTGAAGGTGAGAGAACTATTCTTATTCTTCCCCTTTACGGAGAAATAATTATCAGCGATTTTTATGAGAGTATCTCTGCCGGAAAGTCTCTTACTTTCAACAGTGAAGCAGGAAAAGAAATTGTTATTAAAAACCTGGTTTATCATGACAAAACGGATCTTTTGATCTTTGAGTTTGAAAAGCAGGAAAATATTCTATCCTTTTCCAAAAAGGAGCTTGATTTTGCCTTAGAAAACAATTTTTTCAGAATTTCAGCAACCTTACCATTTCCTAATTTCATTGGTCTTTACAACGGTCGTGCTGAAGGATTCTATGCTTTGAAAGATTCAGAAAAATCTATTTTCGGAATTGTAGTGAATGGAGCTTTCGAATTTCAAAACAGATTGCTGGAAAACCGGGATGCCATTTTACTCTGGCAAATTCAGGAGCTGGAATTTGAGGCTTTGAGTGAAGATGCTCTTGTCATTTTTATGGAAATCTAAACTGATTGGAAAGAGCCGAGATCGGTTGAAGAACACCTTTATCTTTTTAAGCTATGAAAAAAGTAAAACTTGCCTTTCGTATTGTGATTGATCAGTCTTCTGAAATGGCTTGGGACCGGTATATTTTTGAGGATACCTATTTTGAATATAAAATTCAGCATCAGGTTTTTGATGATAAAGAAAATCCGGTGAAGAACTATTGGGAGTTACTGCAAAATAATCCGAATGCGAAACAAATTCCTTTTCTATTAAGCAGTGCTGCAGGTAATTATGTTACCCAATTAGGAGGTGTTATCAGAAGTCTTCCGGATGTTTTGGGAAATACATTCTTTCCGGTTGACAGTTTCACATTAGATTTGGTTTCTTCCCATATGGAAGATGCTTCCAAACATAAAGTGGGTCTTACTTTTTTTACTCCGGAACTTCTGCTTATTGATATTATTGACAATAAATACCTCTTGAGTAATGAAACAGATCAGGAAAATGGTTTTGAGACCTTTATGTTTCCATTTCATCCTCAGATTGCGATTGTCTTTTATCAGACCCTATAAATTTTTGTGACCACTTATAAAAAACCGCTGTTGAATATATCAACAGCGGTTTCATTTTTATAAACTCCCGACAACGGGTTTTACTTCTTTTCCAAATAACTCAATAGATTTCATCATCACATCATGAGCAGGATCTCCTACATCCATATGCCCGATAAACCTTGTAATCCCGAAAAGTTCTTTCATGTAAGCAATTTTATCAGCAACTTCTGCGGGGCTTCCTATAAATAAAGCTCCGTCTTTACTTCTTCCGCCTTCATACTGCGCTTTGGTATAAGGAGCCCAGCCTCTGGAAGCTCCTATCCTATCCATCTGTGATTTATAATTATGGAAATACCCATCTACAACATTCTGATCATCACTTACAAAAGTATGCGAATGAACGGCAATCTGCATTTTGGAGACATCATGCCCTGCTTTTTGATATTCCTGCTTATAAAATTCAATCAGATTTCTGAATTGGGCAGGCATTCCGCCAATAATAGCGACTACTAAAGGCATTCCTAACTGGGCAGCACTTAAAACGGACTGAGGAGTTCCTCCCACAGCTCTCCAGATGGAAAGTTTCCCATCATTTTTTGCTCTTGGGTAAACTGTTTGGTTCTGCATCGGAGCGCGAAGTTTTCCAGACCAGGTTACATTTTCTTCAGAGTTGATTTTTAATAATAATTCAAGCTTTTCATCAAAAAGTTCTTCATAATCATTCAATGAATAACCATATAAAGGAAACGATTCTATGAAGCTTCCACGCCCTACAAATATTTCTGCTCTTCCGTCTGAAATCAAGTCCAGTGTAGAAAAGTCTTCATATACTTTTACAGGCTCTGAAGAACTTAAAACAGTTACTCCGCTCGCCAGTTTTATATTTTTAGTAATACTTGCTGCTGCTGCCAGAACCATTTCCGGAGAGGAAACTGCGTAATCCGGGCGGTGGTGTTCTCCCATCGCAAATACATCAATTCCCACCTCATCCATCAGCTTCACCTGATCCAGTATTTCACGGATTTTAGTTCCTGCCTCTCTATATTTACCGGTTGACTGGTCAAAAGCCAGATCTCCGAACATTCCTATTCCTAATTCCATATTGTTGATTTTAGATATACAAAGATACCACTATGAAAAATCAAAAGCATTGATGTTTGTTAAGAACGGAAGTACCCACGGAAACTAATGGGGTTCTTGTTGGAAAAACGCACAAGTATAAGAATTCTTCATTTTCATACCGCAGTAAGATGCCGAAGATTTTCAGCAATACTTCATTCATATGGTATTAGAGGTATACAATTTTATCACAGAAAAAATCTTTCTGTCTTACAACATGAGGTATTCAATAAATTTACGCCTTTGTGTTTTCCCAATAGCATTATTAAAAAAAACCAGTCTAAAATTTTAGACTGGTTTTTTATTATTATTTCTTCAGATAAAGATCAAAATAATCTGTAATCTTTTGCATTAAGTGAACTCTGTCTTTACCAATTACATTATGCGGGTGCCCCGGATAAGTAAAGTAATCCAACTGAACACCATTATCAACTGCAGATTTGATGAATTTTATAGAATGCTGCCAAACCACTACGTCATCCTGCGCCCCATGAATCATCAGTAGTTTTCCTTTCAGGTTCTGAACTTTATCCAAAAGATTGGCTGCTGCATATCCTTGTGGATTTTCCTGTGGAGTATCCATATATCTTTCTCCATACATGATTTCATACATACTCCAGTCGATTACCGGTCCTCCTGCAACTCCAACTTTGAATACATCTGGCTTACGAAGCATAAAACTTGTTGTCATAAATCCTCCAAAGCTCCATCCATGGATTCCCATTTTTTCAGCATCTACATATGGAAGAGATTTTAAGTAATCTACTCCTTTCATCTGGTCGTTCATTTCTGTAGTTCCCAGATTTCTGAATACTGCCTGCTCGAATTTTAATCCGCGGTTAGAAGAACCTCTTCCATCCATTGTGAAAATGATATATCCGTTTTGAGCCATGTATTCATACCACAGATTTCCTGAAGCAGGGAAACTGTTTGTAATCAGCTGTAAGTGTGGGCCGTTATACAGATAAACAATTGTAGGATACTTTTTATTAGGATCAAAATTTGTTGGAAGAATGATTTTCCCATATAAAGGCGTTCCGTCATCAGCTTTTAATTCTATATTTTTAATTTCCGGTCTCTGATAATTCTTTAAAGGATTTTCAGAAGTAAGGATATTGGTAGATTTTAAATTAGCAGTATTAATGATATTGCCAACTCTTGGAGAGTTTGCATTGCTATAAGCATCATACAGATAATTTCCGTCACTGCTTAAAGTTCCGATATGCATCCCTTCAGCACTGTCCAGTCTCTGCATTTTGAAATTAGTCCAGTTGATTCTATATAAATGCCTTTCCAAAGGAGTTTCCTTTGTAGACGTGAAATAGATTTCCTTTTTCTTTTCATTAAATCCTAAAATATCGGTTACCAACCAATCTCCTTTTGTAATCTGTGCAATCAGCCCTTTTTCAAGGCTATAGTGAAACAAATGGTTGTATCCTGTTCTCTGGCTCTGCCAGATAAAATCTGTATTGGAATTCGGGAAGAAAGTAAGCGGATGCTGAGGCTCAACATATTTACTGTCTGTTTCTTCAAATAAAGTTTTCACCAATTCTCCGGTGGCTGCATCATACTGATTCATTTTCATATGATTCTGCCCTCTGTTCAAAACTCCTACAAAGATATATTTTGAATCCGGACTCCAGGTAACTGCTGTTAGGTATTGGTCTTTTTCCCCTTCAGTTTTCAGGAAAGTAGTAGATTGTGTTTTAATATTGAAAACACCTAAAGTTACCTGATGAGAAGCCTGGCCTGCCATCGGGTATTTAATATTATGATTAACGGCAGGAGTCACAGACCAGTCAATGATCGGGTAATCTGCTACCATACTCTGATCCATTCTATAGAAAGCTACACTTTCAGAATTAGGAGCAGGGAAGATTCCTGTGTCAATACCAAATTCGTTTCTGTGAACAGCCTGTCCGCTGATGATATTTTCATTGGCTTCATTTGTTACAGCAATGGTTTTACCATTTTTATTCACAAATAAATTATTCTTTGCCGTAAAAGCAAACGTCTGTCCGTCCCCGAACATTTTTACATTGGCAGCATCCTGATCTACGTTTGCCGAATTTTTTACTTTCCAGCCGTTTCCTGATTTTTCTATCCAGGACATTTTACCTGCCGTAGTAAAGTAACCGTTGGAAGTGCTTGTAAACCTGATTGGCGGAACAGCTTTCAGTTTGTCATTCGAAAACTGTCTGTTCAATTGAGTCAGGGATATCAATGTATCTTGTTTATTGGTTTTCAGATCTGTGATCAGATAACCTCCTTTTACTGCCTGGATATATGATTTTCCATCTGCAGACCATGAAAATTGTGAAATATTTTTCACTGCAAGATTGGTTCTCATTCCATTTACAGCTTCCGCCATCGTAAATTTCTGGCTCTGGGCAAATGCTGAACTGCCTACAACCAGCATCAATAAAGAAAACTTATGTAATTTCATTGTATAAAATTGAATCCCTCAAAAATAAGAAATAAAAATCACCCGTTAAGAAATGTTAAATTAAAACATTCATAAAATGAAAATCATGAATTGATGAAAATTATTCTTACCTTAATACTAAGTATTTTTAAGTTGAAAATGGAAAATTGAAGGTTGAAAATGGATAATGGATAATGGATAATGGATAATGGATAATGGATAATGGATAATGGATAATGGATAATGGATAATGGATAATGGATAATGGATAATGGATAAAATTAAATGATTCTGGGAAGAGATTGATCATTTTCAATTCTGAACTTTCAATTTTAAACTTAATTTCATTTCTTATCCTATATCAATGACTTGTATAGATAGTCTATCCTAAATTTGCATTATTAATAACAAACAAAAAATACAAAATACAATGGCTACAAAATGGAACCTAGACCCAACGCATAGTGAAATTACTTTCAAAGTAAAACACATGATGATCTCTAACGTAAAAGGAAGCTTCAGAACTTTCAATGCAGAAATTGAAGCTGAAGATGATACTTTTGCCAATGCCAAAACAACAGCAACTATTGAGACAGATTCTGTTTTCACAAATAATACAGACAGAGATAATCACTTGAAGTCTGCTGAATTCTTCAATGCTGAAAACCACCCTACGATCACTTTTGAATCTCAGGCGTTAAACGATACAGTTGTAGGAAATCTTACGATTAATGGAATCACAAAATCTGTAACTCTTGACGTAGACTTCGGAGGAATCAACGTTGACCCATGGGGAAATACAAAAGCAGGTTTCTCTTTTGAAGGGAAAATCAGCAGAAAAGACTTTGGACTAAACTGGAATGCAGCTCTTGAAGCGGGAGGTGTAATGGTAAGTGATGACGTAAAGGTAGCTGGTGAATTACAGTTTGTAAAACAGGCATAATTTTTTAACACCTATTATGGAAGGTTCAGGGATTTGTCTAAAAGCCTTGAACCTTTTATTTTTTATTAATCTTCAATATTTATGAACCTCAACGATCTTCAAAGTATAAGCGAAAGTTTTGGAAACACACAGAGAATGCCTGTTTTATTTCTTGGGCATGGCTCACCAATGAATGCTATTGAAGAAAATCAGTTTGTACAGGGTTTCCGAAAAGCGGCTACAGAAATACCTAAGCCTCATGCTATCCTGTGTATTTCTGCCCACTGGTATACCCAGGGAACTTTTGTAACGGCAATGGATATGCCTAAAACGATCCACGATTTTTACGGTTTTCCTAAAGAGCTGTTTGATGTACAATATCCTGCTCCTGGAAATCCTGAACTGGCTAAAGAAACAGCTGAACTTCTGTTACCGGTAGATGTGCAAGAAGACCACAGTTGGGGATTAGACCATGGTGCCTGGTCAGTGATCAGACATATGTATCCTAATGCTGATATTCCTGTAATTCAGCTTAGCATAGACTATACGAAACCTCCGCAGTATCATTATGATCTTGCAAAAAGGCTGAATAAACTAAGAGAGAAAGGAATTCTGATCATCGGAAGCGGAAATATTGTTCACAATCTCCGTCTGATCGACTGGAAAAATATAAATACAGTGGGAGCCGGCTGGGATTGGGCTATAGAAGCTCGTGAGAAAACAAATAACTGGCTTCTGGACGGAAATTTTCAGAATGTCATTGATTATCAGAAACAGGGAACTTTCCTTCAGTATGCCGTTCCTACTCCTGATCATTATCTTCCGCTGCTCTATACATTAGGGTTGAAAGATCAGTCTGAAGATTTGACTTTATTCAACGATGAGCTTATTGGCGGTTCTTTGAGTATGACCAGTGTAAGGATTGGATAAAGGGACAGATCCATAAATCACTATATATTAAAATTTTAAAATAAAATAGGTTATCCCTCATTGAGATAACCTATTCTTTTTTGTATTATATTATATTTTATTGTACAGCTTTCAGAACATTGATGTTTCCATAGCCGTAACTTGAATTGACTGTCGGATAATAAGTTGCAGACTGCCTCATTTTATTTAGAACCTGATCTCTTGTCCACGATGGATTTTTGGCCCATACTAAGGCAGCAATTCCAGCAGTAGCGGCTGTTGCCACTGAAGAACCCCCTACATAATCTGCCTGTCCGTTATAATAACTCAGAACTGGAACTGTATTTCCTGAAGCTCTCTCCATCTGGAAAGTAAAGTCGATCTGGCTTCCGGAATGGCAAACATCACATTTCTGATTGGATGTATTTTCTTTCACTCCTGTAACCGCCTGTGTTTCAGGCATTGATGCAGGGAAAATCACACCCACGAAATTGGTAAAGCTAGTAGAAGTTCCTCCGGCACAGAAAATAAGTTTTCCTTTGGAATAAGCGTATTTTACCCCATCTTCAATTTTTCCTACTGAAAAAATATGTCCCATAGACATGGAAATGATTTTCACACTGGTATTGTTTCCAAGTTCTGTAAAGGCGGTTTTCACAGCAGTCTGTTCGCTGGAAGTTTCCAGAACAACATTTTCTGCGGCTCTGTAAGCAATTAAATTCGCATTGTATGCTACTCCTACAGGTAATCCTGCATTATTTCTCGGAGCTGTCATCACTGAAGCCATTTTGGTTCCATGTCCGCACTGATCTGCTGAACCGTCTGAGTTGTACACTCCAACTTTACTGATTGTTCTTCCTGAAGAAGCACCATTGTTAAAACTTCCGCCCAGGAGAGTCTGCTCTGGAGAAACCCCTGTATCAATAAGTCCTATGGTTACTCCAGCTCCTGTACTGTAGTTCCAGGCATCAGGGATATTATGTTTTGCAAAAGCCCATGGAATTTTTGCGCTTGGCGTTGTGGATGTATAATCTACAGCACTTAAGGTAGCAGACGAAAAACCACATCCGGAAGAGCCGCTGCCTGAAGATTTTGCTGTTGTATTATATCTGGATTCGATTTCAAAATAGTGATAATCTGCCGGCTCCACATACCTGATTGTTTTCATTTGACGAAGAGCACTTATCGTTTCTTCTTTTTCAATCACAACGTCCATCTGATTGAGATATTGATCGGAAAGAAGAAGAAATCCTCTTTCATCTTTTCCTTCATATTTTTTGATAACAGCAAGAAGTTCTTTTTCCATCTCACTGCTATTAAGAGATTTACTTCTGTCAAAGTCTTCCTTAGAGGAGCCAAATCCTATGGATACCATTTTGTTTCCACGGAAAATAGCACTCCATAAAAAATGATCAGATTCATTTCTCCAATTGAACGCTCCGTCTGTTTTAATGGACTGATTTATCCTTTCATTGATTTGTTTTTCTGTCAACGGATCTTTCTGAGCCATTTCCATTTTCGGAGTTTCATTTTGAAGTTCTTCCCTGGTACAAGAGTTTAAAGCAAAAAATATTACTAATAGGAATACAGTTTTTTTCATATTTTATAATTTTTGATTGGAGTCACAATATAACACTTTACAGGGAATTACAAACTTTAAAAAATGAATTTACCATTACATAAATATTAATTAAAAGACTGAAAGAACAATGTTATGCTCATCATTTATTATTTTTATTGCTAAACTTATAATATCTTCTCTAAACAGATACTCTGCTCTATTCCTATATATGGTCCATAATTAGAAATCCTGTAAAATCCATTATGCTCATAAACAGAAATTGCGTTTTTAAGATCTTTAGAAGTTTCCAGAACTGCTTTTTGAAAATTCAGTTCTCTAGCCCAGTTCTCCAATTCCTTTACAATTTTGGATGCAAGTCCCCGCTGCCTGAATTCCGGCTGGGTATACATTCTTTTGATTTCAACGGTATTTTCCGAAAGTATCTTGAACGACCCACAAGCAGCAGGAATAGTATCAATATATATAACGACACAATTTTTAATAGCCTCTATTGTATTAAACTGATTAAAGAAATCGTGTTCATCACCATTATGCTCTGCAAGAATACTGTCAAGAAGTTTTACTAAGTTTTGGAAATCTGTATGTGAGGAGTCTGTTCTAAGTATATGCATGATTATTTGATTAAATAATTAGAGAAAACAAAAGCTTCCTTTTTCAGGAAGCTTTTTATTTTTATCGCGCAGGAGGTGGAGGGTTTTGAAAGTGATAATGTTCATTAATTTTATCATTAACTTTTTTGTTAAATGCCTCCACAAATTTATTTGTAACTTCCGTTGATTCAGTCATTAAAGATGGCATATTTTCAATCAGTTTTTGACCTGCCGGAGTTTTGTAAAACTTGATAAGCTCATCGATATCGGCATCCGAAAAGTACTTTTTATAAATAGGAATATAAAGGGTAACTATTCTTTCGGGAGCCATATCTTTTTTGAACTCATCCCAAAAATTATCTGGCAAGTCCTTATACTTATTGTTGTAATGATCCATAAACTCCTTAAATCCAATGGACAACATCCGATCTGACCTTGTAATACTGATCAGTTCCCTCACTTTTGCTTCGTTCGATTGAGAAAAAGCATTTATTCCCAGCAAAAGGAAACCCAAAATAATCCCTTTCTTCATTTTCTATTTTACATCAACAATAAATTTTCTTTCATTGATCAGTTCTGCAATCGCTAACATATCTTTACCGATTAATCTGTCATCTTCAAGCTTCGCAACTTTGGAACGAAGAATAGTAAAGTTTTCTTCTATCACTTTGGAGCACCTGGAAGGTCTTCTGAATTCCAGTCCCTGAGCAGCAAACATCAGCTCAACAGATAAAATATTCACAAGGTTACCAAGAACCTGATTGAATTTTCTTCCGGAAATACTTCCCATAGAAACATGGTCTTCCTGTCCTAAACTTGTAGGAATAGAGTCTGCCGACGCCGGGAAACACAATGTTTTATTTTCTGTAACCAAAGCTGCTGAAGTATATTGCGGGATCATAAATCCGGAATTTAAACCTGAGCTTTCCGTCAGTAATCTTGGAAGTCCATATTTCCCTTCTAATAATAAGTAACTTCTTCTGTCGGAAATATTTCCTAATTCCGCCGCCGCCAGTGTTGCATAGTCTAAAGGCAAAGCCATCAGCTGTCCATGAAAGTTACCTCCCGAAATAGATTCTTCAGCACTTAGTACAATTGGGTTGTCTGTTACAGAATTCAGTTCTGTTTCAGCCATACTCTTAAGGTGTTCAAAGGCATTTCTACTGGCTCCGTGAACCTGTGGTACACATCTCATAGAATACGGATCCTGAACTCTCTCGCAATCTTCGTGAGCTTTCATGTTTTCTGAGCCCTTTAAGAATTTAAGCATTCTTGCAGCTACTTTTTTACTCCCTTCAAAAGGTCTGATATCATGAAGTTCTTTTTTGAATGGGCTTTCTGAACCTCTGTATGCTTCAATACTCATCGCAGCAGTCATGTCCGCAAGGTCAAGCAGGTATTCAAACTTTTCTAATCCTTTGATGGCATGTGCCAGGATAAATTGGGTACCATTGATCAATCCTAAACCTTCTTTAGGGCCTAATACCAATGGCTCAAGGTCGTGTTTCTCCAGAACATCCATTGTTTCTGCAACCTGATCTCCTTCCCAAACCTGTCCTAACCCTAATAAAGGCAAGACAAGATGTGCTAAAGGTGCAAGATCACCGGAAGCTCCTACAGATCCCTGTTCAGGAACTACAGGAATAATATCTTTCTCAAGCATCAGGATCAGTCTTTCGATTACATCAAGAGAAACTCCTGAAAAACCTTTTGATAAAGCATGAACTTTCGCAATCATCATGATTTTGGAAAGTTCTTTATTAATCGGTTTTCCTACTCCTACGGCATGGGAAATAATTAAATTATATTGTAACTGCGCTGTTTCGTCAGCTGATATTTTAGTATCACACAATGGTCCGAATCCAGTATTAATCCCATATACACATCTATCGGACTCTACTATTTCCTGTACATTTTTCTGTGATTTTAAGATCTGTTCTTTTGCTGCTTTGTTCAGCTTGGCTTTATTAGGTTTTTTACAGATTTCCAGAATATCATGGAAAGTAAAAATATCTACTCCGTATATCATTTCTAAAAAATTTTCTTAAAATTACGCATTTAAGGATAATTGGAAAAGCTAAATTTCACCCTTCTATATTTTTATGAAATCAAATGATTTAATTTACTATTTTTGGCTCCGAAATTAAAAACAATAATACATGAGACTCAAATCTTTACTGCTTGTTCTATTGGTTGCCAGTACAACAGCTTTCGCACAGAAAGTAAAATATTCAAAAGAAGAAAAAAAAGAAATGAACAAGTACCTTTTTAACGAAGGCTTCGACACTGCATCGGATAAAAAAGTATCTACCATAATATTGAAAGATAATACTGAATACCAAGGCTACAGTAAATCATGGGAAAAACAAAGAGGCCAGATTCTTTCTATCACACTCGAAGACGTAGATACAAGAAAATCTAAGAAATTTGCTGCGGCAGATATTGCTGAAATGTATTTATATCCAACAGAAACTGAAAAATCTATGAAAGCGGCAAAATTCATTTCAAATATGAGAAATTACAGCACTAAAAAATATAAAAAGTCTGTAACAGATGAAGCAATTCCTTTTGAAAATCAAACCGTTTCTTTAAAAAACAAGAAAGAAAGCAGAACTTTTCTAATGCAGGTCATTAATCCGGAGTTTAATGATATTATTTCTGTTTATCATGATCCTTTTGCAACTACTACCTCTTCACCTGGTTTCGTTGGCGGCCCTGCATTCGGCGGCGGTGTTATCAAATCTTATTACATAAAGAAAGGCAATAAAGTCATGTGGCTTCATAAGGATGATTTTGAAGACAATTATGATTTTCTTTTTGGTGACAACAAGGAGTTCATGCAAAAATACCCTAAAGATTCTGTTAAATGGGATTACTTAAGTTTCCTTGTATATACTTATACCGAAATGGCAAACGGATAAAGTTATTATTATCATATCATTTATAAACCTGTAGATCAGTCTACGGGTTTTTTATTTTTCAAAATATAGAAAGTTTCCTTAATTTTGTTATATGAATCCTTCTTTAGAATTACAGCTCAAAACTTTACCATCCGAACCCGGCGTTTATCGTTATTATGATAAAAACGAACAGCTATTGTATGTAGGGAAAGCTAAAAATCTGAAAAAGAGGGTTCTCTCCTATTTCAACAAAAATCTTCCCGGATACAGGATTAAAATAATGGTGAGTAAGATCCAGCGTCTGGAAACTACTATTGTAAACAGTGAGTATGATGCTCTTTTGTTGGAAAACAATTTGATTAAAGAGCATAAGCCGTTTTATAATGTCATGCTGAAAGATGACAAAACGTATCCCTGGATCTGCATTAAAAACGAAGATTTCCCACGCGTTTTTCTAACGAGAAATATGATTAAAGACGGTTCGGAATATTATGGGCCTTATGCAAAGGTACGTCCTGCAAAGATCTTATTGGATACCATCAAGCATATTTATAAACTAAGAACGTGTAATCTAAACCTCTCCCCTGCCAAAATAGCAGACGGAAAGTATAAAGTGTGTCTGGAATACCATATCAAAAACTGCGAAGGGCCTTGTGAAGATCTTGAAAGTAAAGAAGAATATGATGAGAAGATAGACGCTATCCGTGGAATTGTTAAAGGAGATTTCCGGAAAGCTAAAGATTTTCTTGTAAATCAGATGATGAAACTTGCTTCTGACCTCAAGTTTGAGGAGGCTCAGATTATTAAAGAGCGGCTTGATATTCTGGAAGATTATCAGGCTAAAAATACAGTGGTTAATCCAAATATTGATGATGTGGATGTCTTTGGTATGACCAGTGATGAAACAGCAGCTTATGTCAACTTCTTTAAGATAAGAAACGGGAATATCATTCAAAGTTTCACTACAGAGATTAAAAAAATTCTTGAGGAAACAGATGAAGACATTATGGAAGAAGCCTTGATTGAGATCCGTCAGAAGTTCGCTTCGGACTCAAAAGAAGTTCTGCTTCCTTTCCATTTGTCTGTAGAAATTCCGAATGTAAAACTGATTGTTCCGAAAGTAGGCGACAAAAAAAGAATTGTAGAGCTTTCTGAAAAGAATGCTAAAGAATACCGTCTGGAAAAGCTGAAACAGGTTCAAATCGTAGATCCTGAAAGGCATACGAACAGAATCATGGCTGAAATGCAGAAACTGCTGAGAATGCCTGTAGAACCCAGACATATAGAAGGTTTTGACAACTCAAATATTCAGGGGACCAATCCTGTGTCGGCCTGTGTTGTTTTTAAAGATGGTAAACCCAGCAAAGCAGATTATAGAATTTTCCACCCTAAAACGGTAGAAGGGCCCAATGATTTTGCCACCATGGAGGAAGTGATCTACCGCCGGTATAAAAGAATGCTTGATGAAGGAGAAAGTCTCCCTCAGTTGATTTTGATTGATGGGGGGAAAGGACAGTTATCTTCTGCAGTTAAGAGTTTAAGATTACTGGGACTTTATGGAAAAATAACTATTGTAGGAATTGCCAAAAGACTGGAAGAAATTTTCTTCCCGGAAGATTCTATTCCTTTATATCTTGATAAAAAATCTGAAACTTTAAAAATCTTACAAAGAGTACGTGATGAAGCCCACCGTTTTGGAGTAAAACATCATAGAACCAGAAGAAGTAATTCTACGATAAAATCTGAACTGGAGGAAATTACCGGAGTGGGAGAAAAAACAATTGAATTATTACTTTCTAAATTAAAATCCGTAAAACGAATCAAAGAATCCAATCTGGAAACACTGGAAGAGATTCTCGGCAAGAGCAAGGCTAAAATAATCTGGGAGTTTTTCAATAACAACGGATAATTCCATTAGATTTTTTTTGTCAAAAACACTCTTTCATTCCATGGATACAGGCATTTCATCCATTATTTAGTGAAAATAAAAATACTAACAAATAGCTTTCGTTAAAATTAAATAATCACTAATATTCAATAAATATAAAATTATTCATTAAATATTAAGATTATATATATTTTTATTGTAAATTAGCATTAGTAACTAAAAGCAATAATACCATAAAAAAAATTCTAATTCTGCAGGTCTTATTTTCTCTTTGTTTCGCACAATAAATGACCTGTTTTTATATTTCAATCCAATTATTTTCATCAAAGAATAGTTGAACTTTTAAAGGTTAGTTTGTCAATAGTTTTACCTACAGAATCAGGAAAAGACACATCATCATATTCAAATATAAAAGGCTCCTTTTCAGGAGCCTTTTATAGGTATTATTTATTTTTTTATGATCTTGCTTAAGTAATCACCTTTTCCGGTTTTTATTTTTACAAAGTATATTCCTGAAGAAAGTTCTGCTACCCTAATATTCTCATTATGGTCAACTATATTTTTTATCAGCTTTCCGGAAGTATCGAAAATCTTGACCGTTTCAATTCTGTCATTTCCTTTAAGCTTTATTGAGAAATAGTCAGAAACAGGATTTGGATAAATCTGAATATCCATATTCCCATTTTTAGTATCAGCATTAGGAGTTTCACTCACTGCCAGATAAGTGGGTAGCGGGTCAGTAATTTCGTAGAATTCACTTCCGTGTTCTTTTGTAGCAATGGTCAGATATAATTGATCTCCATCAGTTCCCATTTTCTGAATATTTTCATTAGCCAGTAACTGATTATCATCATTGGTTATAAAAATATCCATAGGCATAGTTCCTGATGAAGTTCCGTTAGTTCTCCATACTTTCTGGGAATCACCATTAAGGAAATAAAGATAATTATTCGCACAAACCATGTCTTTCACTGAAGTAAAATTTTGGGCCAAATTGGAAGTTCCATTAGCTGTACCGTCGGTTTTCCATAATTGGGATGCATTGTTATGTGTAAAGAATAACTGATTACCACATTTTTTAAATTTAATATCTCCAGAAAAGTTCCCGGATAAAATTTCGGCTGTTCCTGCAGCAGTACCATCTGTAGAATGCAATGCTGAAGGATATCCTGATGTAACATAGATCAATTTATTATCTAAAGTACCAGTTTCCTTTGAAATACTCGCGGAACCATAAGGTACAGCGTAAGACTTTATCAGAACAGCTGATGCCTGATCACCATCTGAAGACCAAAGCTCATTCTGCCCCGAGCTGTAACTTGTTGAGGTATTCTCCTGCTGTTTTGTAAAGAGTAGCTTATTATTCAACGTATTTAATACCTTGATGTTCCCATCAGTTCCATCCTGATATGAAAACTGAATAGTTTTTAAGGTACCGGCATCAGTAGCATCAGTTTTCCAGATCCCCAGTTTTCCGTTTTCTTTGGCCACAAAATAGGCGAAACCATTCAGAACTGCCGTTTTAGAATCCACAGAATAAAGACTTCCCATATAATCTGCAGAGATATCTTTCACCAAAGTAACTGTATTGGAATTATTATTTACTTTCCAAAGTTCAGTACCTACTAAATTATTATAACCGGCAAAAAGCAGGGTATTATCATTTAAATTTGTGTACATAAACCTACTTGATACATCGGGAGATGTTATTGCAATAGTATTGGCTTCCGTTCCATCTGTCCTGTAAGTTCCTCCATCCGTGTAGAGATAATTTCCAACTTTAATAAAGTCATCATTAAAATCAGTATAAATCCCTGTATATGAATTCCCTCCCAGTGCAGATAATCTTTGAATCTGGTATGTACTGTTATTTCTCTTATAAATCTGGCTATTAAACTGGCGGTCCGTAGCAATAAAGATAAGATCATTATTCAGTACATTAAATGCATGAGGAGAAGCACTTTCAAATTTACTGATATCAGAAGCTATTGCGGCCTCCTGGGTAAGCGGATCTATTGAGTATAATTCTGTTCCATATTTTTGAGTGCTACCGGGAAGATAAATTTTAGAATTCAGATCTACAAAACTATTGCTATATGGCAATCCAAGACTTGTGATTTCAAAGCTATGGGCAGGGTTTCCATCAGTAATCCAATATCTGCTTCCATAGTTGGCCATGGTAAAGATCAAATGTTTATCATCCGAACTGGTTCCATAGATCAAAGCATCAGGATGAGTACTGAAAGGAACGGTGCCGGCTTCTGTACCATCTGTTTCCCAGATATAGTTGCCATAGGCCTGATTTACTCCGTTGGCACCACTTTCAAAGAATATTTTATTGTTGAATTTTATAAATTTTTTCATACCCATGGAACTTGTAGCTCCTGGAGTAAGATTTTTCAAGAGTTTAGTACCGGCAGCTGTTCCGTCAGAAATCCAAGGCTCAAGCCCGTTTACTGTATCAAATCCTGTAAATACAAAATAATCATCTGCTGCTGCACCTTCCAGCCTGATATACCCTATAGGTTTCACAGATACTGTTCCTGCTTCTGTTCCATCTGTTGAATATAATTCATATCCTGCGGTTCCGAGATTAGCGATAAAATAAAGTTTATTCTTAAAAATCAATGCTGCAAAGTCTCCGTCAATACTTCCATTGGCATTAGGGACGATGTCCTTTAACAAAGTGGTTCCTGTCAAAGTACCATCAGATTTCCAGATCTCCTTTCCATGTACTCCATCATTGGCCGCTATATACATGATACCATTCATGGAGTGCATTTTCACGTTACCGGAGTATTGAAATGTCTTTAACAGCTGCAAACTGTCTGCAACGGTATTATAAACCCAAAGTTCATTGTGATGATAAAAAAAGATATTATTTCCTGCTACAGCAGTGGTTTCAATAGCATATTCAAAATTCAGATCTTTCACTTTAGAAGTTCCGGAAGTAGTTCCATCGGTTACCCAAAGCTGGTTATTAGAATTATTGCTCTGTATAGCTATGAAGTACACCTTATTATTCAGCTTCATAAAGGTAGGATCACCGGAAATCCCAATACCATATCCAGGAAAAACATCTTTCAGTAAGGTAGATTTCTGAGTAACAGGATTAAAGGTCCATAATTCTCTGCTTTCTTCAGCATTTCTTGTAGCCGGAAAAATAAGCTGATCGTTAAATTTGATTAACTGGCTGTCCGCTTGAAGAACCAAAATGAATCTCCTGCAGCTTTGTATTTAAAACAGTCTGCGCGCAGGAAAATATTGACACTGCTGTCAACATCGAAATATAAATTTTTCTCATTTTCTATTAAAAGTAAATCCTTAGCTAAGATCTTTGTCTTAGCTAAGGATATGGTTATTCTTTTTTTGTTTTTATGTTCAAACTATTTTCCAGCAAAAACTTCTTTGGAATATCTTCCATCTGCCTGCGGAATATCTATTACAATATTCCCATTCTCAAAATAGCCTATGGTTGAATTTCCTTCAGCAAGTTTTACAGTGAAAACATCTTTTTTTGATGTTGTCTTAAAAACAGCAAATGGAACAGAGCTCCCTGAATTTGCTAAAATAAACTGATTAGCATCAATCTGTATTTTCTGCAATTCCATTTTTCCATTTGAATAGTGATTAGCTGATGGAGTGGCAGAAGATGTTGATACCTCAGAAACTGTAGTCTGGGCATTTTCGTTTACAGCGGTATTCTGAGCGGGCAGCATCGCAACAGGATTAGAAAACCCAACCTTTGTCAACGCCTGGTTCAATGCATCTGCAAATCCTTCTTCAAATTCTTTAATATCTGAGCTCCCTTTCGACTCAAAAACCACTTTTTTGTTACAATCTTTAAACTGTAAAATCACTTTATTGGTGAATAAGTTTTTATCATTCAGAACTTCTGCATTAAGCACATTACAGGAATTGTTTTTGGCATCCGATGGCCATTTATCCACACTTTCTGCCAGTACATCATACTTCTTTCCCTTCAGTGCTTTTGCTAAAGATTCTTCTAATCCAAAACTGCTCTTTTTAAAAGTCTGGAACTTCTCCGGAATAAAAATATACTTATAATCTGAAACTTTTTGGGCAAAAGCTGCTGTTGAGCAAATTGCCAACACAAACATTGAAATCTTTTTCATTTTTTCTGATTTAATCGTTTCTGAATGCTCCCATATCCATCTTTAGTGAGAAGAAATTAGAATAGAAATTAGATCCCCCTATGCCTGAATTTGTAATTGCATAATCCAGTGTAAGTCCTCTATATCTTATCCCAATACCTGCACTAGGCTGAAATGAAACTTTTCTTTTAAGGTCTTCTATATCTGTAATCGACTGAAATCTATTGATCCCCAGTCTCACAAAAATCATTTTCTGATATCCTAATTCTGCTCCTGCATAAGGGCTTATACTTGCAAAATCTGTTGAAATTAAAGAAGCCGTTTTAGCAAAATCTACATTTAATCCCGCTTCCGGTAATACGTAAACACTACTGTTGATTTCAAATAATTTGCTGGCTCCTACATTAAGTTTAGGCATTGTAAGTTCCATCTTATCTTTTGGTGCCGGGTTAAATTCTTCTCCGTTTACAACAGTAGAAAGTTCTTTCTGGTTAATGCTCCAAAAGTTTACAGTAGTTGTGATATCACGAATCATCCCCCCGAACTTCCATCCATTATTCCCTTTATAAATTGCTCCCACATCAAAACCGAAACCATAGCCATTGGCAAACTTACCTACATTTCTATAGACTATTTTTGCATTTACTCCTACATCAAGATTAGGATTTCCACCCGGTCTGAATGCATAAGAAAGAATTGCTGCATAATCGGATTGAGAGAACTTTGTAATTTTATCATAATCAATATTCCCTTCAGCATCAATCATCTGGGTGGTATTCAAAATATTATCTACTCCAAGTCTGACTACAGAAACTCCGAAAACACCTTCTTCTAAAACTTTAGCGTAAGCTAAATAGTCATATTTTGCAATTGACTCAAAGTATTCTGCATGCATAGCAGCCCCCTGCCAGTCTTTCTCTATTGCCATCAGACCTGCAGGATTCCACATAGGGGCATAGACATCATCCTGATTGGAGATTACTGCTCCTCCCATTGCCAGCCCACGAGCTCCCGCTCCTATATTTAAAAATTCATTGGAATACTTCCTGATAATCTGAGATTGGGACAGCCCAAACAGCAGTGAAAATGCAAGTAAAAAATATTTTTTCATCATATAAATTTGATGCTTAGTTAAAGTTTTTAGTTTTTCTGGCTTTTATTAATCCATTCACTATGATTGCCAGTATCATAACAGCTGAAGCAATATAAAATATAGGGCTCATATGTTCTGATTCCCCAAAGATAAAAAAAGCTAGTATAATTCCGTAAACAGGTTCTAAATTAACTGTTAAAATTAATGTGAAAGGTGATATATATTTCATTAATTTCACTGATTCTAACATTGGAAAAGCAGTGAAAACACTGGCTAACAAGCATATTAACGCCAAATCTCTATAGTTTATTTCATTCATTTGAAAAATTTGCCCTGAAAGCAGATAAAATATCATTAAAATAAACCAACCACAGAAAATTTCATAAAATATAATGTTCCCTGAACTCGTTTTCCCAAACATTTTACCATTAAATACGGAAAATATGGTTCCAAAAATGGCACAGAATATTCCATAAATAATACCTTCTTTGAAATGGAACTCGGTTTTAAAAATCAATAAAATACAGGCAACAATCACTGTACCCATGATGACCTCAGAAATATCGACTTTTCTTTTAAAAATAACGGGTTCAAGTATGGATGCAAAAAGAGTGGACAAAGACAGACAACTCAAAGCAATTGAAACATTTGATACTTTAATAGAGTAAAAAAAACAATACCAGTGAAGAGCCATGGCAAGGCCTATACCTGCCAGCTGAAAGAATATTTTTTTAGAAACCTTTATGCTTTCTTTTTTAAAAACTCTGATAAATACAAAAAGAAAAATAGCAGCGAAAAGCATTCTGTAGAAAACCAGAATCTGTGCATTTGCATGAATCAGCTTTCCTAAAATTGCAGTGAATCCCCATAAAAATACTATTAAGTGCAATCTGAAAAGTGCCAATTTATGCATAACCTATCTCCTTTTAATTTTTAACATGCAAATTTACAAATAGGCTTTTATAAATCTCATAAAAAATTATAAATATTACGTTAACAAATAATTATTTACTCAATATCTATATCTTTTTTAGTTATTTTTAAAAAAAATAATTGAAAATATATAATGTAGACATCTGCTATACCAATTTTGAAATTTATTATTTCGTAGCTATCTTTATAAGCGAATTATGCTTTTCAACAAAAACCACCAATCAGCTAATGGTATTAAATGCAGATATTATAATAAAAACAGACCGGCTCATCTTAAAACCTATTGACCCCCTATATATTGATGACATTAATAGGCATTTTACTGCAGAAACTACAAAGTATATGCCCTTTACTCCGAACGGTAATAGAAATGATATTACAAAATTTGTGGAGGAATCAAAAATGCTTCTTTCAAAAAATACCGATCTCGTAATGGTAGCTGTTGATCCAGATAAAAACTTCATTGGCTGTTGTGGCATTCATAATATAACTTCAGAGTCCGTAGAACTCGGCCTATGGTTGAAACAAAGTGTGCAAGGAATTGGATTGGGAACTGAAATAATAATGAATCTGATAGAATTTTTAGAAAATAATTTCACTTTCGAATATATAATTTATCCAGTAGATCAGGAGAATATAGCCAGTAAGAAAATACCTGAAAAATTAGGTTTTATTCCATACAAAAGGTATCAGAAAAATAAAGGTACATCATCATTTCTTAATATTATAGAATACAGAAAATATTATTCAGATTAACTTTCCAAACCACCTTTCAGTTTTTTTAATAGATATAAAAAAACCCTGAAAATTTGTTAAACTTTCAGGGCCTTCAAATAATAAACTATTAAAAAAATAAACTAGGAACAGAGTATTTTGCAGAGGATATCACCCTCTGTTACTCTATTGTAAAGTTAGAAAAAATATAAATAATTTAAAAGTATTTTTCTGTTAAAAATTTCACAATTTACTAAGAACCAAATCATTAAACGTCTGTTTTACTTCCAATCCATATTCTTCATAAAAATAGTATCTTTAAGCGTAAAAAATTGAAAATTTTATGGATATCGAATTCAATAAACGAGAAGACCAGAACAGATTAAAATTATCAGAGATTAATCGCTTACTCACAGAGATCAAAAAAGGGGGCGGTGAGAAGAGGCTTCAAAAGCTTCGTGATGAGGGAAAAATGACTGCAAGAGAAAGAGTAGACTATCTTCTCGATAAGGATTCAGATTCCATAGAAATAGGAGCGTTTGCAGGGTATGAGATGTACGAAGAGCATGGAGGATGTCCAAGCGGAGGAGTTATTGTTGTGATGGGCTATGTTTCCGGAAGACAATGTCTAGTAGTTGCTAATGATGCTTCTGTAAAAGCTGGTGCCTGGTTTCCTATCACTGGAAAGAAAAACCTCAGAGCACAGGAAATTGCAATGGAAAACAAACTTCCTATTATCTATCTTGTTGACTCAGCAGGTGTTTATCTTCCAATGCAGGATGAAATATTCCCAGATAAAGAGCATTTTGGAAGAATTTTCAGAAATAATGCTAAAATGAGTTCAATGGGAATCATTCAGATTTCTGCCGTTATGGGCAGTTGTGTGGCTGGAGGGGCTTACCTTCCTATTATGAGTGATGAAGCAATGATCGTTGACAAAACAGGCTCTATTTTCCTTGCAGGAAGCTACCTTGTAAAAGCAGCCATTGGAGAAAGTATTGATAATGAAACATTAGGAGGTGCTACTACACACTGTTCTATCTCTGGAGTTACCGATTACAAAGCGAAAGATGATAAAGATGCTTTAACCAGAATAAAAACCATCATGAAATCTATCGGAAGTACTGAAAAAGCAGGCTTCGACAGAATAGAAAGTTTTTCACCAAAAGAAAGTCCTGACAATATTTTCGGAATTATGCCGGTTTCCAGAGCCGAGCAATACGATACTTATGAGATTATCAAATGTATTGTGGATAACTCTGAATACGAAGAATACAAACCCGACTATGGTAAAAGTATTATCTGTGCAACGGCTAGAGTTGATGGATGGTCTGTAGGAATAGTAGCCAACCAAAGAAAGCTGGTAAAAAGCGGTAAGGGAGAAATGCAGTTCGGAGGGGTTATTTACTCCGATTCTGCGGATAAAGCCACCCGATTTATCGCTAACTGTAATCAAAGAAAAATTCCTTTAATCTTCTTACAAGATGTTACAGGATTTATGGTAGGCTCAAAATCAGAGCATGGAGGAATTATCAAAGACGGAGCAAAAATGGTAAATGCTGTAGCTAACTCTGTAGTTCCTAAATTCACCATCATTACAGGAAATTCGTATGGTGCAGGTAATTATGCGATGTGTGGAAAGGCCTATGATCCAAGGCTTATCGTGGCATGGCCATGGGCTGATTTGGCTGTGATGGGAGGAACACAAGCCGCAAAAGTATTGGCCCAGATCCAGGAATCAACCTTGAAAAAACAAGGCAAAGAAATTTCGGAGAAGGAACACAACGATATTTTAGATACCATTTCAAAGAAATACCAGAAACAAACTGAATCCACCTACGCAGCTGCAAGATTATGGACAGATGCTATTATCAACCCTGCAGACACCAGAAAATGGATTTCTATGGGGATTGAAGCGGCAAACCATTCTCCTATTACAGAAAAATTTAACTTGGGAGTAATCCAGGTATAAATACGACTTAACGATAAGAAAATAAAGAACGCCTCAATAGTATTGAGGCGTTCTTTTGTAATAAGTAAGATCTATATTTCAAGATTGTCTCTGTTATTGCGTAGGAATCTACAATGAATAATGGAGAGTTGAAAAATGGAAAATTGAGAGTTGAGAGTTGAAAGCTTAGAATGGAGAATGAATATAAATGTGTTGTGATCATAAGGAAGGAGTTATAAGAAAGACTATCCTTATTCAATAGAAGCGGGCTTTAGCCCGGTTGATATAGATTATGATTAGACTAGACTAGATCAGATCATATAGATGCAAAAAAAAATCCTTTATCGTTATGATAAAGGATTTTTAAAAATAAAATAAAAACTGGCGGCGACCTACTCTCCCGCTTTCGCAGTACCATCGGAGCTGGTGGGCTTAACTTCTGTGTTCGGAATGGGAACAGGTGAGCCCCACCGCTAAAACCACCCTAAAGAAGGTATATAAGGTTGCAGGTTAGAGGTAAAAGGCTGCAGGCTTATCCTGCTTCCTAATAGCCAACATCTGCTACCTGGTTTATCGATAAAAACTTTCACAAAGAGGTAACCTTGCTGCACTTCCGTGCGCCATATTAGGCTATAAATCTACGGGTAATTAGTACTACTTGGCTATGACATTACTGTCTTTACACCTATAGCCTATCAACGTCGTCATCTCCAACGACCCTTAAAAGATGTCTCATCTTGAGGCGAGTTTCGCACTTATATGCTTTCAGTGCTTATCTCTTCCAAACGTAGCTACTCAGCAGTGCACCTGGCGGTACAACTGATACACCAGAGGTTTGTTCAATTCGGTCCTCTCGTACTAGAATCAAGCCCTCTCAAACATCTAACGCCCGCAATAGATAGAGACCGAACTGTCTCACGACGTTCTGAACCCAGCTCGCGTGCCACTTTAATGGGCGAACAGCCCAACCCTTGGGACCTTCTCCAGCCCCAGGATGTGACGAGCCGACATCGAGGTGCCGAACCTCCCCGTCGATGTGAGCTCTTGGGGGAGACTAGCCTGTTATCCCCGGAGTACCTTTTATCCTATGAGCGATGGCCCTTCCATACGGAACCACCGGATCACTATGTCCTGCTTTCGCACCTGATCGACTTGTAGGTCTCACAGTCAAGCACCCTTATGCCATTACACTCTACGCACGGTTACCAAGCGTGCTGAGGGTACCTTTGAAAGCCTCCGTTACTCTTTTGGAGGCGACCACCCCAGTCAAACTACCCACCACGCAATGTCCTTCCATACAGAAGTTAGGCTCCAAGTAAGTAAAGGGTGGTATTTCAACGTTGGCTCCACAAACACTAGCGTGCCTGCTTCAAAGCCTCCCACCTATCCTACACATTACTTACTCAAAGTCAATACGAAGTTATAGTAAAGGTTCACAGGGTCTTTTCGTCCCATTGCGGGTACTCGGCATCTTCACCGAGACTACAATTTCACAGAGCTCATGGTTGAGACAGTGCCCAGATCGTTACACCATTCGTGCAGGTCGGAACTTACCCGACAAGGAATTTCGCTACCTTAGGACCGTTATAGTTACGGCCGCCGTTTACTGGGGCTTCAGTTAATGCCTTCGCTTACGCTAAGCACCTTCCTTAACCTTCCAGCACCGGGCAGGTGTCAGACCCTATACTGCATCTTTCGATTTTGCAGAGTCCTGTGTTTTTGATAAACAGTCGCCTGGGCCTCTTTACTGCGGCCACCATTGCTGATGGCGTCTCTTCTCCCGAAGTTACGAGACTATTTTGCCTAGTTCCTTAACCATGATTCACTCTAGCACCTTAGGATTCTCTCCTCGACTACCTGTGTCGGTTTTGGTACGGGTTGCTTCACTTCGGCTTTTCTTGGAAGCACTTTCCCTACAGCAGCTTCGCCCGAAGGCTAGGCCTTGACTATTCCGTCAGTCTCCAGTAAGTACGGCACTCCGTCCCCTTTTTAGTGTGAGCAAGTATGGGAATATTAACCCATTGTCCATCCACTACCCCTTTCGGGTTCGCGTTAGGTCCCGACTAACCCTCAGCTGATTAGCATGGCTGAGGAAACCTTAGTCTTTCGGTGAGCGGGTTTCTCGCCCGCTTTATCGTTACTTATGCCTACATTTTCTTTTCTATCCGCTCCACAATACCTCACAGTACTGCTTCGGCGCAAATAGAATGCTCTCCTACCAGATGTATATAAATACAAATCCATAGCTTCGGTAATATGTTTATGCCCGATTATTATCCATGCCGGACCGCTCGACTAGTGAGCTGTTACGCACTCTTTAAATGAATGGCTGCTTCCAAGCCAACATCCTAGCTGTCAATGCAGTCCAACCGCGTTGCTTCAACTTAACATATATTTGGGGACCTTAGCTGTTGGTCTGGGTTCTTTCCCTCTCGGACATGGACCTTAGCACCCATGCCCTCACTGCCGACGAACATTTATTAGCATTCGGAGTTTGTCAGGAATTGGTAGGATTTGACTCCCCCGCATCCAATCAGTAGCTCTACCTCTAATAAACTTAACATCGACGCTGCACCTAAATGCATTTCGGAGAGTACGAGCTATCTCCCAGTTTGATTGGCCTTTCACCCCTACCCACAGGTCATCCGAAGACTTTTCAACGTCAACCGGTTCGGTCCTCCACTCTGTGTTACCAGAGCTTCAACCTGCCCATGGGTAGATCACAAGGTTTCGCGTCTAATCCTACTAACTATACGCCCTATTCAGACTCGCTTTCGCTCCGGCTCCGGTACTTAATACCTTAACCTCGCTAGTAAAATTAACTCGTAGGCTCATTATGCAAAAGGCACGCCGTCACACCATATAGGTGCTCCGACCGCTTGTAGGCGTACGGTTTCAGGTTCTATTTCACCCTTCTATTCGAAGTGCTTTTCACCTTTCCTTCACAGTACTTGTTCACTATCGGTCTTTCAGGAGTATTTAGCCTTGGAGGATGGTCCCCCCATATTCAGACAGGATTTCACGTGTCCCGCCCTACTCATTTATCACTCAAATATGCCTTTCATATACGGGGCTATCACCCGCTACGGCTGTTCTTTCCAGAACATTCTATTAAACATATATCAGCTTTTGGGCTAATCCGCTTTCGCTCGCCACTACTTACGGAATCTCTTCGATTTCTTTTCCTCCGGGTACTTAGATGTTTCAGTTCTCCGGGTTTGCTCCTCTTACGAGGTGACTGGTCTTCAACCAGCCGGGTTGCCCCATTCGGACATCTGCGGATCAATTCGTGTGTGCCAATCCCCGCAGCTTTTCGCAGCTTACCACGTCCTTCGTCGCCTCTGAAAGCCTAGGCATCCGCCATACGCCCTTAACGATTTCTTTCCTAATAATTATATTAGTTCAGTATTTTTTGATAAATTAAATTTATCGATATTTTTATAAACTCGGCACTCGAAAGTGCTCGGTTATCTCTTTGTGATGTCTTTACCGTTAATGTCAATGATCTTAATGTCTTCTCTTCAAACTGATGAACAAATGTTGTTTTTGGCTCCATTCGTAACTTTTAAATCAGTCATCCAAAACTGTGGAGAATAAGGGAGTCGAACCCTTGACCTCCTGCGTGCAAGGCAGGCGCTCTAGCCAGCTGAGCTAATTCCCCCTCTAGTAGACTAAGAGATTAAAGATGCTGGATTCAAGATTTACATCTCGCCTCCTGGCTCTTTCATCTTCCCGTCTTTTTAATTAGTAGTCTCGGGCAGGCTCGAACTGCCGACCTCTACATTATCAGTGTAGCGCTCTAACCAGCTGAGCTACGAGACTGTCTGTCAGACTAAATTCAGATAACAGATACCAGATTAACTGACTCTTTTATCTTCATCCTTGTCTCTCTCAATCCCTATACTAATTTCTAGTGGGTTTTGTATTATTATATATATAGCAACCAAATAAAAAACTAAAGCTTCTCTTTAAGTAAGTGCATGTATCTTGCGATACTAATTTTGTTTATCGTCTAAAGACGCTCTAAAATGAGATGTTCCAGCCGCACCTTCCGGTACGGCTACCTTGTTACGACTTAGCCCTAGTTACCTGTTTTACCCTAGGCAGCTCCTGTTACGGTCACCGACTTCAGGTACCCCAGACTTCCATGGCTTGACGGGCGGTGTGTACAAGGCCCGGGAACGTATTCACCGCGCCATGGCTGATGCGCGATTACTAGCGATTCCAGCTTCATAGAGTCGAGTTGCAGACTCCAATCCGAACTGAGACCAGCTTTCGAGATTTGCATCACATCGCTGTGTAGCTGCCCTCTGTACTGGCCATTGTATTACGTGTGTGGCCCAAGGCGTAAGGGCCGTGATGATTTGACGTCATCCCCACCTTCCTCTCTACTTGCGTAGGCAGTCTCACTAGAGTCCCCAACTTAATGATGGCAACTAGTGACAGGGGTTGCGCTCGTTGCAGGACTTAACCTAACACCTCACGGCACGAGCTGACGACAACCATGCAGCACCTTGAAAAATGTCCGAAGAAAAGTCTATTTCTAAACCTGTCATTTCCCATTTAAGCCTTGGTAAGGTTCCTCGCGTATCATCGAATTAAACCACATAATCCACCGCTTGTGCGGGCCCCCGTCAATTCCTTTGAGTTTCATTCTTGCGAACGTACTCCCCAGGTGGCTAACTTATCACTTTCGCTTAGTCTCTGAATCCGAAAATCCAAAAACGAGTTAGCATCGTTTACGGCGTGGACTACCAGGGTATCTAATCCTGTTCGCTCCCCACGCTTTCGTCCATCAGCGTCAGTTGTTGCTTAGTAACCTGCCTTCGCAATTGGTGTTCTAAGTAATATCTATGCATTTCACCGCTACACTACTTATTCCAGCTACTTCAACAACACTCAAGACCTGCAGTATCAATGGCAGTTTCACAGTTAAGCTGTGAGATTTCACCACTGACTTACAGATCCGCCTACGGACCCTTTAAACCCAATAAATCCGGATAACGCTTGCACCCTCCGTATTACCGCGGCTGCTGGCACGGAGTTAGCCGGTGCTTATTCGTATAGTACCTTCAGCTAGATACACGTATCTAGGTTTATCCCTATACAAAAGAAGTTTACAACCCATAGGGCAGTCGTCCTTCACGCGGGATGGCTGGATCAGGCTCTCACCCATTGTCCAATATTCCTCACTGCTGCCTCCCGTAGGAGTCTGGTCCGTGTCTCAGTACCAGTGTGGGGGATCACCCTCTCAGGCCCCCTAAAGATCGTTGACTTGGTGAGCCGTTACCTCACCAACTATCTAATCTTGCGCGTGCCCATCTCTATCCACCGGAGTTTTCAATAAAAAACGATGCCGTCTCTTATATTATGGGGTATTAATCTTCCTTTCGAAAGGCTATCCCCCAGATAAAGGCAGGTTGCACACGTGTTCCGCACCCGTACGCCGCTCTCTCGTTTCCGAAGAAACAATACCGCTCGGCTTGCATGTGTTAGGCCTCCCGCTAGCGTTCATCCTGAGCCAGGATCAAACTCTCCATTGTATGTTTGTCTGACTCACTCAAAGTTTTGACGCTTTAGTTTTTTCCTTACTTGGTTGTTATATTGTATGTCAATGATCTTTATATCTTCCGCTTTTTAATGAAGCACTCTATTCTGTCAGTGGCGCTCCATATTTGCGAGTGCAAAAGTAAAACTTTATTTCGTTATGACCAAATGTTTTGAAAGAAAAATTTAAAGTTTTTTAAGTAACCTTAACTCCCTTCCTTAACCTCAATCCCGATACTCCTGCGCTCCCCTATTTGGGACTGCAAAGATAAGAACTTCTTTTTAACCCGCAAATTTTATTATCTAAAATTTTAAAGTTTATTTCCAGATCTTCTCTCTTTAAAGTATACTGTTTCTGCTTATCTAAAAGCCCTTCTGCGCTTACTGAAGCTCTTTCGTTTTTCAGTGGGGCAAAGATAGAAACTTATACCTTACACAGCAAACTTATTTAACATAAAGTTTAAATAGATTCCGTTTTGTGGAAAAATATAAGCATAAAGATCTTATACAAAGGGCTTTAAAAGAATACCAGAGTTATCCACAATGAGTGTTGATAATTATACAGAGGGAACTGAGGGCCTACATATCTATATCGTAAATGCTTAAGTTTATAAATAAGTGGTAAAAATGCTTTGGGTATTCTAGAGTAAATACAATGGAGAATGGAAAGTGAATAGTGGAAAATGGAGAGTTGAGAATTGAGAATGATTGATTGAGGGTAGAGAATGAGGGAGCCGGAGTCATTAACGCCGATCTACAGGTCTTTGTCATTACGTGGGAATCTACAATGAATAATGGAGAATGGAGAGTTGAGAATGATTGATTGAGGGTAGAGAATGAGGGTTCCGGAGTCATTAACGTCGATCTGCAGTCTTTGTTATTGCGTGGGAATCTACAATGAATAATGGAGAGTTGAAAATGGAGAATAAATATAAATGGGATCAGTCTCAAAAGTTGGGGGGAATGTTTAGTGGTTGTATCTTTGCTTAGCCCCCAACTTTTGCACCTGATCCTATAAATGTGTTGTAATCATAAGGAAGGAGTTATAAGAAAGACTATCCTTATTCAATAGAAGCGGGGTTTAGCCCGGCTGATATAGATTATGATTAGATTAGACTAGACTAGATCAGATCATATAGATAAAAAAAAATCCTTTATCGTTATGATAAAGGATTTTTAAAAATAAAATAAAAACTGGCGGCGACCTACTCTCCCGCTTTCGCAGTACCATCGGAGCTGGTGGGCTTAACTTCTGTGTTCGGAATGGGAACAGGTGAGCCCCACCGCTAAAACCACCCTAAAGAAGGTATATAAGGTTGCAGGTTAGAGGTAAAAGGCTGCAGGCTTATCCTGCTTCCTAATAGCCAACATCTGCTACCTGGTTTATTATTCGATAAAAACTTTCACAAAGAGGTAACCTTGCTGCACTTCCGTGCGCCATATTAGGCTATAAATCTACGGGTAATTAGTACTACTTGGCTATGACATTACTGTCTTTACACCTATAGCCTATCAACGTCGTCATCTCCAACGACCCTTAAAAGATGTCTCATCTTGAGGCGAGTTTCGCACTTATATGCTTTCAGTGCTTATCTCTTCCAAACGTAGCTACTCAGCAGTGCACCTGGCGGTACAACTGATACACCAGAGGTTTGTTCAATTCGGTCCTCTCGTACTAGAATCAAGCCCTCTCAAACATCTAACGCCCGCAATAGATAGAGACCGAACTGTCTCACGACGTTCTGAACCCAGCTCGCGTGCCACTTTAATGGGCGAACAGCCCAACCCTTGGGACCTTCTCCAGCCCCAGGATGTGACGAGCCGACATCGAGGTGCCGAACCTCCCCGTCGATGTGAGCTCTTGGGGGAGACTAGCCTGTTATCCCCGGAGTACCTTTTATCCTATGAGCGATGGCCCTTCCATACGGAACCACCGGATCACTATGTCCTGCTTTCGCACCTGATCGACTTGTAGGTCTCACAGTCAAGCACCCTTATGCCATTACACTCTACGCACGGTTACCAAGCGTGCTGAGGGTACCTTTGAAAGCCTCCGTTACTCTTTTGGAGGCGACCACCCCAGTCAAACTACCCACCACGCAATGTCCTTCCATACAGAAGTTAGGCTCCAAGTAAGTAAAGGGTGGTATTTCAACGTTGGCTCCACAAACACTAGCGTGCCTGCTTCAAAGCCTCCCACCTATCCTACACATTACTTACTCAAAGTCAATACGAAGTTATAGTAAAGGTTCACAGGGTCTTTTCGTCCCATTGCGGGTACTCGGCATCTTCACCGAGACTACAATTTCACAGAGCTCATGGTTGAGACAGTGCCCAGATCGTTACACCATTCGTGCAGGTCGGAACTTACCCGACAAGGAATTTCGCTACCTTAGGACCGTTATAGTTACGGCCGCCGTTTACTGGGGCTTCAGTTAATGCCTTCGGTTTAACCCTAAGCACCTTCCTTAACCTTCCAGCACCGGGCAGGTGTCAGACCCTATACTGCATCTTTCGATTTTGCAGAGTCCTGTGTTTTTGATAAACAGTCGCCTGGGCCTCTTTACTGCGGCCACCATTGCTGATGGCGTCTCTTCTCCCGAAGTTACGAGACTATTTTGCCTAGTTCCTTAACCATGATTCACTCTAGCACCTTAGGATTCTCTCCTCGACTACCTGTGTCGGTTTTGGTACGGGTTGCTTCACTTCGGCTTTTCTTGGAAGCACTTTCCCTACAGCAGCTTCGCCCGAAGGCTAGGCCTTGACTATTCCGTCAGTCTCCAGTAAGTACGGCACTCCGTCCCCTTTTTAGTGTGAGCAAGTATGGGAATATTAACCCATTGTCCATCCACTACCCCTTTCGGGTTCGCGTTAGGTCCCGACTAACCCTCAGCTGATTAGCATGGCTGAGGAAACCTTAGTCTTTCGGTGAGCGGGTTTCTCGCCCGCTTTATCGTTACTTATGCCTACATTTTCTTTTCTATCCGCTCCACAATACCTCACAGTACTGCTTCGGCGCAAATAGAATGCTCTCCTACCAGATGTATATAAATACAAATCCATAGCTTCGGTAATATGTTTATGCCCGATTATTATCCATGCCGGACCGCTCGACTAGTGAGCTGTTACGCACTCTTTAAATGAATGGCTGCTTCCAAGCCAACATCCTAGCTGTCAATGCAGTCCAACCGCGTTGCTTCAACTTAACATATATTTGGGGACCTTAGCTGTTGGTCTGGGTTCTTTCCCTCTCGGACATGGACCTTAGCACCCATGCCCTCACTGCCGACGAACATTTATTAGCATTCGGAGTTTGTCAGGAATTGGTAGGATTTGACTCCCCCGCATCCAATCAGTAGCTCTACCTCTAATAAACTTAACATCGACGCTGCACCTAAATGCATTTCGGAGAGTACGAGCTATCTCCCAGTTTGATTGGCCTTTCACCCCTACCCACAGGTCATCCGAAGACTTTTCAACGTCAACCGGTTCGGTCCTCCACTCTGTGTTACCAGAGCTTCAACCTGCCCATGGGTAGATCACAAGGTTTCGCGTCTAATCCTACTAACTATACGCCCTATTCAGACTCGCTTTCGCTCCGGCTCCGGTACTTAATACCTTAACCTCGCTAGTAAAATTAACTCGTAGGCTCATTATGCAAAAGGCACGCCGTCACACCATATAGGTGCTCCGACCGCTTGTAGGCGTACGGTTTCAGGTTCTATTTCACCCTTCTATTCGAAGTGCTTTTCACCTTTCCTTCACAGTACTTGTTCACTATCGGTCTTTCAGGAGTATTTAGCCTTGGAGGATGGTCCCCCCATATTCAGACAGGATTTCACGTGTCCCGCCCTACTCATTTATCACTCAAATATGCCTTTCATATACGGGGCTATCACCCGCTACGGCTGTTCTTTCCAGAACATTCTATTAAACATATATCAGCTTTTGGGCTAATCCGCTTTCGCTCGCCACTACTTACGGAATCTCTTCGATTTCTTTTCCTCCGGGTACTTAGATGTTTCAGTTCTCCGGGTTTGCTCCTCTTACGAGGTGACTGGTCTTCAACCAGCCGGGTTGCCCCATTCGGACATCTGCGGATCAATTCGTGTGTGCCAATCCCCGCAGCTTTTCGCAGCTTACCACGTCCTTCGTCGCCTCTGAAAGCCTAGGCATCCGCCATACGCCCTTAACGATTTCTTTCCTAATAATTATATTAGTTCAGTATTTTTTGATAAATTAAATTTATCGATATTTTTATAAACTCGGCACTCGAAAGTGCTCGGTTATCTCTTTGTGATGTCTTTACCGTTAATGTCAATGATCTTAATGTCTTCTCTTCAAACTGATGAACAAATGTTGTTTTTGGCTCCATTCGTAACTTTTAAATCAGTCATCCAAAACTGTGGAGAATAAGGGAGTCGAACCCTTGACCTCCTGCGTGCAAGGCAGGCGCTCTAGCCAGCTGAGCTAATTCCCCCTCTAGTAGACTAAGAGATTAAAGATGCTGGATTCAAGATTTACATCTCGCCTCTTGGCTCTTTCATCTTCCCGTCTTTTTAATTAGTAGTCTCGGGCAGGCTCGAACTGCCGACCTCTACATTATCAGTGTAGCGCTCTAACCAGCTGAGCTACGAGACTGTCTGTCAGACTAAATTCAGATAACAGATACCAGATTAACTGACTCTTTTATCTTCATCCTTGTCTCTCTCAATCCCTATACTAATTTCTAGTGGGTTTTGTATTATTATATATATAGCAACCAAATAAAAAACTAAAGCTTCTCTTTAAGTAAGTGCATGTATCTTGCGATACTAATTTTGTTTATCGTCTAAAGACGCTCTAAAATGAGATGTTCCAGCCGCACCTTCCGGTACGGCTACCTTGTTACGACTTAGCCCTAGTTACCTGTTTTACCCTAGGCAGCTCCTGTTACGGTCACCGACTTCAGGTACCCCAGACTTCCATGGCTTGACGGGCGGTGTGTACAAGGCCCGGGAACGTATTCACCGCGCCATGGCTGATGCGCGATTACTAGCGATTCCAGCTTCATAGAGTCGAGTTGCAGACTCCAATCCGAACTGAGACCAGCTTTCGAGATTTGCATCACATCGCTGTGTAGCTGCCCTCTGTACTGGCCATTGTATTACGTGTGTGGCCCAAGGCGTAAGGGCCGTGATGATTTGACGTCATCCCCACCTTCCTCTCTACTTGCGTAGGCAGTCTCACTAGAGTCCCCAACTTAATGATGGCAACTAGTGACAGGGGTTGCGCTCGTTGCAGGACTTAACCTAACACCTCACGGCACGAGCTGACGACAACCATGCAGCACCTTGAAAAATGTCCGAAGAAAAGTCTATTTCTAAACCTGTCATTTCCCATTTAAGCCTTGGTAAGGTTCCTCGCGTATCATCGAATTAAACCACATAATCCACCGCTTGTGCGGGCCCCCGTCAATTCCTTTGAGTTTCATTCTTGCGAACGTACTCCCCAGGTGGCTAACTTATCACTTTCGCTTAGTCTCTGAATCCGAAAATCCAAAAACGAGTTAGCATCGTTTACGGCGTGGACTACCAGGGTATCTAATCCTGTTCGCTCCCCACGCTTTCGTCCATCAGCGTCAGTTGTTGCTTAGTAACCTGCCTTCGCAATTGGTGTTCTAAGTAATATCTATGCATTTCACCGCTACACTACTTATTCCAGCTACTTCAACAACACTCAAGACCTGCAGTATCAATGGCAGTTTCACAGTTAAGCTGTGAGATTTCACCACTGACTTACAGATCCGCCTACGGACCCTTTAAACCCAATAAATCCGGATAACGCTTGCACCCTCCGTATTACCGCGGCTGCTGGCACGGAGTTAGCCGGTGCTTATTCGTATAGTACCTTCAGCTAGATACACGTATCTAGGTTTATCCCTATACAAAAGAAGTTTACAACCCATAGGGCAGTCGTCCTTCACGCGGGATGGCTGGATCAGGCTCTCACCCATTGTCCAATATTCCTCACTGCTGCCTCCCGTAGGAGTCTGGTCCGTGTCTCAGTACCAGTGTGGGGGATCACCCTCTCAGGCCCCCTAAAGATCGTTGACTTGGTGAGCCGTTACCTCACCAACTATCTAATCTTGCGCGTGCCCATCTCTATCCACCGGAGTTTTCAATAAAAAACGATGCCGTCTCTTATATTATGGGGTATTAATCTTCCTTTCGAAAGGCTATCCCCCAGATAAAGGCAGGTTGCACACGTGTTCCGCACCCGTACGCCGCTCTCTCGTTTCCGAAGAAACAATACCGCTCGGCTTGCATGTGTTAGGCCTCCCGCTAGCGTTCATCCTGAGCCAGGATCAAACTCTCCATTGTATGTTTGTCTGACTCACTCAAAGTTTTGACGCTTTAGTTTTTTCCTTACTTGGTTGTTATATTGTATGTCAATGATCTTTATATCTTCCGCTTTTTAATGAAGCACTCTCTTCTGTCAGTGGCGCTCCATATTTGCGAGTGCAAAAGTAAAACTTTATTTCGTTATGACCAAATGTTTTGAAAGAAAAATTTAAAGTTTTTTAAGTAACCTTAACTCCCTTTCTTAACCTCAATCCCGATACTCCTGCGCTCCCCTATTTGGGACTGCAAAGATAAGAACTTCTTTTTAACCCGCAAATTTTATTATCTAAAATTTTAAAGTTTATTTCCAGATCTTCTCTATTTAAAGTATACTGTTTCTGCTTATCTAAAAGCCCTTCTGCGCTTACCGAATCTCTTTCGTTTTTCAGTGGGGCAAAGATAGAAACTTATACCTTACACAGCAAACTTATTTAACATAAAGTTTAAATAGATTCCGTTTTGTGGAAAAATATAAGCATAAAGATCTTATACAAAGGGCTTTAAAAGAATACCAGAGTTATCCACAATGAGTGTTGATAATTATACAGAGGGAAGTGAGGGCCTACATATCTATATCGTAATGCTTAAGTTTATAAATAAGTGGTAAAAATGCTTTGGGTATTCTAGAGTAAATACAATGGAGAATGGAAAGTGAATAGTGGAAAATGGAGAGTTGAAAGTTGAGAATGATCGATTGAGGGGGCCGGAGTCATTAACGCCGATCTACAGGTATTTGTCATTGCGTGGGAATCTACAATGAATAATGGAGAATGGAGAATGGAAAGTTGAGAATGATTGATTGAAGGTAGAGAATGAGTGGTCCGGAGTCATTAACGCCGATCTGCAGTCTTTGTTATTGCGTGGGAATCTACAATGAATAATGGATAATGGAAAGTTGAAAGTTGAGAATAAATATAAATGTGTTGTGATCATAAGGAAGGAGTTATGAGAAAGGATAAGAAAGACTATCCTTATTCAATAGAAGCGGGCTTTAGCCCGGCTGATATAGATTATGATTAGATTAGACTAGACTAGACTAGACTAGACTAGATCAGATCATATAGATACAAAAAAAAATCCTTTATCGTTATGATAAAGGATTTTTAAAAATAAAATAAAAACTGGCGGCGACCTACTCTCCCGCTTTCGCAGTACCATCGGAGCTGGTGGGCTTAACTTCTGTGTTCGGAATGGGAACAGGTGAGCCCCACCGCTAAAACCACCCTAAAGAAGGTATATAAGGTTGCAGGTTAGAGGTAAAAGGCTGCAGGCTTATCCTGCTTCCTAATAGCCAACATCTGCTACCTGGTTTATCGATAAAAACTTTCACAAAGAGGTAACCTTGCTGCACTTCCGTGCGCCATATTAGGCTATAAATCTACGGGTAATTAGTACTACTTGGCTATGACATTACTGTCTTTACACCTATAGCCTATCAACGTCGTCATCTCCAACGACCCTTAAAAGATGTCTCATCTTGAGGCGAGTTTCGCACTTATATGCTTTCAGTGCTTATCTCTTCCAAACGTAGCTACTCAGCAGTGCACCTGGCGGTACAACTGATACACCAGAGGTTTGTTCAATTCGGTCCTCTCGTACTAGAATCAAGCCCTCTCAAACATCTAACGCCCGCAATAGATAGAGACCGAACTGTCTCACGACGTTCTGAACCCAGCTCGCGTGCCACTTTAATGGGCGAACAGCCCAACCCTTGGGACCTTCTCCAGCCCCAGGATGTGACGAGCCGACATCGAGGTGCCGAACCTCCCCGTCGATGTGAGCTCTTGGGGGAGACTAGCCTGTTATCCCCGGAGTACCTTTTATCCTATGAGCGATGGCCCTTCCATACGGAACCACCGGATCACTATGTCCTGCTTTCGCACCTGATCGACTTGTAGGTCTCACAGTCAAGCACCCTTATGCCATTACACTCTACGCACGGTTACCAAGCGTGCTGAGGGTACCTTTGAAAGCCTCCGTTACTCTTTTGGAGGCGACCACCCCAGTCAAACTACCCACCACGCAATGTCCTTCCATACAGAAGTTAGGCTCCAAGTAAGTAAAGGGTGGTATTTCAACGTTGGCTCCACAAACACTAGCGTGCCTGCTTCAAAGCCTCCCACCTATCCTACACATTACTTACTCAAAGTCAATACGAAGTTATAGTAAAGGTTCACAGGGTCTTTTCGTCCCATTGCGGGTACTCGGCATCTTCACCGAGACTACAATTTCACAGAGCTCATGGTTGAGACAGTGCCCAGATCGTTACACCATTCGTGCAGGTCGGAACTTACCCGACAAGGAATTTCGCTACCTTAGGACCGTTATAGTTACGGCCGCCGTTTACTGGGGCTTCAGTTAATGCCTTCGGTTTAACCCTAAGCACCTTCCTTAACCTTCCAGCACCGGGCAGGTGTCAGACCCTATACTGCATCTTTCGATTTTGCAGAGTCCTGTGTTTTTGATAAACAGTCGCCTGGGCCTCTTTACTGCGGCCACCATTGCTGATGGCGTCTCTTCTCCCGAAGTTACGAGACTATTTTGCCTAGTTCCTTAACCATGATTCACTCTAGCACCTTAGGATTCTCTCCTCGACTACCTGTGTCGGTTTTGGTACGGGTTGCTTCACTTCGGCTTTTCTTGGAAGCACTTTCCCTACAGCAGCTTCGCCCGAAGGCTAGGCCTTGACTATTCCGTCAGTCTCCAGTAAGTACGGCACTCCGTCCCCTTTTTAGTGTGAGCAAGTATGGGAATATTAACCCATTGTCCATCCACTACCCCTTTCGGGTTCGCGTTAGGTCCCGACTAACCCTCAGCTGATTAGCATGGCTGAGGAAACCTTAGTCTTTCGGTGAGCGGGTTTCTCGCCCGCTTTATCGTTACTTATGCCTACATTTTCTTTTCTATCCGCTCCACAATACCTCACAGTACTGCTTCGGCGCAAATAGAATGCTCTCCTACCAGATGTATATAAATACAAATCCATAGCTTCGGTAATATGTTTATGCCCGATTATTATCCATGCCGGACCGCTCGACTAGTGAGCTGTTACGCACTCTTTAAATGAATGGCTGCTTCCAAGCCAACATCCTAGCTGTCAATGCAGTCCAACCGCGTTGCTTCAACTTAACATATATTTGGGGACCTTAGCTGTTGGTCTGGGTTCTTTCCCTCTCGGACATGGACCTTAGCACCCATGCCCTCACTGCCGACGAACATTTATTAGCATTCGGAGTTTGTCAGGAATTGGTAGGATTTGACTCCCCCGCATCCAATCAGTAGCTCTACCTCTAATAAACTTAACATCGACGCTGCACCTAAATGCATTTCGGAGAGTACGAGCTATCTCCCAGTTTGATTGGCCTTTCACCCCTACCCACAGGTCATCCGAAGACTTTTCAACGTCAACCGGTTCGGTCCTCCACTCTGTGTTACCAGAGCTTCAACCTGCCCATGGGTAGATCACAAGGTTTCGCGTCTAATCCTACTAACTATACGCCCTATTCAGACTCGCTTTCGCTCCGGCTCCGGTACTTAATACCTTAACCTCGCTAGTAAAATTAACTCGTAGGCTCATTATGCAAAAGGCACGCCGTCACACCATATAGGTGCTCCGACCGCTTGTAGGCGTACGGTTTCAGGTTCTATTTCACCCTTCTATTCGAAGTGCTTTTCACCTTTCCTTCACAGTACTTGTTCACTATCGGTCTTTCAGGAGTATTTAGCCTTGGAGGATGGTCCCCCCATATTCAGACAGGATTTCACGTGTCCCGCCCTACTCATTTATCACTCAAATATGCCTTTCATATACGGGGCTATCACCCGCTACGGCTGTTCTTTCCAGAACATTCTATTAAACATATATCAGCTTTTGGGCTAATCCGCTTTCGCTCGCCACTACTTACGGAATCTCTTCGATTTCTTTTCCTCCGGGTACTTAGATGTTTCAGTTCTCCGGGTTTGCTCCTCTTACGAGGTGACTGGTCTTCAACCAGCCGGGTTGCCCCATTCGGACATCTGCGGATCAATTCGTGTGTGCCAATCCCCGCAGCTTTTCGCAGCTTACCACGTCCTTCGTCGCCTCTGAAAGCCTAGGCATCCGCCATACGCCCTTAACGATTTCTTTCCTAATAATTATATTAGTTCAGTATTTTTTGATAAATTAAATTTATCGATATTTTTATAAACTCGGCACTCGAAAGTGCTCGGTTATCTCTTTGTGATGTCTTTACCGTTAATGTCAATGATCTTAATGTCTTCTCTTCAAACTGATGAACAAATGTTGTTTTTGGCTCCATTCGTAACTTTTAAATCAGTCATCCAAAACTGTGGAGAATAAGGGAGTCGAACCCTTGACCTCCTGCGTGCAAGGCAGGCGCTCTAGCCAGCTGAGCTAATTCCCCCTCTAGTAGACTAAGAGATTAAAGATGCTGGATTCAAGATTTACATCTCGCCTCTTGGCTCTTTCATCTTCCCGTCTTTTTAATTAGTAGTCTCGGGCAGGCTCGAACTGCCGACCTCTACATTATCAGTGTAGCGCTCTAACCAGCTGAGCTACGAGACTGTCTGTCAGACTAAATTCAGATAACAGATACCAGATTAACTGACTCTTTTATCTTCATCCTTGTCTCTCTCAATCCCTATACTAATTTCTAGTGGGTTTTGTATTATTATATATATAGCAACCAAATAAAAAACTAAAGCTTCTCTTTAAGTAAGTGCATGTATCTTGCGATACTAATTTTGTTTATCGTCTAAAGACGCTCTAAAATGAGATGTTCCAGCCGCACCTTCCGGTACGGCTACCTTGTTACGACTTAGCCCTAGTTACCTGTTTTACCCTAGGCAGCTCCTGTTACGGTCACCGACTTCAGGTACCCCAGACTTCCATGGCTTGACGGGCGGTGTGTACAAGGCCCGGGAACGTATTCACCGCGCCATGGCTGATGCGCGATTACTAGCGATTCCAGCTTCATAGAGTCGAGTTGCAGACTCCAATCCGAACTGAGACCAGCTTTCGAGATTTGCATCACATCGCTGTGTAGCTGCCCTCTGTACTGGCCATTGTATTACGTGTGTGGCCCAAGGCGTAAGGGCCGTGATGATTTGACGTCATCCCCACCTTCCTCTCTACTTGCGTAGGCAGTCTCACTAGAGTCCCCAACTTAATGATGGCAACTAGTGACAGGGGTTGCGCTCGTTGCAGGACTTAACCTAACACCTCACGGCACGAGCTGACGACAACCATGCAGCACCTTGAAAAATGTCCGAAGAAAAGTCTATTTCTAAACCTGTCATTTCCCATTTAAGCCTTGGTAAGGTTCCTCGCGTATCATCGAATTAAACCACATAATCCACCGCTTGTGCGGGCCCCCGTCAATTCCTTTGAGTTTCATTCTTGCGAACGTACTCCCCAGGTGGCTAACTTATCACTTTCGCTTAGTCTCTGAATCCGAAAATCCAAAAACGAGTTAGCATCGTTTACGGCGTGGACTACCAGGGTATCTAATCCTGTTCGCTCCCCACGCTTTCGTCCATCAGCGTCAGTTGTTGCTTAGTAACCTGCCTTCGCAATTGGTGTTCTAAGTAATATCTATGCATTTCACCGCTACACTACTTATTCCAGCTACTTCAACAACACTCAAGACCTGCAGTATCAATGGCAGTTTCACAGTTAAGCTGTGAGATTTCACCACTGACTTACAGATCCGCCTACGGACCCTTTAAACCCAATAAATCCGGATAACGCTTGCACCCTCCGTATTACCGCGGCTGCTGGCACGGAGTTAGCCGGTGCTTATTCGTATAGTACCTTCAGCTAGATACACGTATCTAGGTTTATCCCTATACAAAAGAAGTTTACAACCCATAGGGCAGTCGTCCTTCACGCGGGATGGCTGGATCAGGCTCTCACCCATTGTCCAATATTCCTCACTGCTGCCTCCCGTAGGAGTCTGGTCCGTGTCTCAGTACCAGTGTGGGGGATCACCCTCTCAGGCCCCCTAAAGATCGTTGACTTGGTGAGCCGTTACCTCACCAACTATCTAATCTTGCGCGTGCCCATCTCTATCCACCGGAGTTTTCAATAAAAAACGATGCCGTCTCTTATATTATGGGGTATTAATCTTCCTTTCGAAAGGCTATCCCCCAGATAAAGGCAGGTTGCACACGTGTTCCGCACCCGTACGCCGCTCTCTCGTTTCCGAAGAAACAATACCGCTCGGCTTGCATGTGTTAGGCCTCCCGCTAGCGTTCATCCTGAGCCAGGATCAAACTCTCCATTGTATGTTTGTCTGACTCACTCAAAGTTTTGACGCTTTAGTTTTTTCCTTACTTGGTTGTTATATTGTATGTCAATGATCTTTATATCTTCCGCTTTTTAATGAAGCACTCTCTTCTGTCAGTGGCGCTCCATATTTGCGAGTGCAAAAGTAAAACTTTATTTCGTTATGACCAAATGTTTTGAAAGAAAAATTTAAAGTTTTTTAAGTAACCTTAACTCCCTTCCTTAACCTCAATCCCGATACTCCTGCGCTCCCCTATTTGGGACTGCAAAGATAAGAACTTCTTTTTAACTCACAAATTTTATTATCTAAAATTTTAAAGTTTATTTCCAGATCTTCTCTATTTAAAGTATACTGTTTCTGCTTATCTAAAAGCCCTTCTGCGCTTACCGAATCCCTTTCGTTTTTCAGTGGGGCAAAGATAGAAACTTATACCTTACACAGCAAACTTATTTAACATAAAGTTTAAATAGATTCCGTTTTGTGGAAAAATATAAGCATAAAGATCTTATACAAAAGGCTTTAAAAGAATCCTAGAGTTATCCACAATTGTGAAATTATATTTTTGGATGTCTTGTAGGGCTGTTTTGTCTCCTTTTTATTTATTAGAAAGGTCTTCCTTGTCTATATTATAATATAGAACCTCATCATTTATTGCTGGATAAAGTACAATAGATCAGAATCTGAACTGAAGAGAGTATACTTGATAGTTTTTGCTAAAGTTATTTTGGGAGAGGAATGGTTTGTTCTGAGTTCCATATCTTAATTGGATTACTATTCTAGCCCCGATAGTAACGGTTACCCCGCAACATGGATTGGAAAGCCTTAAGATTCGGCTGTAGGCAAAGCTGGCGTGAGGAGTATGAGTGGATAGCGGGAAAAAGCTCCTTATGATTTTTTAGAGTTGGGAAATTTTTATATCCCGAAAGTTTGTAAAGGATGGACTTTTTATCTTTCTTAAATGGGATGATCAGAAAAATCGTTTGATTAATATTTTATAGGTATAGTAACCTATGAGGCAACCGATAGTGTCTGCTACGAGATCCAGGGTTTCCATAGATCTTCCCAGACCCATTTCTTCTTGTAAGATTTCTGTAAGGAAGGCGTATATAAGGATGATCTGGAAAAAGTACGAGAACTTTATTTTGGGAAATGCAGCAATAAAAGAGAATCCCAAAGCAGCAAATATGCTTAAGTGCAACACTTTGTCTATACCGCTGAACATAAACCAATACTCATGATTTTCTTCTCCGGGCTTGAGAAGCATGTAAGTAAGAAATGCCCAATAAATGGGCAATATCTTACTAAATATTTTTGAAATTTTATCCAATGATAGCCTGGTACTCTTCTGCAGAAAGCAATTCAGACTGATCTGCTCCATCAGCAATTTCTAGCTTAATGATCCATCCGTCTCCGTAAGGTTCTGTATTCAACAGTTCTGGCTGGTTTTCTAATTCTGAATTAAATTCAATAACCTTTCCTGCAATAGGTAAGAATAAATCTGAAACAGTCTTTACTGCTTCTACACTTCCGAAAACATCTCCTGCATTAAGATCATCGTCTACAGTATCTATATCTACATAAACGATATCTCCAAGTTCTCCCTGAGCAAAGTCTGTAATACCGATTGTAGCTACATTACCTTCAATCTTGATCCATTCGTGATCTTTGGTGTACTTTAATTCTGATGGTGTGTTCATTTTTAAATTTTTATTTTGTACAAATGTATTCAAAAATATAGTAGCTTCAAATATTGGATATAAAAAAAGTCCTTCAAAACTGAAGGACTTTTAAGTTTATGACATTTTAGAATCCGCCTCCGGAATCTCCGAATGTAAATGTGGCAGAAATCCCTGCTCTGATTGTAGATAACGGGAATGCTGTTGATATCTTATATTTGGAGGTCATCTGTTCATAGAATACTCTGAGGTTCAGATTTTCTGAAACATTGTAATCAGCAGAAAGCTTTATATTCATGAGTCTTTGTCCTCCTGTAATCTGGGAATCATTTAACAGAATATTCATAATGCTGGTTTTACTGTCTCTTAATGAAATATCACCTCTGATATTAAGATCACTTCCTTTTCCTCTGGTACCTCTTCCTCTTACGTTGGCTGTTCCCAGTCTGAAGTTTCGGATGATATATCCAAGTCTTACGACATATTCTGTATTGGCATCTTCAGTAAGTGTCTGGTTTACCAATCCAAGCACTGTCATTCTGGTCTTATTGTACTGCAACCCGAACTGCATATTGTTTCTCATGGTAACATCTACTCCAATAAGCGGTGAGAAAGACTCTACATATCCTACCTGAGCAAATGTGTAAGGATTGATCTTATCTCCATCATTTTTGATTATAGCTCCTGTATTGTCTACTGTCTGATAATATCCCCCTGCATTGCCATGATAATCCACATTGCTTTGGATTCCTGTAGCTGTATAGGTAGCTGTATAAGCATGTAAAATATCAAACTTCGTAAACTGCCCGCTAATAATGGGAATATTCTTAAGTCCCGAATAAGTAATTCTCCAGTTTGGTAATGGGAATCCTGATTTTTTAGGGTTACCCATTGGTGTAACAGATTTTCCTTCCATCGCAGCTCTAAAGGCAGGAATCAGTACATAGGCATTACCAATACTATAATGTTTAGCAAAGCCATCATTATCTAATATAGCACCAGGGCCTCCAAGCTGCTGTGAAAGCGCTCTTGCATTTTCTCTGACTGCCTGGTAAATTGCCTGTCCATCTTTAAATGATGAGCTTAGAAGCATTGTACTGTTGGAATATGTCACCATCTCATTGGCAAATGTAAAGTCCGGATCCGGAACTCCATTATTGGTATAATTGAATCCTGTATGTGAGAAGTTACTGTTATAGGTATGCAAGACGTTAAGATCAATTCGGAAGTCGTTCAACGGCATCATTTGTAAGTCTGCTCTTAATTCTTTTGTTGACATTCTTACATAGGCATCTGTCATATATTTGGAATCACTTACCCATCCATTTTCCATCACTGTTCTTCTGATGTCAGCCTGTGATCCTAAAAGGAATCCTATGGTAGGACCTCCTAACGTCTGTCCATAACCATACCAGTTGGGCGCAGAGATTAATCCCGGAAGTACTGTCCCGTTATTTTCGGTATAACTCACGTTCAACTGTTTGAACGAAGTCAGGAAAAATGCTGCATTCTCAAGTACTGAAAGTTTATTTTTAAATTTATAACTCTTATATCTGTATCTGTTCTTTTCCCACTGCTTTGTATAGACATTATTCAGGGAATCCATTTCCTGCTTACGCTTCTGGAGTTTGGCATTTATATTTTTAAAATATTTAAACTGTCCAAAGAATTTAGGCAGATCCGCTGATGCTGTAGCCTGAATCATATTGGTATTTTGACCTATAGATCCTAAACTGGCAGATTTGTTTGTTTCCGGATCTACAAAGCTTAGTAAAGAGGTAGATCTTGCATTCCAGTTGTATGTAAATCCGTATCCTACTTCAGCATCAATGAAATCCAAATAAGGAAGATACTGGAACGGAAGTCTGTAATTTAACTGCACTCTGTGGTTATATAATACCGGTCTTCCTGATCTGAATACGTTACCGAAGATAGATTTACTATCCATAGCATTGGCATCAAGATTATCATTAAGGGTTCTGGTCGCTGAATTGATTTCCAGCTTTAATGACTTTGTAAAGTTGAATCCTAAGCCATACTGCCATCCGAAATAGAAGTTTCTGTTTCGGATCGCATCAAAGTCACTTCCTGCATTTCCATTTAAAATAGCTTCTACATTTCTAAACTCAAGTTCATTATAATTCCTGTCAATTTCAGTTCTGAAAGATAATCTTGTAGGAATAGGATTGAAGTTAAATTCTTTAACCCATCTCAGATACTTCGTTGATTTCGCGGTATCGCTGATCATTTTATTGAAAGGTTTCAATACCCAAGGTTTGAAAGTATAGTTGTAATCAATATATCCTCTCAGATATTGTCTGTAATTTCTTTTGGTGTAAATATCTCTGAAATAATCGTCGTTATAAACAGCAGTTACCGATACGTTTTCAATATCATAGAATTTAGGTTTTTTGTTAGGGTTCACCCTTTCTTTATGCATATTAACAACACCAATACTTCTCTGCTGCGTATAAGTTCTTGCCACTTTCTTAAGCTGTTCTTTGTTGGCTGCTTTGTTGAACTCCACATCGGTATCCAGAGGATTGTATTTTGGATCTTCAATGGTCTGCGAGTAGGAATAGTTTACAGGAATTTTCACCCCTGTCTTCTCCGGAAGGAATTTATCTACATTAACTGCTGTGTTGATACTGAAAGCAGATTGTGTAGACTGGTTTCTCTCTGCAGGTTTTGAGTCTATATTTCCGAAACCTACTGATGTGTAGGAAGCATTTGCATTCACGGTAGCAAAATCTCCCAAGTTGAAATTCAAGCTAGCATTTCCTGCATATCCTCCGTCATTTTCGATTTCAGAAAGGCGGATTTCGTTTACCCAAAGAATTCTGTCCAGGTTGGTTACAGTTCCTCCTCTTTCTATTCCATTTCTAACACCAATTACAATAGTTGAAATGTTTCCTAAACTTGGACGACCCTTGATATAAATCTTTTTAGAGTTTACCCCTCCGTCTAAAACGTTATCAAGAGTTCTATCTGTAATTTTTGCACTGGATTTATCTCTTCTGATTTTTGCATCCACAAAATTCTGAATTTCAAAATCTACATCATTTTCTAATGGCCAGATTTCCAAAGGAGCCGTTGCTGTAGTTGAAGTCAGATGCAAAGAAGCTTCATATTCATAGTAGTTATCTGTAGCATCTGTTCCAAAACGAATAAAGAACTTTGTTTTAGGATCTATGGCTCCCACTTGAGGATCTCTATTCTCAGGATCATGAGCATGAACAAAAAGCTTTAGTCTCTTGTATCTTCTCATATCCAGAGATGTATTTTTAAATACACCTCTTGCCTGGCCATTTGCAAGCTTGTCGGTTTTCATATACAACGAAGCTTCATTTTGTCTCTGTGCTCCGGCATTACCGCTCAACACCTGTCTATCAATCCCCGGAGGCAAAACATACGGTGGCTGATTTAAGGAATTTTCTTCGATATTCACACTTCCTACTTCAAGATTAGATGTATCCACCTCTGTACTTCCTTCGTCTTCTGCCGGATCTGCACCCCCTGTTTTGTACATGGCAAGGTTCTTAGGATATTTTCTCCAGTCTGATCTTACAAGGTCCATTGTTGCAAATCTTAATGTAGAGGTTTGTTCAAATCCTGCTAACATTAGTCTTGCAAATCTTACATTGTTCAATACAGAAGCATTTCCGGTTCCTTCACTTGTATCAAATTTAGAAACAGGAATTCTAAACAAATACCATTTGACATCTGCAGACTGTCCGTTTTGAAAGCTGGCTTTAACTGTTTTTACATCTACGATATTATTATCTGCAGTCAATGATAAACTAGCCTGATCTAATTTTACCACATACTGGTTATAGCTTTCAGTCTGATCAAGATTATAGTCTTTATTAATGTCTTCTGAATCAGGAGTTTGTGAAGCCACATTCAGTGAATTTGCTTCTGAGTTTCCATCCGGGTTTCTGAAATACTTGTAACGCTGAATAATAGATGCTGCCTGGCTTCCTGTAAATTTATCAGAAAGATAGAACACGAAATCATCTACTGCCGGGTCTGCTATATTAGTCACCGGGTTCACAAATGTATTTCCGAATTTCATAGATTCCTGATCTGAACTTAAACCGTCGTATCCTACATCCTGTCTTTTTCTATCATCTCCTTCTGTGGAGAATGCGTACAGAATAGGTGGCTGCTTTGGCTGTGTTCCCCAGTTTGAATTTGTTGTAGATGATGGTGATCCCGGAGTAGGAAGGCCATTCTCATACTGCATCTTTCCATCTTTCAATATATCTTCGGAAACATTTCCAAGGTGTAATAAAAGTTTTGGATTATTACCCAACTTATTACCATCTGCATAAGGGTCCATCATCCAGAATTCAACATATTCGATATTTGAGGTAACAAAGTTTGGAACACTGATGGATCTCATAATCCCCGCCCATCTGCTCTGTGCCTGCTCTGTTGCCGCATTCACGTTATAAGGGCCTCTTTCCTGAGGATAATAAGAGATATCAAAGGTATTGGTAAAGGTCTGTTCTCCTGCAACAAAATCTCTGTTGTTATAAATTTCCGAATACTGTACTCTTCTTGATGCATGGTTAGACACCGACTGCGGAGTAATTCCTGCAGGAGCTTTTCCTCCTACACCCCAGAATCGCGGATCAATATTATACCATGATAATAGTCCTCTTCCATAGCCGCTCGTTAAATCATCATTAGCGGGAACAATATTAAATGGTGGAAGTTTATTTTTTTCCGGTCTTGAAGCCAAACTCCATGCTGCCGGTTCTTTTAATGAAATTTTAGAGGTCGTCTGTTCGAAGTCATCTATATAAGACTGGTTGTTTGTCCCTTTATTTAATCCTGGCAGTAGATAGGCGGCTTCCATCTTAAAGTTGATATTGGAAGGAGCTTCAGTCTTTATCATAGGAAGCTTATTCGCAAATCTGGTAAGGTAAGGTGCCTGATTGTTATACATCAGGTTAATCCCTGCCATTGTATTATTCACCGCTTCCTGCCCAAAGTTTACTTTTTGGGTCAATGGGGATTCCGAGTAATTAACTACTGTTCCTCCTAATATAAAATGTTCATTGAACCTTCTTTCTAAGTTTAATCCTAAGAATCTTTTTCTTTGGGTATTAAAGGTCAATTGATTTTCTAATGCAATATTGATTGCTTGTCCAGACTGTTTTACATTCTCATTGATGATCGTCACCGTACCCAGCATATAATCTACAGTATAGTCTACCCCTTCGGTAAGCTGTACTCCATTTGCAGATACTTTTACAGACCCCTGAGGAACGTTTACTGCTCCAAGCGAAATACCTTGCCCCTGAACACCTTTGTATCGGCCTTCCATGGTATACCTCTGCGCCAGGTTACTGGAAGTAGCATATTGCTTTTGTTTGGTATAAAGATCCTGGAAAACATACTGAGGGTCAAAAGTTCCTCCTAATACCTTTTGCATATAATTACCAAAAGGCTGTACTTTGGTGAAGATAATCCTTCCTGTTTCCGGCCTGACTGTAATCCCGCTGACAAAGTCAAAAATACCATCTCCCTTACTTCCATCTTTGTTATTCTGAATATCTCCATTCATATTAAGACGGTCCCAGTTAAGCAACTTCAATAAGTTTTGGTCTTTTACAACGGTATCTGGAAGATAGTTTACTTTACCTCCTGTTTTTTGATCCCTGTAATATACATTAAGAATGAAACCATCCTGTGACACCTGTCCGGCATCTATGGAATAGATATTCTTCATCATCAGGTCCCACATCGGAGAATCTGTATTCACTCTATTGTTTACCCTAAGTACTTTAGTAATCAATACCGGGCTCTCTTCCGAGAATTCACCAACTTTATATACTTTATTGCTTCCGTTTACGGTATATGAATATGAAACCGCTAAAAGCTGGTTATCATTAAGTTTTTGGTTTAATGAAATGTATCCTAACTGCGGCTGAAATGTAAATTCATTAGCATTAAGTTTTCTCGCTTTTGTATTATAAATGAATTCTTCTCCATTATCGTATGGTGTTGTAGTTCCCGGAAAAGTCTGCCCCTGGAAAATAGTACCATAATTCTTCCCTGCTTCTCTGGTTCCTGCTGCAGATGATACAGCATCATATAATCCGTTTAATGAGTTATCTGGTAAGGTGGCACCTCCTGCAAATTCTCCTAAGTCCCTAATACCGACCACACTTTTCTGATAGGCCAGATTACTGTTCCCCTGATCAAGTACCCATACCTCTAATCTGGTGATATTAATGGTGGAATTGATTTGTGGGTAATTAAGTAAGGCATCATCATATTTGTTCAGGAAATAATGTCCTAAAAAGTAGTGCTGGTTTTCTTCGTAGTCAATTGCATTAACTTTAAAGTTATTCATTACCCCGCCGCCCTGTACTACAATATTCCGGGCTTCTCCCTGCTGCTGGGAAAGAACTACTGTTCCATAGGTTTTCCCCATCTGGAATTCTGTCTTCACCCCAAATAAAGACTGCGAGCCACGGATCAAACTTGTTGAAAGCGGCATAGTTACATTACCGAATTCAACTCTTTTAATAATCTTATCTTCTCCTCCCGCGTTAGGTTTATCAATATCTCCAAGACCTTTACTCTGAAGATCTTTCCAGCTTCCTTTTGCCTGCCAGACAAGGTTCATCCTGTTTTCAAAAGCAAATCCGCTCTGGGTATCATAATTAGCTTTCAGCTGAAGATTCTCCCCCACTTTACCTAATAATCCCAATTGAATTCTCTGATCAATATCAAAGGTAAAACTGGTCCTGTTCTGTGGCAGGATCATCGGGTTGTCTATTTTCTGGTAAAGTCCGGCAAAGTCAAGAGAGGCGTATCCTGAGGGGATAATTTCGATTTTATTACCACCGAAGATGGTTTCGAACAGTTTATTATTGATCATCAGGGATGGAATCAACCCTTGTTTTCTGGCGTCTGATCTGTCTCTTCTGAAAAGAAGGTTATATTTTTCAGATTTCTCTTTATAGTATGCTTTTGTCTGAGCGGCGAGCATGTATTCTTTATACTCTTCCGGAGACATAGCAACTGGAGGACCTGTGATGGTGTTCCCAATTTTAGGATATATATAATACATCCCTGTTTTTATATCGTAATAGGCTTCCTGCCTCGTAGGGTCAGCCACTTCGTATTGTTTTCGTATGATCAGTGTATCTTTTTGTGTCTGCTGTGCAAAGGCACTGACGGACATACACAGAAACGAAAGGAACAAAAATATGTTAAAATGCTTATTATTCGCCACCAAATGTTAAATGTTTTTTAAAATTTGTTTCACCAATTCTTCTACCGATATGCCAGGGTTTTGCTTTAATATTTTATCGGCAATCTTCTCGCTGGTACGTTTAGGAATTCCTAAAACTTCTAATGCAGATAACGATTCTTCCTTGATTTTATTATCTACCAAGACAGAAATATTCGCGGCAGGATCACTGAATTTCTGCACCTTATCTTTAAGATCAACAATAATTCTCTCAGCAGTCTTTGCACCGATTCCTTTTGCTTTCTGAATCAATGCACTATTACTTGAAAGTATCGCTGATGCAATCTCGTCGAGGCTTAATGTAGACAGCAGAATAAGCGCAGAAACAGCTCCTACACCATTAACGCTTATTAACAGATTAAACATCTCTTTTTCTGAACGTGTGTTAAATCCGAAGAGAAGATGAGCATCTTCACGGATGATCTGCTGGATAAATAAAAAGGTCTGCTGATTCAAAACCAGCATTTGTGAGGTCATTAAACTGATTCCCACGTAGTAACCAACTCCCTGTACATTGATAACAGCGTAGGTAGGCGTAAGTTCTTGAACAGTGCCTTGTAAAGAAAATATCATTATTAATTTTTAAAACTCCCAAATATAGCAATTTAAACTAATTAATATTTTCATTTCATGCACGAATGCCTTTTAACTTAAATTTTAACTAAGAATTCAAGGAATTAACATAAAAAATAAAAGACTCCAAAATATGGAGTCTTTAGTATATCAACACTGATGAAAGTGCTATTTTCTGAACATTAAGAAACTGAATAAATATTTCTGATTTTCAGATATTTTCTTCCAGTTTTTCTGATTTATTTTTTCTCTCTTCTCTGAGCATCCAAAACTGCAACGGTAGCAAGGTTTACAATCTCGTCTACGCTTGAACGCATCTGAAGTACATGTACCGGTTGTTTTAGTCCCATCAGGATTGGTCCAATTACCTGTGCTACTTTCATTCCTCTGATAATTTTGTAAGAAAGATTAGCACTTTCCAGATTCGGGAATATGAATGTATTGGCTGGTGTTGTTCCTAATTTCGAGAAAGGATAATCACTAAGGTGGTCTGCATTCATTGCAAAATCCGGCTGAATTTCACCATCTACGATCATTTTAGGATATTTTTCATGAAGGATACTCACTGCCTTAGCTACTTTCTTGGATGTTTCAGAAATTGCTGCAAAGTTTTCAAATCCCAGCATTGCAATTCTCGGTTCGATTGCGAAAGATTTCACTGTAAACTCTGCCATTTTAGCGATATTCACAAGATCTTCTGCAGTAGGATTCTGATTGATGGAGGTATCTGCAAAGAAAATAGGCTTCTTCTCAGACAGGATCATCATCATTGCCGCTACTTTATCTACTCCTTTATCCTTTTCTATAACTTCTAAAACAGGACGTAGTACTGAGGTATAGTTTTTAGAGAATCCTATGATAAGACCATCTGTATCACCATGTCTCAGCATCAAAGGTCCGAAATAGTCTCTCTGGCGGACATATCTCTTAGCTTTGTACTCGTTCATGCCTTTTCTCTGGCGAAGTTTCCAAAGGGTTTCTCTGTATTTCTTTCTGTTTTCTTTCTGATCGTCATCACTTGGATCAATGATTGGAACATCCAGATTGATTCCGTAACGCTCCATTTGCTCCTGGATGTATTTCTTATCTCCCAGAAGGCTTGGATAGGCAATTCCTTCTTCATAAAGAATCTGAGCAGCTTTCAATACATTGTATTCTTCAGCATTTCCAAGAGTAATTCTTTTCGGGTTTGATTTTGCACGGCTCTGCATCATTCTTACCAACTTCTCATCTCTTCCCATTCTATCCAAAAGCTGGTGCTCATATTCTTCAAAATCAGTAATTGATTTTCTGGCAACACCACTTTCAATAGCTGCTTTTGCAACAGCACTTGATACTTTTGTGATCAGTCTGTTATCAAATGGTTTTGGAATGAAATACTCTCTTCCGAACTGTAGGCTCTTCACATTATATGCTAGAATTACCGCTTCCGGTACAGGTTCTTTTGCAAGATCAGCAATGGCATGTACCGCAGCTAATTTCATTTCTTCGTTGATTCCTGTAGCCTGTACATCTAATGCACCACGGAAAATATAAGGGAATCCTAATACGTTGTTTACCTGGTTAGGATAGTCACTTCTTCCTGTTGCCATGATCACATCTTTACGGGTTTCAAGGGCAAGGTCATAAGCAATTTCCGGATCAGGGTTTGCTAAAGCAAAAACGATAGGGTTTTCAGTCATGCTCAACAACATTTCCGGAGTCATCACATTTCCTTTGGACAATCCAACGAAAACATCGGATCCTTTTACAGCATCTTCCAATGTTTCAATATCTGTCTGTGCAATAAAGTCTAATTTTTCCGGGGTAAGGTTTTGTCTTTTGTGGTTGATCACACCTTTACTGTCGCACATCAGGACGTTTTCTTTTTTCAATCCTAATGAAATATAAAGCTTAGTACAGGCAATAGCTGCCGCTCCTGCTCCGTTGACCACCATTTTCACCTCACTAATGCTCTTATTGGCAATCTGCAGTGAGTTGATCAATGCTGCTGCTGAAATAATAGCCGTACCGTGCTGGTCGTCATGCATCAAAGGAATATTCAACTCCTCTTTAAGTTTTTGTTCGATATAAAATGCTTCAGGAGCTTTAATATCTTCAAGGTTGATTCCTCCAAAAGTAGGAGCAATTCCTTTTACAATTTCAATAAATTTATCCGGGTCTTTTTCATCGATCTCAATATCAAAAACGTTGATATCTGCAAAGATCTTGAACAGAAGTCCTTTTCCTTCCATTACAGGTTTTGAAGCTTCAGCGCCGATATCGCCTAATCCAAGTACCGCTGTACCATTAGAAATAACCGCAACCAGGTTCCCTTTTCCTGTATAATCATAAACCGTTTCCGGCTTATCATGAATTTCCATACAAGGAACAGCTACTCCCGGAGAATAAGCCAACGACAAGTCTCTTTGAGAAGAGTGCGGCTTTGATGGGATTACTTCAATTTTTCCTTTGGGTTCTGCTTTATGATAATCTAACGCGGCCTGACTAAAGTTCTTTTCGTCGCGATGGTTTTTACTTGACATAAAATTTCGTTTTTTGTTAAAGGATATATTTAATGTGGTAATCTACTAAACTTTCAATTGGTTTCTGAACAACATGTCCCACATTCAAATTAAGTTCTGTAGCTACAGAACGTAGTATATTTTCATAATAATAGGCGATAGAGCCGATGAAATTGATTTCAGCATCTTTTGCTTCCTGATAAGGGAGAACCTGATATTCGAAGAAACTTTTCATTTCTTCAAAAACCATATCCCTGAAATAAGGATGGTCTTTTCTTTCGATCACAAATTTGG